>JAAYDH010000143.1 GCA_012729405.1 Erysipelotrichaceae bacterium
AGAATATCGGCGACCCAAAAAGATGCCGCAGCGCTTTCTTCTCCAGGAATGAAGGAATTGACGAGAATAAAACCGTTAATGATAATCGCCAACGGAAGCATCACAAAGAATAGAGAATAAAATTTTGATCTACTTTTCATGTTTTACCATTCGGCGCAATTTGCAATATCTGATAATGATGACGAGATATTCTACGAAAAGCATGATGATAATCAAAAAATAACCGAGAGGTATTTTAATCGCATAACCGAGCAGATAGAAATTGCTGAGCGATTGAGTGAATAAGTAGGGATTAATCAAGACGGCAATGAGTTCCCATAATAACAAGGCGAATGTCGCGCTGAGTAGTGAAATTAGACTGAGGCCGAAAATCTTTCTTTTTGCCTTTTCGTCTTTTTGATGACGATAATAAACAAACATCAACAAAGACATAAACGGCACGAGATTGAGCAAGATGGCCGGGATCATTCCATACCAGTTTGGATCAAACGAGTCGATGATGAAGAATGCTTGGAAAAATAAACCGAGGAAGTGAGCGGTAAAAGCGCTCACAAAAGCCATGGCAACAAAGGCTCTTCTACGAAGTTGATTCTTCACTGTAATAGGAACCTTTTTTAATTCTTCGTTGCGGAAAACCCACATTAATAAATAAATTCCAATCGCGAGGAAGATGATCATCAAAGTGAGTAAATCATAAGGGAATAAAGGAGTAATGGTTCCATAGATACCATTCCATCCAAAGGATAATCCAATAGCTAAAACATGAAAGGGAATACAAATTCCCATCAAAACAACCAAGGTAATCGCATAGATTTTGACAATACGATAACGGTTAGCAACATTGACAGAGTGCCAATACATCCAAAGCATAAAGAAACTAAAGATTGGGACTCCGAACGCGAATAGGGTGGGGAAGTATGTCAATAGCATTCTTCCATAGTGAGTCACGATTGGCACAAAGAGGAACCAGCCGTAGGCAACAAAAAGCGAAGCGACGAAAAAGAGAACCAGTAAGGTAATATTTCGCGCCACGACTGAGGAATATAGTTTTTTCATTAACTAATCGCCCCCTTTCCGAGAGCCACTAGGTCTGTGGGCGTTATTTCATAGGGATCAGCGTTATATGGGACATTTATCCAATTGATATCAAAGTCATCTGAATCATTGAGAGTGTAGAAACTCGCTCCCATAATTCTTTTGTCATGATAGATGCCACGACCGGTTTTCATTCCGAAGATGAGGTGAATCACATTATCGTCAGAGCCACCATCTTTATCGTAATGCCAATCTGTGACATTGACGTGGTCATGAGCGACTATTATGGCTTTGTTGTTGCCAAAATCTTGCATTGTTTCGTATAGGTCGTTGGCTTGATATCCGTGGGAGATCGATTCTCCCATATACCAAGAACTGCCGGTTCCGCTTAAATCGTAACCGCTATTAACGTTATTTCCGATGATGTCATAGGCCTCTCGGAATTCTTCAGTAGGAATGTGCATAAAGGTAAGAGAAGGTACGGGGTTTATAAGGTTGGCTTGTTGCTTTTCATACCATGCGATTTGATCCTCGTGGACGATATCGTATGACACACCACTAAAAGTATTGCTATCAAAGAAATACAGTTGCCATTTAAGGGTGGAACTGTTTTCATCACCTTCATTGATATTAACAACATAATTGCTGTTGCCAAAAACATTATCATTTAAGGGGTTAATAAGAAGTGAATTATTTAGACTTTTTAATTTTTGGTCGATGTAGTTGCTATGGTAGGCCCCTTGAAGATCGTGATTGCCGTAGACATAGGCAAAAGGAATATCAAGGCTGTTAATCCAGTTAAAGAATCGATTCACTTGCGACTTTTGGGCTCCTTGGAAGACATCACCGTTGAGAACAATGAGTTTAACTTGATCGCGCCCACCAAAACTATCGAGACATTTCTCGTAATAAGCGATCTCTTCACTTAGATTGGTGAGAACCGAGATATGCAAATCATTGAAGACACAAATTTTAAAATCGTCGATGTCATCAACAAACAAGTTTCTAATATATGTGCCGGCGTGGAGGTCCAAATGAGCAGTCGTGTTATTGGAGCATCCGATGAGAAACGGTGTCAAAATAAGAAGAATAGTTGATCGTAATTTTTTCATAATTAATTTCTCTTTGTTTTATATTATCAAAGTAGATATTACTTTTCAGTATTATCTTGCTAGGGAAACGGTTCTTTGGCAGAAAAAGAAAAGTGGTCAAGCCACTCTTCAAATTAATAAAATTGCTTTAAAGTATTGGCGGATTTGATGAGTTGTTCGGCTTCATCTTCACTGTATGCAGGCCATAGAGTTTTGACCGCACCATGTTGATTGACGATCGACGGAACCGAAAGATAGACATCTTTAATTCTTCCATTCAAAGCATCCTCAACGAACGAGGAAACAGTTAAAACGCTTTCAGTGTCATTGACAATCGCGTCGATAATTCGGCCAACCGCTGTGGCAATGCCGTAATACGTACTACCTTTTTTCTCGATAATTTTGTATGCCGAAGTGACAACTTCTTTGCCAATCTCTTCAAGTTTTTTCAAGTGATGTAAATTTTTACATCTTCCGCAGACATCGCAAAAATCGTAGATGGGGACACCAGCAATGTAGGTGACCGAATAAGCCATCACTTCGCTGTCGCCGTGTTCGCCAATAACATATGTGTGGATGTTTCGCGGATCAATTCGTGTGTCTTCGCTCAGCAAGAATTTCAATCTCGCTGTATCAAGGACGGTTCCTGAACCAATAACTTGGTTGGCAGGTAAACCTAATTTGGTGTAGGCATAATGAGTCAAAATATCAACTGGGTTTGTGACAATTAAGACGATGCTTTCTGGGTTGAGGTGTGGTTTCATCTGGGCAAAGATGCTATCAAAGATAGCTTTGTTTTTATCGCAAAGTTGCAATCTAGTTTCACCAGGTTTTTGAGCCGCTCCAGCGGTGATAACGATGATGTGAGCATCCTCGATGTCCTCGTATGTCCCCGCTTTGATATCTTTTGGACCAAGCAAGCTCATTGCGTGATTCATGTCTAGGGCGTCGCCTTCGGCTTTATCTTTATTAACATCAATAATAACAATATCTTGGATATTCGATTTCAAAAGTAATGTATAAGCGATGGAACTTCCCACCATTCCATCTCCAACAATTACAACTTTTCTATTGTTTAAGTTTTTCATAATGTAGTCCTCCTACGAAGTAATAATATGTTTTTAATGACAGCGCTACAAGAAATGTACTCAAAAAAAGAGCGCTTAAATTGACGTCTTCTTACGAATGATGATAAAAATAAGTTAATTAGTATGAGACTCTGGCATTTTGAATTAATACGATATCTTCCAAGATCACAGCTTTTAGCTCAGTGGCGGGAATTAAATCTAATTTTTAAGCAGGAACCAAGACATATTCTTATAAATTATATTTACAAGGATGAGTATAAAGATAAGAAGGATTTATTGTCATACTCGAATATGGTCTTAGAGGAGATGAAAAATAGAGGTTACCGCATCAATTTTGGTAATTATGAAAAATATTTTCAAGGAATTATAACCGACATTGTTAAGCCTTTTCCAAGCTATCAAGACGATGAATATTTGAAAATTTGTTTCTATAACCTTAAAGAGAAATACATGCGCGGACAAAAAGACTTTAGCAATTCTCAATATGAAAAAATACTATCTATAAGTAGGGTCAATGAATGACGCATTGATTTACTTAATTGAAAGAATAAAAAACCATTTTTAATGAAGATCGATTTATTGTATAAGAAACTTTTGCTTTTTCATTTTACCTTGCTATGATATTAAGCGTTATCTTATGGAAAACTATAAATTTAAAAAAAGTCAAAAATTCTATTTCTTCTGGAAAAGATTTATCGATATTTTTGGATCTTTAGTCGGAATTGTCTTTTGTTCATTACTTATTTGGTGGTGGGTGGCAATATTAATAAAGCTTACTTCAAAAGGGCCAGTCTTGTTCAAGCAAGAGAGAGTAGGAAAGCACAAAAAAGTTTTCAAAATTTACAAATTTAGGACTATGAGAGCAGACGCTCCCGAAATTGCTCCAAGTGACATGACTGAAGAACAACAAAAAGCCATGGAATATAAGTTCGGAAACTTCTTGAGGAAATTTTCAATTGATGAAACGATGCAAATTATCAATGTGTTAGGTGGCACTATGTCATTTGTTGGTCCAAGACCTGGTGCTGCAAAAAACGAAGAAGAATTAATTCGATTGAGGGAATCGTACACTCCTTCTGCCTTCGATGTCAAACCAGGCATCTCTGGATTAGCCCAAGTTAAAATGAATCGTAATCATGACCCAAGAGAAAAAGCACGCTTTGACTCTGAATATGCTAGAAAAGTTAATTTTTGGCTCGATGCAAAACTCTTCCTTATGACTCTTTTTAGAATTAAAGGAAAATAATTTATTTTTTCAGTCTTAATCGATTAAATAGATTCCGAGAGGAGTCTTATTTTTTTAATTCATGGGATAATGGACACTTATTTATTAAATTATTTATCCCAAATTTCTTTGTTGACCACTTCAATTTTTTCTTTGATGATTTTGAGTACTCTTTTTGACACATCAGTAACATCGTAGTTTTCTGGACATTTAGCAAATTTCCATTTCGTTAGTTCAACGTCAATAGCCGACATTATCTCTTTTGTTTCAATTCCAGAAACAACGATTGATCCCGCTTCAACACCTTCGGGTCTTTCAGTGCTTGTTCGAATCAACACAGCGGGAAAATGCCTCATCCAAGATTCTTCAGTTAAAGTCCCACTATCGGACAAAACAATCATCGCGTTTTCTTGTAATTTGACATATTCTAAAAATCCGAGTGGCTTTAAATTTCGAATAAGAGAATTCATAACAAAACCTTCTTTTTCGAGCCTATTTCTAGTACGTGGGTGAGTTGAAAAAATAATCGGTAACTGATATTTCTCAGCAACAGCGTTAATCGCAGGCATCAATTTCTTGAAATTCTTTTTAATATCGATGTTTTCTTCTCTATGAGAAGACACAACAATGTACTTTTCTTTTTTCAAACCTAACTCCTCAAGAATCTTTGAGGCTTTAATCTTTTCGTTTTGAGCATTCAACACTTCGAGCATAGGTGAACCAGTGATAAAGGTGTATTTAGGATCAATGCCTTCCTTCATTAAGTTAGCATATGCATGCTCAGTATAAGGAAGATTGATGTCAGAAATATGATCGACAATTTTTCGATTGATGGTTTCAGGAACATTCCAATCTCCACATCTATTTCCTGCCTCCATGTGGAAGATAGGAAGTTTCAGTCTCTTAGCAGAAATTGCACAAAGTGCACTATTTGTGTCACCTAAAATTAAAACAGCATCTGGATTTAATTCCTGCAATAAATCGTAAGATTTAGCAATCGCATTCCCGATTGTTTCACCCAAATTTTTGCCAACGCAGTTTAAATAATAATCTGGGGCCCTTAAGCCTAACTCATCAAAAAAGATTTGATTCAACTCATAATCATAGTTCTGCCCAGTATGGATGAGAATATGTTCAAAAGCTTTATCGCTATCTAGAGCTTTAATAACTTCGCTTAATCGAATTATTTCTGGACGGGTACCGATGATGGTCACAACTCGTATTTTATTGCTCATTCACATACTCAACTTTCACATTTATTTTTCAACTTCTTCATAGAAGGTGTCGGGATTTTCAGGATCAAAGGGTTCATTTGCCCACATTATAGTCACACTATCGGTTGTTCCGATATTAGTAATTGAGTGAGTATATCCAGTAGGAATATCAACAACTTGAAACTTGTTACCCGAAACAATATATTCGATAACTTTGTCCGTTCCGATTTTTCGGAACTTAATAGAGCAGGTTCCACTTATAGTGAGAAATTTCTCGTTTTTGGTTTGGTGATAATGGTTACCCTTAACAATTCCTGGATGCGCAACATTAACTGACACCTGGCCATGGTTAGGTGTCTTGATAAACTCAGTAAATGAACCACGAGAATCGATGTGCATGTTTAAATCATAAGAGAAACCATCTTCTAGAAGATAGCTCAAATAGGTTGCATATAATTTCTTTTCAAATTCATCTTTAGATGATGGGACAAAACATTTTTCACGGGATTCTTTGAAGGAATAAAGGAGATCCGCTAAGTGTCCAAGAGAACAATCGTAGGTTGGATTTATATATAAGATTTTGTCATTTTCTCGTTTGGTTCCGCCAATAACATCTAGGAATTCTCGACAGATATCGTCTACATAATTATAGTGAACGACATAATCGCGATCTCTGATTTCAATTGGCAGGTTTCGAGCGATGTTATAGCAGAATGTCGCCAAAGCACTGTTATAGTTTGGGCGGCACCATTTACCGAATACATTGGATAGGCGGTAGACAAATACATTGAGTTTTGAGGCAAAAAGGAAATCTTCCGCCATTCTTTTTGATTTTCCGTAATCGTTATCAAGTTCGGCTTGAATTGAACTCGAAAAAATAATCGGTAGGTTCTTTCCACTTTTTTTAATCAAATCGATTAATTTCTTTGTAAAATTGGTGTTTCCATCATAGAATTCTTCTTTTGTAAGCGGACGATTGACGCCGGCGAGATGAACAACGAAATCAGCTTGCTTAATGAAAGAGATTAAATCCTCTTCTGAGGAATCAATATCATATGGCAAAATGGTGTGCTTAGCATTTTGTAACCACAAAGTTAGATTGAATCCGATGAAGCCTTTGGCTCCAGTAACAAGTATATTCATACGTTTAGTTTATCACTATTAATCGTGTTGTTTAACTGGACCGCCAAATAGTTGTAACTTTTTCAGTAATTTTTTCATGCCCTCATTATCAAGGCGATCGGTATTATGCGAAGTGTATGACTCATTCATGTCGATATGTTTAATTCCTTCGCTAAAATATTTATCGTAGTTTAAATCTCTGTTGTCGGCATAAATGCGAAAGAAATTGCCCAAGTCTTCGGCACGCAGCATCTCTTCTTGTGTGACTAAAGTTTCATATAGTTTTTCTCCATGTCTTGTTCCGATGTACTCGACGCCTGTTTTTGAATTTGTTAAATCAATAATGGCACGGGCGAGTGTCTCGATAGTAGCGGCAGGGGCTTTTTGAACAAAGAGATCGCCTTGTTTCCCAGTTTCAAAAGCGTATAAGACGAGGTTGACCGCATCTTCGAGAGTCATCATAAAACGAGTCATCTCGGGATTGGTGATGGTAATTGGTTTGGCACTATTGATTTGTTGTAAAAAGAGGGGAATCACACTACCTCTACTAGCCATAACATTACCGTAACGGGTTAAACACAGGATTGTGTCACCTGCCAGCAATTGTCTGCTTCTAGCAATGACATTCTTTTCCATCAGGGCTTTGCTAATGCCCATCGCATTAATTGGATAGGCTGCCTTATCGGTTGAAAGGAAAATGGCTTTTTTAACATGATTCTCAACACAGGCGGTAATAACGTTATCGCTTCCAATGACGTTAGTTTTAACCGCTTCTATAGGGAAGAATTCGCAAGAAGGAACTTGCTTTAAGGCGGCAGCACTGAAAACGTAATCAACACCCTTAAAAGCGTCCTTGATTGAGTTATAGTCTCTCACATCACCAATATAAAATTTTAATTTGTCGTTATTGTAGGACTTTCTCATGTCATCTTGTTTTTTCTCATCGCGAGACAAAATGCGAATTTGCTTGATATCGGTGGTTAAAAAGCGATCCACAACTGCGTGTCCGAACGACCCGGTTCCACCGGTGATAAGCAAAACCTTATCTTTTAAAATACCCGTATCATGCGAAGCGTGCTCTTGGAGCTTCTCAATCGCTCTCTCGAGTTTAAGTTGATCAACATTTGCTTCTTCGTTTTCATACATGACATAGGTGCGGAGTGGCATGCCAACTACTTCAGATGCCTCTTTTTGGGTTAATTTGCATTTTTTGCGTATTTCTCTTAATTTCATAATCGCTATCCTTTACGTTATATAATAAAACAGCGCTCATGAAGAAACAACAAAAATGCGCAATCTTTGCACTTTTACCTTTTGCATCAACAAAAGAAAAAGCCTTGACTTAATAATTCCTTCTTTGCTAGTTGTTCGAAAATTACACGATAAAACATCCTTGGAAGAAATCGGTTAATGCATCAATCGATACCTTGTTTCCTTTCGGTAACTTTATTGCTATGCGAATGTATTGGCGAATAAAACCTTTCTTGATATACAAATCTTTGATTAACAAGTCGTAGTTGTCAAGCAATCACATCTTGATTTCAGAAACTTGATAACCATATAGTAACTCAATTAAGAAGTAGTCTGA
>JAAYDH010000032.1 GCA_012729405.1 Erysipelotrichaceae bacterium
AGACTGACTCACTCGAATTTACTCTCGCTCTATTCGATGTGTGACTTCTCGGTCTTGATTAAACCCGATAAGATGAGATTATCCGAAGCCGGCTTCCCGACTAAGATTTCCGAATCGTTATCTTACGGACTCCCTGTTGTCTGCAATATCAGCAGTGACCTCGCTTTATATCTCACCGATGAACATGATTCGTTTATCATGAAATCTGACTCGCCAGAGGAGTTCTGCGCAGCAGTTAAACGCATTCTTGCCACTGATCGCAAGAATATTGTTAAGATGAGAAAGAATGCAAAAAAGACTTGCGTTGATAAACTTGATTCCAGCATCTTTAACGAAAACTTCAAAAAAGTTCTTTAATCTTTTTCAATACTATCTTTGTATTGTTTAATCGTTTTTTCGTATTTATAAGTTTCAGCCACTTCAAGGCAATTTTTTGCCATTTCGCGGCGTTTACCATCATCGCTTAAAACATCGATTAGTTTACTTGCAAGAGCATCGACATCTTCGATTGGCACGACGTAGCCATTGTAGCCATCTCTGATAACGTCATTAGCGCCAAAGACAGCAGTTGAAATGCATGGGATACCCAAAGCATTAGCTTCCATTAGAGCATTTGACAATCCCTCGTAATTAGAACAGAGGACGAAAACGCTGGACTTTGCTACTTCTTGTTGAACGCCTAGGACATTGCCTGGTAGATGTATGGAACCATCTAATTTCAAATTAGAAATTAAGGCCTGCAAATTTGATCTTTCCGGGCCTTCTCCATATATCATCATTTGATGATCTGGATATTGTTGATGCACGATAGAGAAAGCTTTAATTAGTAATTGATGGTTTTTAACCTTATCGAGTCGAGCGACATTTATGATGGTCTTATCGCGCTTGTCGAAATCGATTAAATTAGCCAGTATTTTGACTGGATTAGCAATGACGACACCTTTCTTTTGAACTTTCATAGGGAAGAATTTTTTGGCGTCTGATGTCTGGAAGATAATTTTATCTGCTTTTGGGTATAGCACGTTGGCGAGCAATGAGGCAATTTTCCCTCTTCCGTCTTGTCTCGGATCGTTTCTTTCTGAGAGGACGACCCTCATCTTTTTACGGTCCTTTTTGCGAATGCCTAACAACACTAAAATATTGATGCGACAAAAGAAAGAAACGACTATGTCGGGTTTCTCTTTTTTGACAAACTTTTTGATGTTGGACAACCAATAACAAATGTTAAAAACTCTCTTTTTGTTTTCGCGACACATCATTATATTTTTGATATTCGGATGAAGAGGGTATTCAACCGCCGAAGAAAGGAGTTGAACAATGCTGACATCCCAACCGTCTTCCGCGTATTGATTTGCTAATATGGAGAGTACCCTCTCGCCTCCACCTCGAGACATGCCGCCGAGGAAAAAGACTATTTTATTCATGGTAATATTATCTATCATTGCCAAATAAATGTATAGATAAACAAATACCATTAATTATCAACAAAATAATTTTGTTGGATTGTTTTCTGGATGTGGCAAAATTGCCAACTTCGCAGTGACTAAAAAGGGGATGTTTCGCCTTTTCCATGGCTTTTTTACGTCAAATAAAAATGTCATAGCAGCATAATGAGTATTTTTCTACCAGTGAATATTTATTTGACGGATTTGCTGCAACAACTTCGGCACCTATCAATCATTGCGAAGTGAAAATAATTAGTTATAAACTTATAAAAAAGGTTTATAATACGTTTATTAAAATTAGAGGGTCAATTCAGTATGAATTTATATGAAAAATTAATCAGTAAAAAGGAAAAAATTTCTCTTATTGGTCTAGGCTATGTTGGTCTACCTATAGCCATTGCTTTTGCATAGAAAGTTGACGTCATCGGTTTTGATGTCAGTAAACATAAAATTGAGTTGTATGAACAAGGCATCGACCCGACCAAAGAGGTTGGAAATTCTGCGGTCCGAAACAGTCGTGTTCACTTTACTTATGATGAGAGCGATTTAAAAAATGCAAAATTTCACATTGTTGCTGTTCCGACACCAGTAAATAAGGATCATACTCCTGATTTACGACCAGTAGAATCAGCAAGTAGAACAGTCGGTAGAAACTTAACCAAAGGTTCTATTGTTGTGTTTGAATCCACTGTATATCCAGGAGTTACAGAG
>JAAYDH010000050.1 GCA_012729405.1 Erysipelotrichaceae bacterium
ATCCTCTAGGCGATTCGAACGCCTGACCTACGGCTTAGAAGGCCGTTGCTCTATCCAGCTGAGCTAAGAGGACATGTGCGAAATCTATCTTAACGATATGAGGGACTTTTTTCAAGAAATAATACAATTAACTTCGATGTATCGATTTTTCTACTCGTGTAGTTTTTGATAGATAGCAATAGCAAGTGGGGAAGGTAGTATTTGTTCTAACTCTTCTACTGAAGCATTTTTAAGGAGATTAATGTCTGGATAAGCCCGATAGATCATCTCTTTTCTTCTTGGTCCTAAACCTTTGATGTTATCAAGAAGCGATGACTTCATAGCCTTACTTCTTTTCTCGCGATGGAAACTAATCGCAAAGCGATGAACTTCATCTTGCATACGAGTTAATAGAAAGAATAGCTTCTTATTTTCAAGTGGATATATCTCTCCTAGTTCATCCATTAAGCCTGCGGTTTGATGCTTATCATTCTTTGCTAAACCAAATAAGGGGATATCTACTTTTGCTTCTTTAAGAGCTTCTTTACCTGCGATTATTTGGTTCATACCACCATCAACGAGGATGAGATTAGGAAGTTTTTGTTCTTCAATAGACAAGCGATGATAATGACGATAGACAATCTCTTTCATTGATTGCAAATCATCGCGAGATTCTTGATGTTCAATCTTAAACTTACGATAGAGATTCTTATTAGGCTCCCCATTAACAAAGGCCACCATCGCTCCGACAGGGGAGGAACCTTGTAAATGGGAGTTATCAAATAGTTCAATATGTAAAGGTGTGGGGATATTAAGAATTATCCCTAATTCTTCAAGCAACGCTAAATGATCAGCATCTAACTTAGCACTCAAAAAGAATTCATCTAAGGCGTTATCGGCATTTTGCTTTGCATTGATAATCAATTCGTGGAGGCGACCTCTCGTTACATTCACTAATGAAGTTTCTAATATTCCTCTTAGCTCACCGATAATCGCTGGTGAATTAATCACCACTTCTTTTGGCAAGGGATGCTTCTGGTAATATTGAGCGATTAAGTCCGCGACTTGCTCTTCGTTATCGCCGAACTCTTCGTTTACAAAGACGTTCTTGGCTAACAGCAATCCTTTACGATAGATAAGGATGGCTAAAGCGAGATATCCATCGCGAGATGAATAAGCGAAGATATCGCGATCTTTATGGTCTTTATTTTCAACATTTTGAACGATGTTGATATGTTCAATCGATTGAAGAATCTTTTTATAATCATTGGCTTGTTCAAAATTAAGCGCATTACTCGCTTCTATCATCTTGGCTTTAATCTCGGCGATCTGCTTTTGGTTGTTCCCTTTCATAAACGATTTAATCTCTTCGCGAATCGCGGCGTGGGTCTCTTCGGGAATATCATTGATGCACGGGGCCATGCATTGACCGAGATGGTAATAAAGGCATGGTGTGTTTGGTAATGATTTACATTTCCGAATCGGGAAGACTTTATTTAATAAGTCAATCATCTGATAAGCCGCCCCGCTATTGGGGAAGGGACCAAAGTATTCATATTTATTATCTTTGTCGTTTCGTTTGATGACTAAATAGGGATGACCTTGTTTCTTTAAAGCGATATACGGGTAGTGGCTGCCATCCTTTAAAAGGATATTAAAACGCGGGTAGTGTTTCTGAATCAAATTCATCTCCAAGATGAGAGCTTCTTTCTCGTTCTTGGTGATAATCGTATCAAAGTGATCCACTAATGTAACCATACGAAAGACTTTCCCGCTTTGTGGGCGGAGGAAATATTGACTGACGCGTTTTTGCAAGTCTTTGGCTTTGCCAACATAGATAATCGTATTATCTTTGTCGTACATCAAATAGACACCGGGAAGGTGTTTAAGGTTATCAATTAGAGTTCTAATTTTCTCGGTCATGATTTAAAAGTGACAACCGTCGCTCCTCCACCACCTTCATGGATATCTCCGGGACGATAGGTAACATCTTTTTGAGCATCGAGATAATCCCTAGTCATCTTGCGGAGGATACCGCTACCAAAGCCGTGGATGATGCGGACTTGGCTGAGGTGCTTAATCCGACAATTATCTAAGTATTTAATGAGTTTTTCTTTTGCTTCATCCGCTCGTAAGCCGATGATGTTGAGTTCAAGGCCAACATCCAGATTGAGAATCTCGTCATATCGCTGAGTTGTTTTCGGTTTTGATTCGATATGGGGTCGATCGACTTTATGGAGTTTTTTGACTTCGACATCGAAAGCGAGACCATTGTCGCCGATGACATGGGCTTTTTCGCCTTTGATACGGATAACTTTGCCATTAATCCCGAAACTAGGTAATGAGACATAGTCTCCTGTTTCAATCTTCTCATCATAGATGATTGCTTCCGGATTAGTCTTCAAATCGTCAAGTTGACGTTTCAGTTCGATAACTTCGTGGAGTTTAACTCCGTCTTTTTTGAGCATCGATAAAATCTCATCAACTTGTTCTTTTGCTTCAGAGATAATTTGTTCTTTCTCATCTTGAACATCTTCTAATAAGTTATCGCGACGAGTCTTGAGTTTTTCTTCCTCTTTCAGTAGTCGCTTTTCTTTTTCTTCGAGTTCCCTCTTTGTCTTATCCAGTTCATCGGTAAGAATCGTTTTTTCTTTAATTTTCTTTTCAAGGATACCTAATAAGGTAGTCGTATCATTTTGATTGTTATTTGATAAAAATCCTCGCGCTTCCTTGATGATTACATCAGGGATTCCGTATCGCGTCGCGACATCTAGAGCATAGCTATGTCCAGTGGAACCAAGTTTGAAGCGATAAGTTGGAACTAGTTTCTCTTCATCAAAGATCATCGAAGAGTTCTCGATGTTCTCGCTGATAAAAGCATATTCCTTTAAGGCGTCAAAGTGGCTGGAGAGCATAGCAAAGACACCTTTTGATTCTAAAAACTTAGTAATCGCTAAAGCGAGGGCTTCACCTTCGCGAGGAGCGGTTCCGGTTCCTAGTTCATCCAAAAGAACTAAATCATTCTTAGAGGCGAGTTTGACAATCTCGCTGATATGGGACATATGAGCGGAGAAAGTCGATAGGTTATCACTTAATGACTGATTATCTCCGATATCGATATAAATATGAGGGAAATAACCGAGGATAGCTTTTTGAGCAGGGACAGCCAGTCCACATTGATTCATCAACACTAAAATACCGACAGTCTTTAGTGAGACGGTCTTGCCTCCCGCATTAGGTCCAGAGATAATGACAATTCGCTTCTCTTCATCGAGGCGAAATGAGTTAGCGATGACTTTATTCGCTGGGATTAGTGGATGGCGAGCTTTTTGAATATCGAGATGGCGAGTTGGCGAATAAATAGCTACTTCCCCATCTATCTCCTTTGCGTATAACGCTTTCGCGCTTAAGAAATCAAAGTCAGCGATGATTTGATTATTATTGATAATCTCTCCTTCTTGAAGGAGGACTAAAGCGGTTAAGGCTTTTAAGATTTTTCGGCATTCTTCGTTTTCTTCTACTTTCAATGAAGTGAGCTCGTTATTAATCTGAACGATTTCCACCGGTTCGATGAACGTCGTTGCTCCACTATCGGAGATGTCATAGACAATACCTAACACTTTATTCTTATCGACGGTTTTAACCGGTAAGACGAAGTGGCCATCACGAATGGTCGCATTACTATCATTGAGAAACCTGCTATAGGTAAGAGAAAGGCTCGCCACTCTCTCGTGGAGAGTCGCTTCCGCTTTCTTAATCTTCTTGCGAATATCATATAGCTCAGGAGTCGCTTTATCAGCGATGGTCAAGGAATTAGTGATGACCCGATGAATTTCCTTCTCTAGGCTGCTTAAATCGACGAATTTCGCCACTTTGGCTTTAATGAGAGGATAGAGCAAATCGATTTTCTCGATGAATTTAGCAATTTTTTGACTGGTAATCACATCTTCGGCGATTAAGTTTAAATCACGAGGAGTGAGTAAAGCCGTCTTCTTGGCCGTCTCGATGAGATATAAAGCGTTCGCGCTGGTGGCGATGGGCATCACTCCATAACGGACGATTATTGACATCACTTCTTTTAAATCTTCGAGAGAGGATTGAACTTGCTCACTAGTTGAAAACATCGTTAACTCGTCGATATATTCTTTGCCGAGTTCAGTTTTCGCATATTCAAGCAATTTTTCCTTGATCCGGTGGATTTCAAATGTCTGATAGATATCTTGCATGCTAATAGCATACCACATTCAATTTATTGCAATAAAGTTCTATGATACTATATTGATATGAAACCAATCGTCAGTCTCACTGTGGATGATATAACCCTTGCTAGAATCAAGGAATATTACGCTGATTATCAAGTTAATAATGAAGGCGAATACATCGACTTTTACGCTATCTATAACGATGTGGTAATCACCGCTTATCTTTCGAAGAAAGCGCGACACAAAATCACCTTCTTAGGATTCGGCGCTTTAAGCGAAGCACGCAAGTTTGACGAAAACGCTGGATTAGTGGAAAAGGAATATCAACCGAAGAAAGAATGGATTTACTTCGGCGATCAAATCGGAAGCGACGAAGTCGGTGTTGGTGATTTTGTTTTGCCGATGATTGTGGTGGCCGCCTTTGTTTCTGAATCAGATGTCGATGAACTGATTAAACTGGGAGTCAAAGACTCAAAGCAGTTAGATGACAAGACGATTATGGAACTAGGTTTGATTATCACTAAGAAGTTCAAATTCTCCAAACTCACGATCAGCAATGAGAAATATAACGAGATTGTCGCCAAAGGCGATAACATCAATTCAATCAAGGCGAAGATGCACAATCGGGCTTTGAACAACATGCATCAAGAATATCCTGATGTGATTAATATCTTTGTCGATCAGTTCGTCAACGAAAAGAAATATTACGAATATCTCGTTACCGGGAAAGATCCAATTCTTAAAGGGATTACTTTTAAGACGAAAGGCGAATCCTTATTCCCCTGTGTCGCTTTAGCGAGTATCATCGCTCGATATGCTTTCTTGAAAGAAAAAGAAGCACTTGAGAAGAAATACGAAATGGAATTCCCCTTTGGAGCCGGAAAAAAAGCCGATGCTTTCGCAACAGCTTTTATCGCTAAGTTCGGTCGAGACGAGTTTGATAAGATTGCCAAGCAGAACTTTGCTAACTTTCGTAACCTCGACTCAGTCACTTTAATTTAATTTATTCAAAATATCTTGGAAATATTGAGGAAGATCGATGGTAAACACCATCTCTTTTTTTGTGGTCGGATGGATAAGTTTGAGACTGACAGCGCATAAGAGCTGACCCGACTTGGTTAAGAGGTCGTAATTTTTGCCAGCATATAAGGGGTCACCTTCGAGCGGATGATTAATCGCCGTGAAGTGAACGCGTATCTGATGGGTGCGACCTGTCACTAAGTGACATTCCACTAAAGTGTGGTCAGTAAAACGTTTTTTTACATTAAAAAAAGTAATCGCTTCTTTGCCATTAACTTTGACTGGGGCCATCCTTTGACGATGAATTGGATCTCTTCCAATTGGCATATCGATTTTCCCACTATTCTCTTTGATTTGACCTCTCACTAGAGCGAGATAAACGCGGGACATTGTGTGATCTTTCAATTGATCCGCTAAAAAGCGGTGAGCGTTATCGTTCTTTGCAACGCAAATAAGGCCACTCGTGTCTTTATCAATCCGGTGAACAATACCGGGACGAGCGACACCATTGATTCCACTGAGGTTCGTGCAGTGATGTAAAATCGCGTTAACTAAGGTATGTTCGTTATGTCCGGCGGATGGGTGAACCACTAGTCCTTTAGGCTTATTGATAATGAGAATATCATCATCCTCATATACGATATCAAGCGGGATATCTTCCTTAGCAATTTCAAGGGGTTTAATTTCAGGGATTTCTAAGGTAATCACATCGCCCACTCTAACCTTTAAAGATGGCTTAGCGGGTTTGTCATTGACGAGGCAGTGGCCATCATCAATAAGCTTAGAGATGTAGGTACGAGAAAAGGACGGTTCGATAAGCGCAATGGCTTTATCGAGACGCAGTCCGTTTTCCTTTGCTTGTATGGTGTAATATTTCATATTATTGAAACTAAGTATCTACTAGTTATCTACTAATCCATTCTTTCATCAGTGGCATCTTCATCGATATCTTCTTCTGGAACAACTTTTTCGATACGGGCTTTTTCATCTTCAGATAAGACCTTGCTACCTTTGGTTTCAAGAGCCTTTTTCGCTTTGATGTCTTTAACCTCGTCAACGATTAACCAAACGATGAGAATAATCGTTCCGACAACCACGCAGGTGTCGGCGATATTGAAGATAAATTTCCAAACTCCGTGGAAATCAATCCAGTCGATAACTTGATAGTCGGTGAAACCATAGAATAGGCGGTCTATTAAGTTTCCAAGAGCTCCAGCGGCCAACATCACTAAGCAGATTTTTACCAGCTTAGGTAGTTTATTGTGCTTGACCACATAGATGCCGGTGATAATAGCTAACCCAATCAGATAGACGATGATGAACATCACTCGGCTTAAAACTGGATCATCAAATCCGAGGCCGAAGGCGGCGTTAGGATTTAGGGTCACACTAATGCGGAGAAAGCCAGGAATGATTTGATAATATTCACTTGTTTCTGTGACGGGGTTGAAAAGTAACTTGTAAAAAACAAGTTTGGTAACGATATCGATAGCGAGAAAAACAAGTCCAACCCATATGAATGAGTTAAAGAACCATTTTAGAGCCTTTTTCAAGGCAATCCCAATATTGACTGGCTGTTTGTCTGATTTCATGTCGCTCTCCCTTCCTATTTATGGATGACTTTGTCGCAGCGATGGCATAAGTATGTGCCATCTTCTTGAACAATTCCTTCAGATTCATAGTTCCAGCATCTCTCGCAGAAGTGACCTTGATGATGGGTGACTTTAATCAAACCACATGGGTAAGAAGCTCCACCATCTAAGGTATCAACAAAGTTGAGTTCCGAAACGATGAATAATTTAGCAGTCGCTAATTTATCGATATCTTTAAACAAAGACAGGTATTCTTTTTTCTGTAAACGAATTTCAACCATCGCTTCTTGGCTGGAGCCGATGATCTGTTCATTACGAGCGACTTCAAGGGCTTTTAAGACATCATCGCGAAGGGCTTGAAATAATTCATATTCATTTAAGATTTCCGCTCTGGAGGGGTCTTTCTTGGCTTTTGGATAGTCTAATAACTGAACGTTAGACTCTCTTTTGCCTGGTAAGTTCCCGTTGAACTCATCCATCGTGAAAGGAAGGACCGGATTTAGAATGCGAAGCAATGCTTCACCGATCTCGT
The DNA here is from genome assembly GCA_012729405.1 of Erysipelotrichaceae bacterium. GTDB lineage: Bacteria > Bacillota_I > Bacilli_A > RFN20 > CAG-826 > JAAYDH01. The sequence goes on from JAAYDH010000050.1 coordinate 7,326, forward strand.
AAATGACGGTTTGAATTTGTCTTCTGGTCAAAGCATCCTTGCTGTCGCAATATAAGGAATCTTTCGAAATATCGAGATAAAAGGCGGATAAATCGCTGGAGATGAAAGTTAAGATAACGCTCAATGCGTTACTGAAGTCATAACTCTCAAAGTATCCCATCACTTGTTCCACCACTTCGTCTAGTTTGGCGAGAATGTATCTATCAACCGGTCGGAAAGTGTCGACTTTATCTTTTGGATCAAAGTCAGCGAGATTCCAGGAGATGAACTTCAAGACGTTTCTAATCTTGCGGTATTGCTCGGAAACTTGTTTGACAATTGATTCGCTGATGCGGACATCTTGATGGTAATCAACAGTCGCGGTCCATAAGCGGAGGATATCCGCGCCATACATATCGGCAATCTTGCTCGGATCGATGCCGTTACCTTTCGATTTCGACATCTTCTCCCATTTCTCATCCATCACCCAACCATGGGTGGCGACGGATTTAAATGGGGCTTTGCCATAGACGGCAGTGCTGATGATTAAGCTCGCATTGAACCAACCACGATATTGATCGGAACCTTCGAGATATAAATCAGCGGGATATTTTTGACCACGTTCAATTAAGACCGCAGCAAAGCTGCTTCCCGAATCGAACCAGACATCCATAATATCTTTTTCTTTGGTGAATAAACCATGCGGAGAGTGAGGGTTGCTATAGCCCTCCGGCAGTAAGTCTTTCGCTTCTTTTTCATACCAGACGTTTGAGCCGTGTTCGCGGATTAACTCTTGGACATGCTTAAATACTTTCTCCTCGATAATTGGTTTACCATCTTCAGTATAGAAGATGGGGATTGGAACACCCCAAACTCTTTGACGAGAGATGCACCAGTCAGAACGGTCTTTAATCATATTGACCATCCTTGTTTCACCCCAAGCGGGATACCACTTGATGTTATGAATTTGTTCTAATAATTTTTTTCTAATTGGCTCGATGGAGCAGAACCATTGATCGGTTGCTCGGAAAATTAAGGGTTTACCCGTTCTCCAGTCATGTGGATAGCTATGCACCATTGTCGTGTGCTTCAAAAGGGCGCCATTATTCTTGATAAAATCAAGAACGATATCATTGCCCTTCTCGTAGAAGACACCAGCTAAAGCTTCGCCAGCCTCGGTGGTGAAATAGCCTTTCTCATCAACGGGACAATATGGTTTAATGTTATATTTTTGACAGACGACATAGTCATCAACACCATGTCCAGGAGCGGTATGGACTAATCCGGTACCAGCGTCGTTTGTGACATGAGTGCCGATTAAGAGCAAGGAATCGCGGTCATAGAAAGGATGTTGACAGACAACATATTCTAAGTCGCGGCCTTTAAATTCTTTGAGTAAAGAGATATCACCTAATTCGAGTTCATCTTTTAATCGCTCAGCAAATTCCTTAAGGAAAACCATTTTGCCTTTTGCCGTCTGGTATTCGCCATAGATGAAATCGGGGTGAGCCGAAATCGCCAAGTTGGCTGGTAAGGTCCAAGGAGTGGTTGTCCAGATGATGAGTTGAGCATCATTATCGACAATACCTTTTCCATCCTTAACTTTGAAAGCGACATAGATGGAATGACTGGTGACATCCGCATATTCGATTTCAGCTTCCGCTAAAGCGGATTCACTAGAAGGTGACCAGTAGACTGGTTTTAAACCCTTGTAGATGTAGCCTTTTAAAGCCATGGTGGCAAACATTTCGATTTGCTTGGCTTCGTATTCTTTTTGGAGCGTTAAGTATGGATGATCAAAATCACCGACTAAACCAAGGCGGCGGATTTGCTCTCTTTGTCTGTTGA
>JAAYDH010000013.1 GCA_012729405.1 Erysipelotrichaceae bacterium
ACGATGCACAAAAGGACTCCAATTATGACAAAATAGTTATCCGAGAGATAGGAATAATATTCATTCACATATGTTGAAATATATCCCGAAAGATATCCTTTGAGGTTTATTTCAAGATCGGGATAGGTTAGTTGAGAAGATAATTGGTTTAGATAAGGTCTAATTTCCGTATAGATGGCTTTGTTCTTTTTCGCGTCATTTCCGTGGAGTAGATAGACATCAAAATTCTCTTGCGGATTGTAACCTTTTTCAAAGAAAACTACCTGGCCAAATGATTGTTCAAAGAATTTGTTGAGATTCTTGTAATTAGTCGTGTTGGCGTTTTCGTCGTAGACGCCACAAACAACATATTTTGAATAATTGATTACTTCTGGATCGGTGATATTACCATTGCGTAAATATAAACTTCGCCCAATTCCAGCATTCGGGTCAGTGTGTTCGAAACCATATGTGGTTCCCATGGCCTGGTAAATCGCTTTGGGAACAACAAGATGGTTATTGTGCGAACTGTGAGTATAGGAAAGCACTCGGGGACCTAAATAAGTCTGCCAGCCCAGAGTACTTCTATTTCGAATAGTGATGATGATGTTTTCAACATCTTCTTTCGTGTTATTGAAGAAATAAACACCACTACTTGGGGGTTCAGGATTTAAACGATCTTCATCTTCAGGGATGTAATCATAAACACCAATTTGCAACTCCTCTTTATCGATGTCAATTTTTTTGGAAAAGAAACTGTTAGAGGTATCGAGATCAAATTCGTTGCTCGGCACTCCGTCAATATTAATTTTCAGGCTATCAAATTGATTGAGATCAACATCGAGATAGTAAGCTGAGAAATCACCGACAAAAGAATCTGTCATCAAAGATGAAGAGAAATCTATTGTTTGATGATTCCTGATGGGAGTTGATTTATTTTGAGTTAACTCTGAGGAGTTGATATTGACCCAGTTTTCTTCATCAAATGAGTAGCTAAAAGAATCCGTATTCATCTTGAGCAAGAGAGAATACTGATAGAACTCTTGGTTAGTAGTATTGGAAGCCTCGTTCCAAAGGTCGGGTGTTTTGTGGTTATCGTTTAACGCGACAAGAGCGCGGTCACCATCGTGGAGCAATCTCGTCACATTTTGAAACACCGAGTAACTTGAGTCTGTATAAAAACAGAAATTCAAAAGGTAGATAATGGTAGAGGCGAGGAGGGAATAGACCGCGAGTTGAGCATGTTTCTTAAAAATTTTCATCTTGTTTTCCATAATTATTGACTCGCTCCTACAGTATTTTGGTCGGCTTCAGGTTTTGGAATATTGACTAAAGCCTTTTTAATTTCAAATGGAGTGACAAATAAGATTGGTAACTCAAACGCGACGTTTAGTAAGACGATGTGATACCATTCGAAACCGAAATTAAATTGTTTGTTGAGATAGAAAATGCCAACAAGCAAAGGAATCTTAACGATAATGCAGAAGAAAGCAGTGACTAGTTGACCTTTGAAAAGTCCAAGCGCGTTCGCCGGAATTACAAACGCTCCGCAGAATAAGAACACCAATGAATATAAAATGAACGACAGCTGTCTCCAGATATCGACTACTGGAACATTTCCATCGCCAAGCCAAAGAGAGAAAACAGTCGGTAAGAACAAAGTTAAAGCTAAATTGATTACCAAGAAGCCGGCGGATATAGCAAGGCAAGCTTTAATAAGCTTCTTGACACCTTCTTTATTTCCCATTGAATAGTATTTTGCAATCGAGGTCCAAAGAGGTTGCTGAATCACAGTTCCAAATATTGTGAGAAGCAACGAGAACAGTTTGAAATAGACAGTGTATTCGGTCACTTCTGCTCCAGTGAACATCGCGAGAATGATGAATTCGTTCGCCCCCCACATGATGAGGGTGCCAATCTGAACAACAAAGAACTTAATACCCAGCTTCGCAACGTCGCTCGATTTCTTGAAATCGACGGATCGGAAAGATGGGCGGAATGACTTATATTTACCGGTGAAAAGAATGATGCTGACGACGATAAAAGGAGTATTTAAGAAGAAAGCGTAGACACAGGAAAGCACAATGATTCGATCGGCAGAAAATTCAATCATCGAGAAAACATAGGCGAAAATCAGTACTATCGCGTTTGTGGCTAGCATGAAGGCCCCGGTAATAGCATTATTGCCTCTTGCTTGAAGAATAAATGATAGATTTTTAAGAACGAATTCAACACATATACCAAAGATGACGATAAATAACGAAACCCTAAAAATCATCGGATCGATAGGAGCAGGAGCGTTCTTAAAGAAGAAGCTTAATAAAGCGGACGATGGAACAGAGAAAATAACCACCCCAAAAATTGCGACAAGCCCAAGAGCGATTAAGGCGGTCAAACAATAGGTGGTCGAAATATAAAGCCGAGCCTGCTTATCATCTTTATTTTGGAAAGCCGCAATCAATTTATTTTTCATGCCGTTGCCCATCCCAAAATCAAAGACT
>JAAYDH010000035.1 GCA_012729405.1 Erysipelotrichaceae bacterium
TCACAGGGGACTTAGTCGTCCTCGACGGGAAACCAGAAGCTAAAGAAGGTCGGGCGAACTACCAAAACACTCATCTTGAAGAAGTCAAATATCCAATTTATTAATCTTAGATTAAAAGTATAAAAAAGAACCGCTCAGTGAGCGGCTCTTTTATTTTTATAACTTGCGGTTATAGTATTCAACGATTTGTGATTCGACGATGTCTTGTGGCAATTCTTTACGGTCAACTTCGCGGATGTATTTTCCTTCGAGTTTGACAGCATCAACTTCAATCCAACCGACCTTGGTAGCAATTGAATCGAGTGATTCTTTGACGACCTTTAAGTCACGGCTGTTTTCGCGAAGAGCGATCACATCACCGACTGAACACAAATAGCTTGGGATATCGACCTTTTTGCCATTGACTTCGATGTGACCGTGGTTCACCAACTGACGAGCGCCTGCACGAGTGCGGGCGAAGCCAATACGGAACACGAGGTTATCGAGTCTGGACTCAAGTAATTTCATGAAAGCGTAACCGGTGATTTCATTACTGCGTAACGCAATCATGAAGAGACGACGGAATTGTCTTTCATTGACATCATACATGTGTCTGAGTTTTTGTTTTTCAATTAATTGTTTGCCATACTCGGATGGTTTTTTCTTGCGGTCGTTTCCGTGTTGGCCAGGGCCATAGGGGCGTTTCGCGAGTTCTTTACCAGTTTCGAGCGTTGAAAAACCCAAACGGCGGGATCTTTTCCAGCTTGCTCCAGTATATCTCATGATATATCTTCCTTCCTTTCCTTATTTTTTCGCAAAATAATGATAGGTGTGAATTCCTTGCTTCGGGTGTTTGACTTTTCACCATTGAGCTTAGGCTACTTAAATGTTGTCAAACGTCAGACAAGCTGTATTCACATGCTCCATTACATGCAGTTAATACTATATATAAATATATTCAGGTAGTCAACGATTATATTTTAGGTGTTAAAAAAGCCCAGAAATAGTAAACTATCCAAAGGATAGAAGAATAATTTATCCAAATATCGAAAACTTCGGAACATTTCGTAAGTCGCTTTTTCTAGAAAAAGAGTTCATATTAGCGATAAAAAAAGATAAAATAGTTTTGATATAGCGAAGTTTACATTAATATGTATACTTCACTGCTGAAAGGAGATATATGGGAAATATTACTTTGCTAAAACTCGGGGAAGTGGGAATTATTCTCATCTGCATCGGTGCTGCAATTTTACTTGGCCTCGGATTATACCTTCTTTACCATTTTATCTTCTCCCGCAACTCTGTTCGTCGTCAGGTTAAAGAACTAGAAAGAAAATATTCTTATCTTGATGCCCTCTTAATCGGTCAAGATTCTCAATACATCCATCGCTTGGAAATCATCTCTCGCACCAATCTTCTTTATGTTGAAAAGTACAACGAATTCTCTCATCGCTTCAAGGAAGTCTTTGAAGGCGAAGATAAGTTCGCTGAATCGATGATCAAACAAGCAAAAGCCCTCATTGCTAACAATCAATTTCAAAATATTAAAAAAGTCGTTTCCGATACCAAGAAAGCAATCGCATCTTTCGAAGAAAAGGTCAATCAGCTAGACAAAGACTTGTTCGAAGTTATTAAACCCGAAGAAGAAGCCCGCCATCAGGTCTTGAAACTCAAAGAAGACTACCGTCGCGTCAAACAAATTTTTTATGCGAATTCCAACGATTTAGAAATTGTCACTTCTTCCTTTACTCGTGTTTTCGACAAACTCGACACTTCCTTTTCTGATTTTGAAAACCACATAGAAAGTGCGGAGTACGATGAAGCCAACACTCTCATTCCAGTGATTGGCAAAGTTATCAGAGCCCTTGATTCAGCTCTCAGCCAGATGCCAAATCTTTGTATTCTTACTCAATCAATTATTCCCGACAAAATTGTCGAACTTACCAAAGAGTACAGCGAAGTGGAAAGCTCCGGCATTCCTCTATTTAATATTTCTTATAAGCATCGTGTTGATGTGTGGAACATGACCCTGGAGTCAAACCGCAAGAAGCTCGTTGAACTCCAAACTGCTGGAGTGATGGAATCCCTCGATCAAATTCAAAAAGAAATCGAAGAGACTCACAACTTGCTGCAAGCGGAGATGCAGGACAAGGATGAATTCATCAAGTCGTGCGATATTCTCTATGCGAAAGTTATCGAATTAGAAAAAATATTTCTTAAGATTTGTGCTCTTTTGCCTGAAGTTAATAACATTTATGTTATTGCTGAGGAACAAAAGAATCAGATCAACATTCTAAAAGAAAATATGAATAAACTCGGGGCTTCGAAACGTAACTTGGATAATTTTATTCACTCCTCAACTAAGCAACCCTATAGTGTTCTCAAGAAAAAACTTGATGATTTGAACGCTGATTATGAGACAGCAAATAGCCAAATCCAAGAATTTAAAGATTATCTCGACTCTTTGAAGGACACCAGCGAGGAGGCTTATACTATGGTCTTCGCCTATTACTATCACTGCAAACAAGTCGAAAGTTTATTGAGGAATCTTGATATTCCTGATTTCACTAACCAATACAAAGAACAAATTGAAACTTGCTACAACCTATTAAACGAGATTGATATCGCCCTGAAGGTGAAGCCAATCGATGTCGCTAAGGTCAATGAAAAAGTCACCGCCCTTAAAAACATCGCCAATCCCTTTTTCGATGATGCCGAAAATAAATGCCGTGAAGCGCAACTCGCTGAGTCAGCGATTGTTTACGCCAACCGCGATCGTCATCATCAAAAGGATGTCCATCAGCAACTAAATGTCTTAGAAAAATCTTTCTATGACGGAGAGTTCTTAAAAGTCTATCACGACGCGAGCGCGATTTATCGTCGCATGCATGTTGAGGAAGAGGCTGATGGCAGAAAATAAAATTATCTATCTTGATAACGCTGCTAACACTTTGGTCGATCCTGAAATTCTTAATACTTATAACAAAGTTATCCAAACATATATTGCCAATCCTAGCAGTATTCATTTTGAGGGGCAAAAAGCCTCTCATCTTTTGGATATGGCAAGGCAGCAAATTCTCGATTGTTTCCGATTAACTAATCACGAGGTCATCTTCACCAGCGGAGCTACAGAAGCTAACAACCTGGCAATCAAAGGGGTGGCTTTTCAATACGCCAATCGTGGTCGACATTTGATTACTTCAGTCGCAGAACACCCTTCTGTCCTAGAAGTGTTTCGCCAATTGGAAACCAAATTTGCCTTCAAAGTCACTTATCTCTCGATTAATTCAAATGGCGGTATCAACATCGAGGAATTGAAGAAATCGATTACGAGTGAAACTATTCTCGTTTCCTTAATTGCTGTTAACAATGAAACCGGAGCGATAAATCCCATTGGTGAAGTCGCTGCTTTACTTGCTAAATATCCGAAGATTCTCTTCCATGTCGATGCTGTTCAAGCTGTCGGCAAGGTCAATTTAAATTACGCAAAGCTCGATTTGATTACCGTCGCTGGACATAAGATTAATGCGCTAAACGGATGTGGACTCTTGTTGAAGGGTAAGAAGTTTGAACTTCTACCACTGTTGGCTGGAGGCGGTCAAGAAGGCGGGTTTCGCTCTGGAAGCAACGATGTGGCAATGGATGTCTCCCTCAGCAAGGCTGTTCGTCTTGCTTTGGCTAATATTCAATCAAAAATCGCTCACGTTAAGCCTTTAAACCAGCAAATTCGTGACTATTTACTCGCTAACAGCGATTTATACGAAATCAATTCTCCCATCGACGCCAGTCCATTTATTATCAATTTTTCTTTGAAAAATCGAAAAGCTAGTGTCGTCGTTGAAGCTTTGTCTAATCGAGGAATTATGATTTCCTCAACCTCTGCCTGCCACGCCCGAAACGAGACCATTAGCTATGTCGTTGAAGCGATGGGCAAACCGGAACAAATCTACTCAAATACACTTCGTGCCTCCTTAGATACCAATAATACAACAAGCGACATTTCCGCTTTCTTATCTAATTTAGATGAAGTGGTGAAAGGAATAAAACGATGATTACCTATGATCACATTATGGTTCGCTTCGGTGAACTTTCCACCAAAGGAAAAAACAAGAAAGACTTTATCAAAACGCTCGCTGATAACATCGCTTTCGCTTTGCGTGACTTTAAGGATTTAAGCATTCAAACCCGCTATGACCATATTTATGTGGCCCTGAATGGTTTAGATTATCAACCTGTCGTTGCAAGACTTCAGGACATCAGTGGAATTCATTCTCTCTCCCTAGTCTATAAATGCGTTCGTGAGATGGAAGATATGAAAGTCGCTGCTCTCAACCTCATCAAAGATGAGATCGGCAAAACTTTTAAGATTAAATGCAAAAGAGGAGATAAGCAATTTCCTTTAATTTCTGATCAAATTACTCGCGAAATCGCCGGATATATCTTGAGAAATACATCTCTCAAAGTTGATGTTCACAACCCAGATATCACTCTTTCCATTGAAGTGAGACAAGAAGCCACTTATATCTTCTGCCACACCTTTATGGGTGCCGGTGGATATCCTTTAGGTGTCGGAGGTAAGACGATGCACATGCTCTCGGGAGGAATTGATTCCCCTGTGGCCGCTTTCTTGATGATGAAAAGAGGAGTGATGGTGGAATGCATTCATTTCGCTTCCCCTCCTTATACCCAAGCTGGTGTTATTTATAAACTCGAAGATTTACTCCACGTCTTAAATAAATATCAACCTAAGATTCGCCTCCATATCGTTCCTTTTACGAAAATTCAGGAAGCGATTTATGATAACGCGGACGAAAGTTACTGCATCACTCTAATGCGCAGGATGATGTTTCGCTTGGCTGACCGCCTCGCTAGAAGGAGAAAATGCCCAGTTATTTCTAGTGGTGAATCAATCGGCCAAGTCGCGAGCCAAACTCTGCAATCAATGCATGTAATTAACGCTGTTACCAATATGCCGATTCTTCGTCCGTGTGCGACGATGGATAAGACTGAGATTATCGATATTTCACGAAAAATTGGAACCTATGATATTTCAATTCGCCCTTATGAAGACTGCTGCACAATTTTTACTCCCAAGGCTCCTAAGACTTCTCCACACCTTGAACAGGTTTTAACCTTCGAGACTAAATTTGATTTCGATACATTAATTAATGAAGCATTAGCTAATATTGAGACGAAAATTCTCGCCTTCGATGACGAAAAAACACAAGGAATTCTCTAACAAAAAAGGCTCCCATTGGGGAACCTTTTTATTTGTTTAGATTAGCTTATTTTAGATGCTTTTTCGCTTCTTTGACTAAGTCAGAGAAGGCTTTGGCATCGTGGATGGCCAATTCAGCAAGCATCTTGCGGTTGACAGCGATGTTCGCACCTTTTAAGCCAAACATGAATTGGCTATAGGAGATCTCATTCATTCGGCAAGCAGCATTGATACGTCTGATCCACAATTTTCTGAAATCTCTCTTGATTAAGCGACGGGAGACGTATGCATAGCGCAAGCTGTGCATGACTTGTTCTTTAGCGGTTTTAAATAAAACGTGCTTACTTCCGAAGTAACCGGAAGCTCTCTTTAAAATTCTTTTACGGCGTGCGCGTGTAGCAACACTATTCTTCACTCTCATTTTCGGTTACCTCCTTATTTGATGATGAGAAATCTAATTCTCTTGAAGTCAGTCTTATGAACTAAGGTGGCTTTCATTAAATGTCTCTTTTGTTTGGTTGTTTTGCGGGGCGCTAAGTGTGAGCGATAGGCGTGGCCTCTTTTAATCTTGCCAGTGCCAGTAATTTTGATTCTCTTCATGAGACCTCTTTTGCTCTTCATTTTTGGCATAATAAGTTTCCTCCTACTTTTTCTTCGCCGCGAGGATGGCAATCAACCATCGGCCTTCCATTGCGGCTGGTTTTTCTATGACAGCGTACTCACTGACTAATTCGATGAATTTATCTAATACAGCTTGTCCAACCTCGATATGTGCCATCTGGCGACCTCTGAAATGCACGCCAACTTTAACTTTGTTGCCTTCATTAAGGAACTTAATCGCGCCGCGTATTTTCGTCTCCATATCATGGACACCAATTTGAGGTGATAATTGAACTTCTTTCGTATCGACTACATGCTGATTTTTACGCGCTTCTCTAGCTTTCTTTTGCTGTTCGAAACGCCACTTGCTGTAGTTGATGATCTTGCACACCGGTGGTTGAGCTTGAGGAGCAACACATAGCAAATCTAATTCATATTCATTAGCTTTGAGTTGTGCTTCTCGGGAAGACATGACACCAAGTTGCTCGCCTTGAGGTCCAATTAGTAAGACTTCTGGAAAACGAATCCATTCGTTAACTAAGTCTTTGGATTGATTATTGGGCTTTTGGCCGTAAAATTTTTTAGCTGGTAAGATAAACATCATCTCCTTTAGTATCAAAAAACGGGTTGCATGACGCACCCGTTACCATTTCTAATTTTTAGAATGTAGCGTTGGCCAATCGGTATTAGTAACCAATCTGGCGAGAGGTGCCTCTGCTTTCTACTATTTTTTGCATAGCAATACTAACACCTTTCTTCTGAGAATGTCAACAAATAAAAACAAGATATTTAATATCTTGCTTTCTAAGACAAATTAAAGAGTAACAGCTTATTTTTTTAATAAACCAATCACTAAGTTATAAACCGCCCCGATGAGAGTAAGACAAATGGAGAACAAGATAAAAATACCCATCGTGATCCATGGCCAGCCTGTACTTTCAAAACCAAACCAATCACCTTGTTCAAAAACCATAAAACAACCCATCGCACAAAGGCAAAATAAGACCGCTATGATGGAATATAGTAATCGTCCGCCCCTGATAATTCTTAAATCGTTGAGAATGCAAACAACGGTAGTGAGCACAAAAGCGGCGAATCCAGCGACAAACCAAAGCGTTTCACCCCAGTTTTTGCCGAGTTCAACCATCCAAATAATGAAGAAAGCGCTATAGGAAATAAACGCGATTGAAACCAAGCTGATGTTAATGAGTCGAAAAATTCTTTTCATAGGAAGTGCCCCGATATCTACCTTTACTTTAAAGCTTTGTGGAAGTTTTTCCAAACTTTTGTGGCAAACCAGCGAACAAAGAAAAAGGCCGAACTTAATAGTTCAACCTCGATAAATATTGATGATTTATTCAGTCGCTTTTTTGTCAGCGATTTCTTTTTGAATCAATTCAACAAAGGATTCCAAACCGACGGTGATTTGCTCGTTACTTCCAAACCGACGATAAGTAACTGTTCTGTCATCTCGCTCGTGATCGCCAATAACGAGGGTAAAGGGATATTTCTTCACTTGGGAGTTCCTCATCCGGTAGCCAAGCTTGTCGTTGCTGTCGTCGAGCTCAACGCGGATGTCTTTATCGCGAAGAATGTTGTACACTTCTTTGCAATAATCGAGATGATAAGCATTGTTAACTGGCAAAACATTAACCTGCACTGGCGATAACCAAGCTGGGAAAGCGCCCCCGTAATGCTCGATTAAGATGCCGATAAATCTTTCAATCGAACCTAAGCAAGCGCGGTGGAGCATGATTGGTCGTTTCTTCTCACCATCGCTGTCGATATAGAAGCAGTCGAAACGCTCAGGAAGGTTCATATCTAATTGAATCGTTCCGCATTGCCAAATGCGACCCATTGAGTCTTTGAGTTTGAAATCGAGTTTTGGGCCATAGAAGGCGCCATCACCTGGGTTGATTTTAAATTCTCTGCCACTCTTCTCGCAGGCTTCTTTTAAAATGGCTTCGGATTTGTTCCAGATGTTGATGTCACCAATATAGCCGGTTTCGGGTCTCGTACTCAAAACGATGTAATAATCGAGTCCGAAAACACCATACATATCTTCATAGAATTGAAGCAAAGTTTTAATCTCATCAACCAACTGATCTTCTCGGCAGTAGATGTGAGCATCGTCTTGAGTAAAGGAACGGACTCTAAATAAGCCGTTCAAAGCGCCACTAGCTTCGTGACGGTGGACTAAACCTAATTCCGCCATGCGGATAGGCAAATCCTTGTAAGAATGGAGTGAATTCTTGTAAACAAGAATACTGCCAGGGCAATTCATTGGTTTGATAGCGAAATCTCTCTCGTCAATCTTGGTGGTGTACATGTTGTCACGATAATGTGACCAGTGTCCCGAAATCTCCCAAAGTTCTTTAGAAAGGATGACCGGAGTTTTGACGATGACATAATGATATTTAAAGTGTTGTTCTTTCCAATATTGCTCAATCTCTTCACGGAAAATCATTCCGTTGGGCAGCCAGAAGGGGAAACCAGGACCATATTCACTAATCATGAATAAGTCGAGTTGCTTACCTAATAAGCGGTGATCTCTTTTCTTTCTCTCTTCAATTAAGTCGAGATAAGACTTGAGTTCTTCTTCGCTCCACCAAGAGGTTCCGTAAATGCGAATTAACTGTTTATTTTTGCTATCGCCACGCCAATAAGCGCCAGCAATGCTCAATAATTTAAAGTGTTTAATTAAACCAGCGGACATGACGTGAGGCCCGCGGCACAAATCGATAAACTTACCTTGAGTAAAAGTAGTGATATCTTCGTTAATTTCTTTAATGAGTTCGATTTTATAAGGATTGTTTTTGAATACTTCAAGAGCCTCTTCCTTTGTGAGCTGCTTTCTGACGATTTTTTCATCTCTTGAAGCAATCTCGCGCATCTTTTTCTCAATCTTAGCTAAATCTTCCTCACCGATTGGTTGCGCAAAATCGATGTCATAGTAGAATCCGTTTTCAATTGCTGGGCCAAAGCCAAACAAGGCATCAGGATACAATTCTGAAACTGCCTCAGCGAGCAAATGGCTAGTCGAGTGATTTAGTACCTCGAGGGATTCTGGGGCTTTTTTGTCCATCTCGATGATGGAACCGTCGTGTTGTTGTACTTTCATGCTTTTTCTCCTCCACAATACAATAGTGGGCTTCCTTTGTTTCTTATTATTGATGTTTCTTATTGAAGCATTTCAACCAATTTCATCAAGTTCTTGTGAATATCGCGTTTCATCTCGATGGCTTCAAAGATGTCGACACTTACAACACTGTTGTGCCGTATGCAGACTACTCTACCATACTCTTCGCGGCGAAATAATTCAATTGCTTCCGTGCCTAAGCGTGCGGCCAGAATACGATCGTGAGCAACTGGGCTCCCCCCTCTTTGCAAACGCCCGAGTATTTCGGTGCGCGTGGTAAATCCGGTCAGATGTTCAATCTTTTTAGCCAGTTCTTCTAGGTTAAGAAGGTTTTCGCTAACAATCACAATCGCGTGGCTCTTATTTTGTGCTTTCATCTTTCTTAAACGACGGAACAATTCATCTTCTTTGGATGGGTGATCAAAGGTAATACAGGCTTCAGCGCCTTCGGCGAGTGACGAGAATATTGCCAAATCTCCGCAGTGTCGTCCCATCACTTCTATGACTGAGCACCTCTGATGTGAACCAGATGTATCCTTAATTTTATCAACGCATTCGCAGATTATGTTTAACGCAGTTGCGAAACCGATTGTCTCATCAGTAGATGCGACATCGTTGTCAATTGTTCCTGGGAGTCCGACGACAGGGAAGCCGGCTTTTGCCATGTCGGCTAATCCGCGATATGTTCCGTCTCCACCAATCCCGATTAAGCCATCGATTTCAAAGTCGCGCAAAATGCGGACTGCTTTTTCAACGACAGCAGGATCTTTAAATTGTTCTAAACGGGCGGAACGAATAATTGTTCCTCCTCGGTTCATAATATCGCTGGTGAATTCCTTATTAACTTGTTTGATGTTGCCTTCTAACAAACCTTTAAATCCTTCATAGATGACATACATGTCAATGCCATAAAATAGACCCGCTCGAATAACCACACGAATCGCGGCATTCATACCAGGCGCGTCTCCTCCGCTGGTGAGGACTGCAAGTTTTTTAACCATAAGGGAATCCCTCCTCGCTAATAATAGAAAAAACTATTATTAAGTCCATTATGCTCTAAAAAGTAGTATATTTCCATAAATATAGAAAATTTTTGCCCCTTTAGTGCGTATGTCTGCGAATAATGTATTTCTACCTAGTAGTGTATTTATCCACAATTTCGCATGTGGAAAAACCCAATAAAAATTGCATTTATTAAGTTAGATTTATATTCATATAAATCAGCAAGAAATGATATGTGGATAAAGTTATCCCCATTTTTTGCTTCCCTTTTTCATATTGAAAAGGTTGTTTTTATCATGTGATAATAAGGCAACTTGGAGGTGGGAAGATGAACATAGTAAATAGCAAAGATTTTCTCGAAGTGAAGTTAGCCTCCTTAATCGCTGATTACGATGTCGAGACACTCGCCAATCTCTATCAACCAATCGTTGGTCATCAAGCCCTCAGTTTATACATTTCCTTATGGAGTGAAGCCAAGAGCCAGAAAATTACTCCGATTGTCACCCATGAGCAAATTTTCACTCGCATGCAAATCACCGCCGGCGAATTTGTTGAAGCTCGCAAAGCCCTTGAAGCCGTCGGTCTTATTAAGACTTACCAAGAAAAAACGGGTGATATGTCGATTTATCATTACAGCATCTTTTCGCCCAGTACTCCCAAAAATTTCTTTGATAACTCCCTTCTTTACGGGATGTTGATCAAGAATCTCGGAGAAGTGGATGCAAATCGCTACCAATCTATCTACTATTTTGAACAACCAGCTCCTTTAGGAGTGGA
>JAAYDH010000119.1 GCA_012729405.1 Erysipelotrichaceae bacterium
GAAGTATTCCACACGCAAAATTATTTAGCTCAGAAAGTGGCCACATGGTTTTCGGTTCCCGTTCCCGACAGACGCGAGATCCGTATCGACCTCACCGGCGTAAATCATTTTACATTCATTACGAAAGCTTTCTGGCAAGGTCACGATTTAATGAGCCTGTTAACAGAATATGTTTCTGAAGCAGCTACATTTCCGGACAGAACCGATGCTGCCCGTAAAAGACTAAAAGCAGAATCCTGGTTTGAAAGCGATTTTCTTGTAGCATTAAGCTTCTTGCGTGATTTTGGAGCATTAGGAGCTGCAGGGGATCGGCATCTCGCAGAATTCGTTCCATGGTTCCTCGACAGCGACAAGACGCTGCATCGTTATGGTATTATAAGAACACCATACGAATGGCGTATCCGACAGGCAAAGGAAAAACGAGAACGACAATACAGCGATCAAGATTTGCTTGCTGAACGTTCGGATGAGGAAGGAGTGGACATCATGCGCTGTCTCATGGGAGACACGAGCATGATTACCAATATCAATCGACCGAACGAAGGCCAGATTACTTATCTTCCGATAGGACGCATCGTGGAGACCAACGGTGTGATCGAACAAAATGCCATCCGTCCGCTTGTTTCCTCCAATCCTCCTCAGGCGGTACAGACTCTCGTCAGAAAAATTAGCGATATCCAACAGATGGTGCTCGATGCTGTCTGGTCAGGCGACGACCAGCTACTTTTCGCGGCATTTTTATCCGACCCTTTGATGAACATAAGCTTCGATAAGGCCCGCCAATTGTTCGACCGAATGCTCGTGTCTTCATCATTGACATATTAATGTTAATAAGGAGACATTTCGAATGATTAGCCAACAAGTGTTCAAACAGGCTGTCGAAAAGACTTTGTGGTACTTGGACCATGCCAACATCGTAGTAACCGAACAAGAGAAACAACACATTGAAGTAGCCGATTTCAGCCTAGGAGATCTTGAACGAATCGGCATCGAAGTCGTTACCTACATCAATACCGATAGAGTCTGTGCAAAAGAACTGGTTCTGTTCCCATTCCAAACTTGCCCCGAACACTACCATCCGGTAATCGGAGATTATCCGGGGAAAGAGGAGACTTTCAGATGCCGTTGGGGAAAGATGTTCCTGTATGTCGAAGGAACGTCTACACAGCACATCCATGCAATTGTTCCCGAAGGAATCTATACGGTATTTCATGAAATTGTATTGCATCCCGGCGAGCAGTACACCATCAAGCCGAATACGAGGCACTGGTTTCAAAGCGGACCCGAAGGAGGTATCGTATCCGAATTCTCGACACCCAGCTTCGACGATCTTGATATTTTCATTGATCCCCGGATACAACGAAAACCCGAAATAACTACCGAGTAAGTCATTTCCAGATATGGTATATTTACTGTGTCATAATGTCCCATTATTACAGATTTACTCCATAAGGCACCTGGGACAAGATTCGTCAGAATACCCTGAACATCGAACTATGTGTATCATAATGACACACTTAGTATGAATATGCATACCAAAGACACCCTTGATGATTACTATCTTAAGTTTATTAAATAATTATAATATAAAAACTTGCAAGAATCATAATATTATTTCCATAACTTGGCACGCATATTGCTTATAAATAGTCGAAGGATGAAAATCCTGATGAAAAGAAAATAATTAAAACCATGGAGGTGCATTATGAAATACATCGTATCAAGAAACTCGAATCCTTTAAACGTTACCAGAGATTTTGACAGCCTGTTCAACAGCCTGTGGAACAACTGGGGATTGCCTTCGACCAGAACTCCTTCGGTCGACATTCGTGAAGACGAGAAGGCATATGTACTTGAAGCCGAATTACCAGGCTTCTGCGAGAAAGACGTAGACGTGCATGTCGACAAGCACGTACTGAAGATTTCTTCAATTGCGAAGGCTGAGAAAGAAAACAAGAAGGAAGAGAAGGATGGATATAACTACCTGATTCGCGAACGCTCTTGTCAGGCATTCGAACGAAGCTTCACACTTCCCGAAGGCATCGATGAGGACAAAATCACCGGCGAGTTCAAGAACGGCCTTCTGACTGTCACTATTCCGAAAGTTCCCGAAAGACAGCCGAAGAAGATCGATGTCAAAATAAAATAACTGCGTTGCAGTATTATATAGATCGCGCATGCAAGACCGCCGCAGACCACGGCGGTCTTTTTGTAGTTTGATGAAATAATTATATGTTTTCTCCAGACTCATCTTGAGAATGCCGGACGAACATGGTAGCATCCTTTGCTTATGAACGAGGTTTCGCTTCCGAATAATAAAATGGCATATCGTCCCGTAGGACGACTGTTACTCACCATGGCACTGCCGACCATGGCCTCTATGATTGTACAGGCCATGTATAACATCGTCGACAGCATATTCATCGCAAGAATCGGTGAAGAAGCACTGAC
>JAAYDH010000114.1 GCA_012729405.1 Erysipelotrichaceae bacterium
CCTCAGTTGCTGTTACCGGCGTCTCTCTCAATACCAATTCTTTGAATTTAGTTGTGGGAAACAATTCCACATTAACCGCCACAGTTGCTCCTACCAACGCCACCAACAAGAACGTCACCTGGTCGAGTAGTGATACATCAGTGGCAACGGTTAGCTCTACCGGCGTTATATCTGCTCTTGCAGCTGGCTCGGCAACCATCACAGTTACAACTGTCGATGGTAGTTTCACTGCGACCTGCTCTGTTTCTGTTGGTGTGGAAGACACAAGCGATAAAATCGTCCAAAGTTTATCCGCATCATACAGCGGGGGAAACGTTTATGTCGGTGAATCTTTAGACGACTCTAAAGTCAATGTCACCGCCCAATACACTGATAGCGTAAAATATCCAAGCGAAGCCTTGGCTAGCAGCGATTATGCCTTGAGTGGATTCTCGAGTGCGACAGCGGGCAACAAAATCGTTACCGTTACTTATGCTGGCGATCTTGAAACCGCTTCCAGTCCTTTAACCACAACTTTCAGCGTCAATGTAATCGCTGACACAGTCGTCGATGTTACGGTTTCAAATACGACGACCTATCATCCGGGCGAAACCATCGCAAAGGGCGATATCACTGTCACCTTGCATTATCAGAGCGGTGCAACTAGCACAACTTCCGATTTCACCTTCGCTAGTGATGGATATGTCTTCACCTATGCCGACACCAATAGCGGAGCCTCAAGCAAAGCCAAACAATTCTCTATTACATACGGAGGCGATTCCTATAATTTCTCTGTCGATGTCTCTCGCGTTGCTTATGAGGTAATAAGCGGTTCGACTACCACTCTATCTTCCTCTCAATTTTCTAGTTCCGATGTTTCCAAAAGTATTAATACCCCAAGCGAAACCTCGGTCACAATCGGAGGAGTTGGATTTACAGTAGACACTAATGCTTACATATATACTTTAAGCAGTATTTCCTATCTTTCCTTTGCTAAGATTGCAGGTTCGATCAAAAATACCGAAGCTTTCAGCAGCGATTTAACATCAGTTTCCTTCACCGAAAAATCTGGATCTCGGCAAGATGGTGTTATCACGATTAGCAAAGATGGAACCAACTGGGTTGCCTATTCCACCGATGAAGTCGCTAAAGGCGGTTATAGGTTCTTCAAAATTGAGTATTCTGGTTCTTCTTCTTTATATAGCAATATTTCCTCTATTAGTTTCACTCTTTCCGGTCAGGATAACGCGGTCAATGTTGCTAACTATGTGATGTTTGAAGATACCACTAATCAATGCACAACCAAACTTGATCTAGCTATCGATAAATTAAATAGCATGTCTGAAGCTGATAAGAGCACCTTCTGGACATCCTCCGACTATGTCATCGCCACCGCTCGGGAGAGATTGCTCGCTTGGGCAGCTCACGAAGGTGCCGAGTTGACTTACTCTGATGGAGAGTTCCAAATCAACACCAGCAATTTATTAGTGTTCAACCCTTTGATTAAGGGCACCGCCGATTCGATACTAATTATCGTTATTGGCATGTCTCTTCTCAGCGTTGCAGGTGTTGTTGGATTTAAATTTTGGAGACGTAGAAGAGAAAATTAGTTCGCGATAGAATCAAGATAATTTAAAGTGTGGGCCTAATTATTAGGCTCACATTTTTTTCTATTAATGCTGCCAGCATTCGTAATATAGACATGAGAAAAATCTTCTTACTCGAAAGTGCGAGGAGTTAGAAAATCGACCATCAGAGAAGACATATTGAACTGATCAAAAAAAGTCCTTTTTTTTGAAGGCGGTCTAACCTATAAGGATACTCATTTCATCGCTAAAAAGTTGTTAGTTTTAAATGATATCGAAATCAATCCTGAGATGATTAAGTGCCTAGTTTGTAATGCTGATGGAGCGAAGTCCATCTTCTACGAAAAATTTACTCTGATTCGCCGTAAGAAGGAAATTGCATACCTGAAAGCAGTTTCCAGTAATCACGGCTGTTTTTATTCTCCTTTATGTGCATATTGTTTGGTAAACAACCAAATCCCACATACAATGAAAAAGAAGTGAGGATTTTTTATGTTTAAAAATATTGCTAAAGACGAAAAGCTATTGCTCAAGGAACAAGTCGCTTATCAAACCGGCCAAGTGGTCAGTAAGACCCTCGTTCAGAATGATAAGCTAAGTGTCACAATTTTCTCCTTTGACAAAGGGGAAGAGATTTCCACTCATGCTTCAGGAGGAGATGCGATGGTCACCGTCCTTGAAGGAGTTGGAAAATTCACCGTGGGTGGCAAAGTTCACCTTCTAAAAGAAGGAGAAACCCTCATCATGCCCAAAGATATTCCCCATGCGGTCTTTGGAGCAGAGAAATTCAAAATGCTTCTCCTGGTGTCGTTCTAATTTGTAAACAGATAAGCGATTCAAAATCGCTTTTCTTTTAATGTTTGAAAACAATATATCACTTATAATGAAAATTAATGAAAGTCTACGACGCGTAGATAACATTCCATGTGTAATTATGAAAATATATGACTAGGAGGTAAATTATGGATCCGGTAAAAATTGGTTACTTCATTCGCGAATGCCGCAAAGAAAAAGGATACACTCAAGAAGCCTTGGCCGATAAAATTTATGTCAGTCATAAAACGGTTTCAAAATGGGAAACAGGCAACGGAACTCCCGATGTTTCGGTGATGTCACTTCTCTGCAAGGAACTCGATATAAATCTCAATGAACTCTTCTCTGGCGAACGACTCGACGACCAAAATTACCGTATCAATGCAGAAAAAAACTTAAAGCTTATGATTGATCACGAAAGAGAAACAAACAAAAAACTATTAATTGCTGAAATTCTCATAGGTATCGCTATTGTGGCGGCTTCTCTCGCTCTCATCATGCTTGGAGGTCTATTGACTCTTGAAGTCTGGCAACGCGTCTTATTCATCGGAGGAGGATTGCTTGTTTTAGTTCTAGGAGTCGTTGGTTTATGCATTTTGGAAGTCCAAGGTGGCTATTTCCAATGCCAACAATGCGGCGAAGTGTTTCGTCCGACCTTTGGGGCTTATTTAATGGGTATGCACACGATTACGAGACGTCATTTGAAATGTCCGAGCTGCGGCAAGTGGAGCATGGCCAAAAGAAGATTGTCGAAAGGCACGTCACACGATCACGATCACAAATAAAAGGGTTGCCATTTGGCAGCCCTTCTTTTTTATTAAATATTTTCAATCAATTTCCAGTGGCTGATGATTTTCGCGACGCGAGCCTTGGCTTCCACTTCACCAATCTTATTTGACAGGAATTCGTGAATGAGAAGAGCGATCGCTTTGGCATCCTCTTTTGTGCATCCACGAGTCGTTGTGGCCGCGAAGCCGATTCTTAAACCGCTTGTCTTATTTGGTTTTAGGGTATCGTTAGGAATCATGTTCTTGTTAGTGGTGACATTGATCGCTTCGAGTTTCTTTTGCGCCTCTAAGCCGTTAATACCATAGGTATCAAGGACATTGAGCAAAAAGAGGTGGTTATCCGTTCCGCTTACTAAAGCGCCTAAACGTTGGAACTCTTCCTGACAGAATTTGGTGTTTATAACGACATCGTGAGCGTATTTTTTGAATTCTTCCGCGCTAGCTTGTTTAAAACAAATCGCTTTGGCAGCAATGATGTGCTCAAGGGGCCCGCCTTGATAGAATGGGAAGATAGCTGAATTAATTCGCTTGATCAATTCTTCGCTATTAGTGAGAATCAAACCACCACGAGGACCTCTTAGAGTTTTGTGAGTGGTGGAAGTAACGATGTCCGCGTACGGGCAGGGATTCATGTGGGCACCACCAGCGACGAGACCGGCGATATGCGCCATATCAACCATGAAATAGCATCCTACTTCATCAGCGATTTCACGGAATTTTTTGAAATCAATCGCGTATGGATAGGCGCTGTAACCGGTAAGAATCAAGTCTGGTTTCTCTTCTAAGGTGATGCGACGGATGTCCTCGTAGTTGAGTTTGCCTTGCTTATCCAAAGGATAAAAGACAAAGTTATAGAAATGGCTAGAGAAACTGACGGGTGATCCGTGAGTGAGGTGTCCGCCATCGTTTAAGACAAGGGAGAGAATTTTACCACCTTCGGGTAATAAGGCCCGATAAGCAGCGGCATTAGCTTGGCTGCCACTATGTGGTTGAACATTTGCGAATTTAACGTCAAATAGTTGACAGGCTCTTTCGATTGCGAGGCTTTCCACCTTATCGACGACTTCACAGCCTCCGTAGTAGCGGTGACCGGGATACCCCTCAGCGTATTTATTAGTTAAAATGGAACTGCAAGCATTGCGCACTTCTTGATTGGCATAGTTTTCACTGGCGATAAGCTCAATTCCAATATTTTGGCGAAGGGTTTCTTCGTTAATTAATAACTCAATATCTTTATC
>JAAYDH010000117.1 GCA_012729405.1 Erysipelotrichaceae bacterium
GAACTCCACTACGACTGACCGTCCGTTGGAGTCTGCTATCATAAAATGATTCGGTTTTGTCCCAAGATCAAAATTGTATTTATTCATAAGCTCAATCGCTTCATCAACTGTTTTCGCATTTTCAAGTACCATACGAACTGCTGTAGAGGTATTTAATGTCGGCGCGCCTTCTATAACAGGGGGAGTTGCTCGTCCACAATCAAGTATAGACATGGCTACTCCATATTCATTCATACCATCGGTAGCCAGATATGGTGCTGATAGTAGTGCAAAATTTTTGGTGCTAATTCCCTGTTCAGAAGGAAGATTGTTTTTATTATATCCGGCAAATGCAATATCAGCAGCTGTTATACAGCGAAACCCATCTTTCGGAGCTGTAGTCAGCATGGTAACTGGTGAAAATGTATAATCAAAGTTACGTCCGAATAGAACCTCTCCCTTTTCATTGCGACATATAAAGGAGGAACACATTCCAGGGACCTTTTCTATCTCTGTGATAAAGCCATGCGTAATATTACTTATAATAAAACGTTCCATATCCTTGTCACTCTTATAACCCTCTTGTAAGAATTTGTCGAAGTGGTAGTCTGCATAATAGGTCATACTATACATATATTGTGGTGTTTCTTTTCTTAAGCTATTTAAGGTTCTAAGCTCGCTTCCAAATAACACGATAAATGCGATAATTAACAGAGATACTACTCCCAATAGAATAATAAGAGTTCTTTTTAAACATCTAAAAAGCTTTGTTTTCTTTAATACCTTCATCTCGCTTCCCCTTCCTTAATCCACTACAAATAGATTGATGCTTGTTTTTATACATGGTACACCTAATAGCTTTGTAGCTATATCACCTTTATCACCGAATATTGACCTACTACTCGATATATTCTTCTACCCCAAGGAAAAAAGCGCTTGATTTTGCAAATGTCTCATATCTTTTCTTAATATCATAATCATTTCTTTTATTAAAATTTGCGGTACGCTGATAGCAGTTTACCGATATAGCTCTATTGATAATTCCCCAATACACCGATGTATTGTATTCCATAAACTCCTGTAAAGTAATACGGGGTGTAATGATTCCATCTTCAATTTCTCTTCCAAGTTCCTTCATTATTCTTCCATCAATACTTTTTTCTTCGCTAGCATTGGGAAATATGACTCTGGCTCTATCCGGAAAGTTATCAGCTAAAATCATATACTCTAGCTGTATCTTCTTATGTGGATATAGATACTTCTCAAGCTCCTCAACCCAGACATTATGTATTTCCTTTATAATCCTTGCAATACGTGCTCTGCGTGCTATCACATTATTATCATCAATAGTTGTATTTCTTAACTCTATTACATCTTTTATATTCTGCTCTATCACGTTGTTTAGTCGATTTATAGATTCATACTGTTCTATACGAATACGACTCAATAAGTCAATTAATACCTCATCAATATTCTTATAGTACCTATATATCCCACCTTGACTTATACCAGCCTCATCAATGATATCCTGCATGGTCACGCTGCTTACCGTCTTTCGCTTACATACTTCTAAAGAGGCATCTATAATGCTCGCTTTCTTTAATTCATAGTATTCCTTTGATACTTTCGCCATGGTTCCCTCCTTACAAGAAAATTTTATTTATATTGAATAAGTTTTACTCAATTTAAAATGAAGATGCATTCATTTAGATGAATGCATCTTCATTTTAAATATTTCCATACATAATGTCAAGATATTATTCTATAAAATTCTTTATGCATAGCTTATCAATTTAAAGAAAATGATTTTAACAAACGAGGGTTTCATAAAAAATATTGCCCAGGGTGCATCCCTAGGGGAGAAAACTGCATGCATATGAGAGATGCCTGCGAATTGCTTGCAAAAGGTAGCATCCGGTTTTGTTATAAATGTGGAAGCTTCCCTTGTAAGAGATTGAAGGCATTGGATAAGCGCTACCGTACAAAATACCATATGAGCATGATAGAAAACCTCAACTACATCAAGGAATTTGGCATGGAAGCATTCTTAAAGAAGGAACGTGACAAATGGTGTTGCACAGAGTGCGGAGCGACTATTTGCTGTCATAACGGACTATGTTTGAATTGTAATATTGATACACTTCATATGTATAAAAAATATCGGTGGGAAGAAGAGAGGTGAAAGGAATGGCCGTTGAGAAGCAGTATGAATCAGACATTGAAGAGATATTATCACACCGGCATGATAACGGTTCTGACCTCTGGACGACACCCGATAAGCGTTTAATAAAAGGTTCGCCGTTCTCGACTCTGGAGTGCATAATGTACTTATTGGAATTAGGCATGGAACCTACAGAGCCTATACTAGAAGAAGCAGCTGAACTAATCTTCAGCACTTGGCAGGAGGACGGCCGTTTTAAGTTGTATCCACAAGGCTCTGTTTACCCATGTCAAACTATCCAAGCTACTAATGTACTTAGCCACATGGGGCATGCTTTCGATGCCAGACTGCAAAAATCTTTCCAACATTTTTTAAACATCCAGCAGAAAGATGGAGGGTGGCGCTGCAATAAATTCAGCTTTGGCCGAGGTCCGGAAACAGAATACTCAAATCCGTTTCCAACACTAACTGCCCTAAATGCGTTCCGCTTTACCGATTATCTAAACAACGAACCATCACTTGACAAGGCTGTGGAATTTTTGCTAGAGCATTGGATTATCAGAAGGCCTATTGGTCCCTGTCACTATGGAATCGGCACACTATTTATGCAGGTCGAATACCCCTTCCGTAACTATAACCTTTTTGTCTATGTCTATGTCCTATCCTTTTACAACCGGGCAAAGAAGGACAAGAGGTTTCTCGAAGCTTTGCATATCTTGGAATCGAAAGTGGTAAATGGAAAGATTGTGGTTGAGCGCGTTGTTCCGAAGTTGGCTGGTCTATCATTATGTAAAAAGGGACAAACAAGTGAATTGGCAACAATACGCTATCATGAAATTCTTAGAAACCTTGAATAAAGAGATAGCTCCACAAAAATTCCAGGTATCGGGATCAATATTATTATCTAAAAAGATTTTTCACTTTGGATAAGGATATAATATCCTATTCACTATATTTTTTATATTGACTTAATAATATCGTTATATTAAACTCTAATTACCAATGGTAATTACAGCTGGTAATTAGAGAGGTGTTCGCTATGAAAAAAAACATAACTAAGGAACAAATAATTGAAAAAGCATTGGATTTATTAAAAGACAGTAATGATATTCGAAATGTAAATTTGCGAGAAATAGCTCGTGTACTTGGCTGTGCTCACACAAATTTGTATAATTATTTTTCTTCTTATAATGATTTACTTTGGGAAGCACATATACAAATAGAAAAGAAATTTATTAAGCAAGTACTCTTTGCACTTGAAAGCGTTCATGATTCTAAGGCTAAACTTCATAAGTTCTTTTATTTTCTGGCAGAGTTCTATTTAGACCATAAAGGATGGTTCCGTCTTTTATGGCTTGATTATATTGATGATGTACGACCAGAAAAAGACAAAATTGCTACGGAGGAAGTGGTGGATACAATGGTTAAAATATTAGAAGATATTTGGCTTAGTATCTATACCAACGCTCTAAATCACGAACGCATACATGCGGTCCTACATGATGTGCATTGTTATATTATTGGTGAAGTATCGAACTTTATAAACGGCAGAGGTTTAATACAAGATAAAGAATTACTTGAAAAACATATTGAAGATACTGCCGTAACTTTCTTTGAACTTTCTTTAAGGGGGGATAACTAACTGAATATGCAAAATTATGAGAATGAATTAGATAAGGAAATTGAATATTTTGATAGAATAATTAAACTGATAAAATCACAGCTAACCAAAAAGCTTGAAAATAGTAAGTGCAATAAGGGTAATCTTATTTCCTCAAGAAAAGAAATGTGGGATAACACGGCTCATTCAGCAGATGATTTTGACACAGTAGTAGAAATTTCACAGTATTTAGAAGAACTGAATATGCGAACATCATCCTATCTTGCTGGAACTAACGAAATTGCAAAGCTAGAGAAGATGCGAGAGTCACCCTATTTTGCCCGTGTTGATTTTACCGAATCAGAGGCAGAAGAAGAAAAAATATATATTGGCCGCTACTCTTTAATTGATGATGATACTCACGATATGTTGGTTTTTGACTGGCGCTCCCCTATCGCTAGTATTTTTTATCGTTTTGAACTTGGAGACGTGCATTATCAAGCACCTAAAGGCATTATATATGGAAAGGTTTCTTTGAAACGTCAGTATGAAATTAAACATGGTAAATTTGAATATTTTTTTGATGCTAACGTACAAATTTTTGATGAATTTCTAAGGATGTTACTATCAAAAAATGCATCATCAAAAATGACTACCATCGTAGAAACAATACAGAAGGATCAAGACATAATTATTCGCGATTCTAAAAATGAACTTTTAATGGTTCAAGGTGTAGCGGGAAGTGGTAAAACTTCAGTTGCTCTGCATCGTGTAGCATATTTAATGTATGAGGGGTTGTCATCGAGGCTTTCATCAAAAAATATTACAATTCTTTCACCTAGTAGTCTGTTTGCAAAATATATCTCAAATGTTCTACCGGAGCTTGGGGAGGACAATGTTGAAACTTTGTCTTTTGAGGATATTTGTATCTTAATATTAGGTAAAGATTTTCGAGTAATACAAACAAGAAATCAGTTTTTTGAAAAGCTTATTACTTGTAGCGATAATGACCAAAAAGAATTGATGAAATCCAGC
>JAAYDH010000108.1 GCA_012729405.1 Erysipelotrichaceae bacterium
CCTTATCGGCCGTTATCATCGCGATTATCGCAGTCATGTCTTATATTCCGTATGTGGGTTATATAAATTATGGTGTTGTCTCGATTACAACTATTCATATTGTCGTATTAGTAGCTGCCCTTTTATTTGGATGGAAGCAAGGTCTAGTCGCCGGAACTGCTTTTGGATTGTTCAGCTTTTTACAAGCTCTTACTGCATCGACGGTTATGGATTTAGCTTTCCGCAATCCTGTTATTTCTATTTTGCCGCGCGTCCTGTTTGGATTTCTTGCCGGTATAATATTCGATGGGATGAGAAAAGTCGACAATCTTCCTGTGCGTTCGATTTTATATATTGTTGGATCTGTGTTTATGACTATGGTTCACACTGCATTAGTGGTTGGAATGTTTTACGCTTTCAAAAGCACGATGGGTTTTGGAGAAATTTTACAAAGTATCATGGGTATTATCATTGGTACCAACGGACTCATTGAGTCAATCAGCGCGGGAATTGTTGTTCCATTGATTGCTCTCCCACTTTCACGAGCCTTCCCAAAATATAATGCTTATGACATTCGTAAAAAGAAAGAAATAAAGAATTAATATAAAATTGGAGAAAAAGTATGCAAAAAGAATCTATTTACAAAAAATTAGCTAATAAATACGAAGAAGATTTATTGAAAAGCCTTACCTCTTTTGTCGCGATTAACTCGGTCTATGACGAAAGCACAGTCGATGATGAAAACCCGTTTGGGAAAGGCGTGACCAACGCACTTAACTTCATCGCTGATCTAGCCAAAAAAGACGGCTTTCAAGTTAAAAACCACGACAATCAAGTCATTGAAATTACTATTGGCGATGGTGTGAAAAACATCACTGTTATGGCTCATGCAGACGTCGTTCCAGCTGGAACCGGATGGAATCAAGACCCATTCTCCGTCACAGTTAAAAAAGGCGTTTTATGTGGACGCGGAGTCGCGGATGACAAAGGTCCCTTACTTAGCGCTTACTATGCGATGAAATTGCTTCGTGACAATAACTTGCTTGGCAATTATCAGGTACGCTTCTTGGTTGGAGGAAACGAAGAGAGAGGCTCTAAGTGTATGCATCATTATTTCCAAGAATTAAAGATGCCACAACCGACCTTTGGATTTTCTCCTGATTCTGATTTCCCACTTATCTATGGCGAAAAAGGAATTATCAATTTTAAGGTTAAAAAAGCAATGAGCATTAATGGTGTTTTTTCCATTCATGGTGGTGTCGCCAGCAACTCAGTTATTGAGAAATGTGTTGTTCGGATGAGGGACAATCAATTTTTTCTGAAAATATTAAAAAACAAAGGCATTAATTTCGCTGTTAGTTTCTTTGAAGGTGGAATGGAAGTCACCTTTATTGGAAGAGCTGCCCATGGTTCAACTCCCGAATTAGGATTGAATTCCGCCATGATTGCTATCCAAGAACTAGGTGAATTTCTTGATGATGCCAATCTCAAAGACCTATCTAATCGCTTTTCTGATTTAGAGGGAGCTGGTTTAAAAGCCAACGCACATAGCGAATCGATGGGCCACAACTCTTTGAATGTCGGACTCCTCGATTATGAAAATGATGAATTAACTATGATCGTCAACTTTCGTCACGTTGATGGAGTTGATGAAAAAAAGCTAATTGAAGCTATTAAAGAAAACGCAAAGCCATTCGATGTCGAAATCATGTCAATTTCGCCGCTTCTTTTCTACCCCCTGGATTCTGTTTTGGTTTCGACATTATTGAAAGCCTATCAAAAAGAGACGGGCGATATCGTCACCAAACCATTGACCACCGGAGGTGGAACTTACGCGAAAGAAGCCGACAACGTCATCGCTTTCGGCATGCAATTTCCTGGCTGGGATTCGATGATGCATTCTCCGAGCGAATCAACAAGAAAAAAAGATTTGTTTAAAAGCATCGCCATCTACGCCCGCGCTATCGTGGAATTAGGAAAGAAAATCGATGAGAACCAAATTTAAATCTTGGGCAAAGCCCTTTATCGACGAGCATCCAGAAGTGATAATGACTCTCGAAGAATTAAAAAGTCGGGAAGGAACTTTTGCTCTTGAGATTGGTTCCGGGAAAGGAAAATTTCTTATCGATATTGCAATCTTATACCCTCAGGAATTCGTTCTTGGAATCGAAAGAAATGTCACATGCGCTGGAATTACTGCCAAAAAACTCGTCGAAAACGAGGTTACAAACGCCAAGTTGATGTTGGCTTCAGCAGACGAAATATTACCATCCATCAAAGATGAGACAGTCACATCTATTTATTTAAACTTTTCTGATCCTTGGCCAAAAAAGAGACACCATAAGAGAAGACTGACATATGGAACATATTTAAAACAGTATTATCGCGTTTTGGTCAAAGGTGGCAAGTTACTTATCAAAACTGATAATGACGACTTGTTCGCGTTCACTCAAGAAACATTAAGTGAATCTGATTTCAAAATATTAGAAATCGTGGATAACTATGATGGCAAAGCCGAATTCGATGCGATGACGGAATACGAAATATCTTTTCGCGAGAAAGATCAACTCATTCATCGTATCGTCGCAATTAAGGAATAGGCATGGTCGATAAATATTCAATTTTCTATTCTTATAAAGAGATCGGAGATGTCTTGCTCATTATCTTCGATGAAGAGACTCTTCCAACCTCCCATAACCGAAGAGAAGATGTCGCGGTAATTTATCACGATGATACAATCATCGGTTATAACATTTTTAACATTAGCAAAGTAATTAAGATTAAAACAAAAGGGATAATCTATTTCCCAAGCGATGTTTTCATCGACGTTATCAATACGATATTACAAAACCAAAAATTAGAGACTCTCACCCACTGTGCCCATAGCGGATATGTAATCGGTCAGGTGACCAATATTGAAATGAGTGGCGAGTCGATTGCCCCTTTTATCGACGTTGGTGATAAAATAGTAAAGGGACAAGATGTCCCTAATGTAAAAATTGGCGATAAAGTTGTCGTTGCTCTGCCGGGCGCGAGACTTTATGACGGCCAGGAAATCAAAGAAGATATTAGCCCCGCTCATCTCTGTTCTAACCGAGAACTCAGCATCTCTAACGATGATCAAATTTATCTGGTTGATGAGGATGGAATAGTGGGAGAAGACTTTTTTAAGATAGGAGAAGAAAATCATGATTGAAGTTGAATTAAAGGAAACGGGAAAAATCTCCCGTTTAACGAACCGAACTTTTCAGTTTGATTCGAAATTGGGTGAAGGTTTTTACTCCGCCAACTATTTTATTAAGGCACAAAAGATAGTTGCCGAAAATGCCCCAGGTCACACCGTGACCATGCAATGGTTTCAAAGAAGAGATGACTCGATGCTCTGTGGAGTCGATGAAGCGATTGCGCTCGTCCACACTTTTGCTAAGCATCCCGAAGACTTAAAAATTGAAGCTCTTCACGATGGCGATATTATCCAAGCTATGGAACCAGTTTTAAAAATCACCGGTAAATATGAGAACTTCGGATTCTTGGAATCCGTTATTGATGGTATTCTCGCCCGTCGCACAAGCGTTGCTACCAATGTGCACGAAGTATTGAAAGTTGCCAATGGCGTTCCTGTTTTCTCAATGGCTGATCGCCAAGATGACTATCACACCCAAGTTGGAGACGGATATGCAACTTATGTCGCTGGTATCAAGAAAGTCTCCACCGATGCGCAAGGCGCGTGGTGGGGTGGTAGAGGCATGGGTACCATGCCGCATGCCCTCATCCAAGTGTGTGGAGGCGATGTATGCAAGGCCTCTGACATCTATCTCAAGTCCTTTCCTAATGAAAAGATTACCGCTTTGATTGATTATCACAATCATGTCGTCCGCGACTCCTTAATTCTCGCTCGATATTTAGGCACCAAGTTAAATGCAGTTAGAATCGACACTTCTAAATCCCTCATCGATCACTATTTTGATGATAAAGATACGTCGGGTTTTGACGCGTACGGAGTGTGCAAGGAATTGGTCTTTGCTTTACGTGAAGCTCTCGATAAAAATGGGTTTAATTTTGTAAAAATCATCGTCTCTTCTTCCTTCACTGCGGAAAAGATTAAAGAGTGGAGCCATCTGAATGTCCCAGTCGACATGTATGGCGTTGGCACTTCTTTCGTC
>JAAYDH010000038.1 GCA_012729405.1 Erysipelotrichaceae bacterium
TCCTTCAAATCTTCAGGAATTGGTTTTTCGATTGGATTCGCATCAACATCTGGTCCATATACCCATGCTTTTTGCTCAATAACATCAACACAACCGATTAAGCTGGATTCAATGCCGATTGGGATTTGCACCGCGGCGGCATTAGCGCCTAATCTTTCATGAAGGGAGCGAACACACATATCGAAGTCCGCGCCGATAGCATCTAGTTTGTTCACAAAGACAATTCTTGGAACACCATATTTGCTGCCTTGTCTCCATACTGTTTCAGTTTGGGGCTCAACACCGTTTTTTCCATCGAGGACAGTGACCGCACCATCGAGAACACGAAGTGAGCGCTCAACTTCAACGGTGAAGTCAACGTGCCCAGGAGTGTCGATAATATTAATGCGATGTCCTTTCCAAGTGGCGGTTGTAGCCGCAGAGGTAATTGTAATACCTCTCTCTTGTTCTTGTTCCATCCAGTCCATCGTGGCGGCGCCTTCGTGGGTCTCGCCAATCTTATGAATCTTTCCGGTGAAGTAGAGAAGACGTTCGGTTGTGGTAGTCTTGCCCGCATCAATGTGGGCCATAATACCGATGTTTCGAGTATGGGCTAAATCAAATTCACGATTTGCCATAATAATTTCCTTCCTCGATTACCAACGATAATGTGCATAAGCCTTGTTAGCTTCAGCCATCTTGTGTGTATCTTCTCTCTTTTTCACAGAAGCACCGGTGCCGTTTGCAGCATCGATGATTTCGTTAGCTAAACGATCTTCCATGGTCTTTTCGTTTCTTAAACGAGAGTAGTTAACTAACCATCTCAAACCTAATGTGACTTTTCTTTCTTTACTCACTTCGGTTGGGACTTGGAAGTTACTACCACCAACACGTCTCATTTTTAATTCGACTTCCGGCATGATGTTGTTAATCGCAGTTGCGAATACGTCCATCGCTGGTTTGCTGGTTTTAGTTTCGATCTTTTTGAAGGCAGTGTAGAGAATGGTTTGTGCCGTTCCCTTTTTACCATCAAGCATAATTTTGTTAATTAAACGTGTGATGAGCTTACTACTGTAAACTGGATCAGGTAACACGTCGCGCTTTACAGCTCTATTTTTACGCATAATGTTCTTCCTCCTTCACTATTCCGCATCTTTTGGTTTCTTAGTACCATAGAGAGAACGCCCCTGACGACGCGCTTCAATACCGGCACAGTCAAGTGTTCCACGAACGACGTGATAACGAACACCAGGTAAATCTTTCACACGACCGCCGCGGATAATGACAGTTGAGTGCTCCTGCAAGTTATGACCTTCACCACCAATATAAGCAGTGACTTCATAACCGTTCGACAATCTAACACGGCAGTATTTACGGAGAGCAGAGTTAGGTTTTTTGGGGGTCATCGTACCGACACGAGTACAGACACCACGCTTTTGGCTCGATGCTTGTTCAATTTCTCTTTTCTTTAAAGAGTTAAAACGAGCGGCGAGTGCGGGGGCCTTGGACTTGGTTGTCTTATTTTGACGGCCTTGACGAACTAGTTGGTTAATTGTTGGCATACAATTGCTCCTTTACATTTCTTCATTTTCAAGTGGCTTACCATCCACAGTACCGAGTGTGTCATACGTTTCTCTTAAAAAACGACCTCTCGGTCAACATGCTTAGGATTAGCACACGCTCATATATAATATATAAGTAGAAATAGACACGCAAGAAAAAAATAATTAATTACGTAATTTTAGTCTCTTAGAGTGAATGAAACAGTAACTTCCTTGTCCCTCATTTTTGAAATAGTGAGCGAAAAAGGAAGGTACTCGCCAGTCTTGTTGAAGCGGAAATTATGATAAGAATCTATTGATTTCCCGAATGTATCCTCTAAAGCAAAAAGGGTTGCGTTGCTAGCGGCAATGCCGTTCTCATAGTCGCTTTCTCCTCTCGCCGAAAGAAGATGACAAAGTAAGTCGTCGGTTTTATCCATCGGGGAATTATCGTTAGCAAAACCAACATAAAGAGTGTCGTTATAAGCCGGATCGGATGGGTCAATTTGGGTTAAATTATCGACATAATCAACCATTACGTTTATTGATTGATTAGTGTAATAAGCTAAGCGAGCGTCGACATGATAAATGCGCACCCCGTGATAGCTAGGATAATAGAAAATTCTTTCTCTACCACTTTTATCTCGATATAGATATGAAGCAAAAGACGAAGAATTATTGAGGCCAGTTGGAGTAAAGTATTCTATGAGAATATATTCATCGTAAGGCGTTCCGTTAAACGAAGAAGTGGGAATTAGAATAAAATCTCCTGTTTCAGTGAAGGAACGGATAGTGATTTCTTGAGGTTGATTCACAACATATGGTGTCGCCCAACGCAATAAGTACTTGCTGAAGGAACAGTGATCACCGAGATTATAATCCATCATATCAAAAAACGAAGTAGGTTGATAATAGGAACTGGCGTGTCTATTGTAATAATCAGATAATCCGAAGAGGTGACCAACCTCATGAATGAAAGTATTGGTTTCTACATAATTATTCTTGTAAGCCTTTTCGCCCACAAAATCAATTGAGGACCAGGCATAAGTAGCTGCAGATGGGTACGTCAAGTTTTTATCTGCACGATGAACATAAGCCCAAAATAAGGAGGAAGTATCTCCATAGTCTGGCGGAAAATCGTAAACAATATATAATCCGCGCACATAATTTCCGTCTTCGGTTAAATAGTTTGTCAAATCAAAATCAGGCTTATCAAGCCAGCTGACAACTTCATTAGCTAATAATGAACTAACATGAAGTGGTGAATTATTTCTAGCGAGTTGCAGCGCTTCGTCGGCAGTCATTAAGCTGGTGTACCAATCGGTTACTTCGCCTTGGATTTTGACGTGTCCATATGATGAGCGATTATAATAAGACGCTACTGATTCATAAGTATTCTTAGACGAATCGCCAAAGAAAGCGTTCTGAATGAGAATTGTTTTCTTTTCGTGGGTGCTTCTGTCGCTGTCATGAAAGGCAAGAGGAACAACTAGCAAATGAGCTTCTTGCCCTTCCTCATAAGCCAAAACGTTTTCTTTCGAACTAATCACTTGTGAAAGGCTTGTTATTTCATTTGAAAGAACTGTTCGATTATGAAAATAGGCGTTTCGAGGAATCAAATATGGATTTACTTCCTCATCAAAATGATAGGTATCAAATGGTTTCAAATCAGCGAGATAAGGAACAAATTCCAAAGAAGTCGTTCCGAAGCACGAAGTTAAAACGAGGGCAAAATTGATGAGAAGCATGCGAGATTTTTTCATCTATTAATAAATGTAAGTTTTTGAGGATGCAAAGTAAAGTAAAAGACTTTATAAATGTCTTTTCTATTTTCAAAAAATTGATAGTTGCGAAGAAAAAAGTGCGCAAAAAGCCATTATTTTATAAAAAAGCCCCAACTTTTGGTTGGAGCTTCTAAAAGTTAATAAAGTCTACTTTTTGCTTTCTTCCGCAGCGCGGCGAATCTTTTCGTGAATAGCGTTGACGACCTTATCGTGTTCTTCAACATAGCGATCAGAGACCACTTTCATGGTGTCTTCGACATCGAATCTTTCGATCATCGCGCCTTCGGCTCTTTCATCAAGCAATCCACGACCAGCCGGGATCAAGCGGCCAGTGATGACATTTTCTTTTAAGCCGTGGAGGTAGTCAGTCTTTCCTTTAATAGCAGCATCGGTAAGGACACGAGTAGTCTCTTGGAAGGATGCGGCAGAGAGGAAACTTTCTGTCTCGAGAGCAGCTTTAGTAATACCAAGGATTAATGGTGAGAAAACAGCTGGATGCTTGCCGCCAATAAGAGCGATTGCATTGTTATCAGTAAAGGTATTGACGTTGACACGAGTACCAGCGAGCATGTCGGTGTCGCCAGCGTCGATGACGAATATTTTACGGAGCATTTGTCTGACGATGACTTCAATGTGCTTATCGGAGATGGCGATGTCTTGGCTGCTATAAACTTTACGAACCTCTTTGAGGATGTAATTTTCAACAGCGGTTTGATCGCTGACTTCGAGGAGTTTCTTCGGCGAAATTGCCCCTTCGGTGATCTTTCCACCATTCTTAACTGTATCGCCCTTCTTGACTCTTAAACGAGCGCCGAAAGGTGTGGTATAGGGTCTTTCTTCGAGGTCGTTCTTGACAATCACATCATAACAGCCGTTCTTTTCTTCAATCTTGGTGACGACACCGCTAATTTCGGAAATGAGGGCTTCGCCTTTTGGTGTGCGCGCTTCAAATAACTCTTGAACACGAGGCAAACCTTGGGTAATGTCGCTACCGGCAACACCACCAGTATGGAAGGTTCTCATCGTTAACTGAGTACCAGGTTCCCCGATTGATTGAGCCGCCATAATACCGACAGCTTCGCCAACTTCGACCTTGCGGCCAGTGGCTAAGTTGCGGCCATAGCAGTGGACACAGACACCATCTTTGGTCTCACAACCGAATAGGGAGCGAATCATGACTGCTTCAATGCCAGCATCAGAGATGGCTTTGGCTTGTTCTTCGTTAATCATCGTGTTGCCTTCAACAATAACTTCACCAGTCTTTGGATTGACAACATCATTTAAGGCATAACGTCCAATTAAACGTTCTTGTAAGGAAGCGATAATTGCATTTCTCGAGGTATCGCGGATTTCGCGAACTTCGAAGCCGTGATCGGTTCCGCAATCTTCTTCGCGGACGATGACATCTTGAGCAACGTCGACGAGACGACGTGTTAAATAACCAGAGTCAGCAGTTTTCAAAGCGGTATCAGCACCACCCTTACGGGCACCGTGAGTAGCAATGAAGAATTCCGAAACGCTCATGCCTTCACGGAAACAGGATTTTACTGGTAATTCGACCGCTTCACCAGAGGTAGAACCCATCAAGCCACGCATACCAGCTAGCTGGAGAATATTTGAGATATTACCACGAGCGCCGGAATCGGACATCATGTAGATGGAGTTGCGGGTATCAACTTTGAATTGTTCTTGTAATTTGGCTTGGACTTCATTCTTGACATCATCCCAAACCTTAACGACTTGGTCGTGTCTTTCTTTGTCGGTCAATAAGCCCATCTTGAACATGTCGGTCAACTTGTTGACCTTTTCGTCACCGCTCTTGAGAATCTCTTCTTTACCTTGGACGATATGAATATCATCGAGAGAGATGGAGAATCCAGCAACGGTCGCGTAAT
The DNA here is from genome assembly GCA_012729405.1 of Erysipelotrichaceae bacterium. Classification (GTDB taxonomy): domain Bacteria; phylum Bacillota_I; class Bacilli_A; order RFN20; family CAG-826; genus JAAYDH01. The sequence goes on from JAAYDH010000038.1 coordinate 5,200, forward strand.
GGAAGCCTTGGTCCTTAATTTTATCAAGAACAGCACTAGTTTTAGGCTGAATGACTTCGCCCCATTTGTCGATTTCACCAGCCCGACGATCGTAGCGTTGGAAAATATCGTTAACGATTGAGCTCAAGTCTTTCTTTTTGAAAGGTTTCATGAGGGGGTGGGAAGCGATGTATTCGCGAACATCTGTGCCGCGAGGGACAAAGTAGCTCGCAATTGTTTCAGGGTCATTATTCAAATTCTTTGAATTAACCGCATTTAAATAGGGGAAATCGGCTGGGAAGATGAGGTTGAAGATAACTTTACCGACAGAAGTGATTAAGTAGCTCTTATTCTCTTCTTCAGTGAAATCTTTTTTCATCATCGCGCTTCCGAGAATAGCGATACGGTTATGTAGGTGGATTTGTTTGGTCTGATAGGCGAGAAGTAAGTCATCAACGTTTTTGAAGACTTTCCCTTCACTAGCCGCATAGAGTTCAAATCTCTCTGCTTCATCTTCATCACCTCTGCTACGTGCAACATCAGCACGTTTTAAGAAATCTTCTTTAGTCGCTTCGAGGGTAAGATAGTAGTTACCGAGCACCATGTCCTGAGAACCGGTGACGATGGGCTTGCCATCTTTCGGTCCGAGGATGTTGTTACTGGCAAGCATCAAGTGGAGGGCCTCTTCTTGGGCAGCGCGACTTAATGGGAGGTGAACCGCCATTTGGTCACCATCAAAGTCAGCGTTGAATCCGGTACACACGAGTGGGTGTAAACGAATCGCTCTTCCGTCAACAAGGATTGGTTGGAACGCTTGAATACCAAGTCTGTGGAGAGTTGGCGCACGGTTTAATAACACGGGGTGCTTGCTGATGATTTCTTCAACGATATCGAAGACAATGTCTTCGTAACGATCAATAATCTTATCGGCTTGCTTGTGAGCGTTAGCGATGCCGCGCTTTAAGAGTTCGCAGGCAATGAATGGACGAAGTAATTGAATAGCCATTTCACGGGGAAGGCCACATTGATACATCTTTAAACTTGGTCCAACAGCAATAACGGAACGGCCGGAGTAGTCAACACGCTTACCGAGGAGATTTTGTCTGAAACGACCTTGTTTTCCTTTTAAAGCGGAGCTGAGGGACTTCAATGGACGTCCACCAGGACCTTGGACTGGTTTATTTCTTCTGCCGTTATCGATGAGAGCATCGACAGCTTCTTGAAGCATACGTTTTTCGTTCATCAAGATAACGTCAGGCGAATTCATATCAATTAACTTTTTGAGACGGTTATTTCTTGAAATAACACGGCGATATAAATCATTCAAGTCGCTGGTCGCGAAACGGCCACCATCGAGTTGAAGCATCGGACGTAAATCAGGGGGAATAACCGGGACGACATCGAGGACCATCCACTCCGCTTTGTTATTAGAGTTGCGGAAGGCTTCGATAACTTCGAGTCTCTTAGTTAATTTTTGACGAGAAAGAGCGCTGGTCTCTTTCATTTTGCTGTTAATTTCTTCAGCTTCTTTATCAAGATCAACTTCGTTGAGAAGTCTCTTAATTGCTGAAGCACCTTCGCCGAATTCAGCACCGGTGAACTTACCGATGAAACGAGCAATAGTCTGGAAGTCAAAGACTTCGTTATAATTCTCTAAACGAGCGATTAACTCAAGAGCACGATTGTAGGTATCATCACCATCGATAATGCCATATTCGTTAGAGCGCTCTAAGATATCTTTCAGAGCGGGAATAAAAACCTCGCGACCATTGCGTTCGTTGATGAACTCACGATAGTGAAGAATTTTGCTTGAGCCAGGATTTAAGCAAATGTGGGCTGCGTAATAGACTACTTCTTCGAGGTGTTTTGGAGAAACGTCAAGGAGTAAGCCGATACGGCTAGGAATGCCTTTTAAGTACCAGATGTGGGTACAGGGAGAGGCGAGTTCAATATGACCCATTCTCTCGCGGCGAACTTCACGGGAAGTGACTTCGACGCCACACTTTTCACAGATGACACCAGCGAAGCGAATCTTCTTATAGCGACCGCAGTGACATTCATAGTCCTTGCTGGGTCCGAAGATTTTTTCGCAGTATAAGCCATCCATTTCTGGTTTTTGGCTGCGGTAGTTGATGGTTTCTGGTTTCAAGACTTCACCATGGGACCAGCCACGAATTTGTTCAGGGGAGGCAAGACCGACTTTAATAGCGGTTAGTTTTTTAACATCAAACATTTTTCTTTTTCCTCCTTAGTCATCAAATTTGTCATCGCCGGAGTGGGTGGTGAGGCCAATCGCTTCGACATCAACAACGCTTTCGGGTGCCGCACTTTCGCCGACGAGATTGCGGATATTAGAATTAATTCTACGTTCCTCTTTCTCCGACTCTTTCGCGAGAGCATCCATATCGATGGGCTGACCGTTTTGATCTAACAGTTCAACGTTCATCGAGAGAGCCTGCAATTCCTTGACCAACACTTTGAAGGCTTCAGGAATACCAGGTTTCGGTAATTCTTGTCCTTTGATAATCGCTTCGTAAGTTTTTCTTCTTCCGACACGGTCATCAGACTTGATTGTAATAATTTCTTGTAAGACGTGGGCGGCGCCATAAGCTTCGAGAGCCCAGACTTCCATTTCACCAAATCTCTGACTACCATTTTGAGCTTTACCACCCAAAGGTTGTTGTGTGACAAGTGAGTATGGGCCCGTGCTGCGAGCGTGTAATTTATCATCGACCATGTGGACAAGTTTAATCATATACATGCATCCGACAGTGATGCGTTCATCGAATCTTTCACCAGTAGTTCCATCATAGAGGACGGTTTTACCATCTTTATCCATTTTGGCTTTTTCCATCATAGCGAAGATTTCTTCATTGGTGATACCATCGAAAACAGGAGTTGCAATCTTGTAACCGAGTTTTCTTAAGGCAAAGCCTAGGTGAACTTCAAGAATCTGTCCAATGTTCATACGAGAAGGAACACCTAATGGGTTGAGCATAATGTCAACTGGAGTTCCATCGGGTAAGAATGGCATGTCGCATTCAGGTAAAATCTTGGAGATAACGCCTTTGTTACCGTGACGGCCAGACATCTTATCACCTTCAGAGATCTTTCTCTTTTGGACGATATAGACACGGACAACTTCGTTGACTCCTGGAGGGAGTTCGACGTTCTTATTCTTGCCATCGCGTTGGAACACTTTGACGTCTAAGACAATACCCGCACCACCGTGAGGAACACGGAGGGAAGCATCTTTGCCTTCGTTCGTCTTTTCAGCGAAGATGGCCATTAATAATTTCTCTTCTGGTGTGGCTTCGGTTTGTCCGCGAGGAGTCACCTTACCAACGAGGATATCGCCTTCTTTAACTTCTGTACCGATAACGACAATACCTCTTTCATCGAGGTGAGCCTTGGCTTCGGTAGAGACGTTTGGAATATCAGCAGTGATCTCTTCATCGCCAAGCTTAGGAATTGAACGACACTCTAATTCGTATTTTTCAATGTGAATGGAAGTGTAAGTATCATCTTTCACTAATCTCTCGCTCATGATGACGGCATCTTCATAGTTGTAGCCATTCCAAGTCATGAAGGCGATGGTAACGTTTTGTCCGAGGGCTAAGTCGCCGCGCTCCATGGCTGGACCATCGGCGATAATTTGTCCTCTGGTGATTTTATCACCAACTTTAACTAAGGAGTGTTGATTGATACAAGTTCCTTGGTTGCTGCGTTCAAATTTTTGCAAGTAGTATGTGCGAGGTTCGGACTTGCCGGTCTCAAGCACTTTGATAATGCGGCTATCAGAATAAGTGACAATGCCGTCTTCGACAGCGACGACCGCCAATCCGGAGTCGCGGGCGATTTGATGTTCTAATCCCGTGCCCACGATAGGCGCGTGTGGTCTTAAAAGAGGAAGCGCTTGACGTTGCATGTTAGCACCCATAAGTGCACGCATGGTGTCGTCGTTTTCCAAGAAAGGAATACATCCAGCGGCAATTGAAACAATTTGTTTCGGGGAGACGTCAACATAATCGACATCTTCTCTTCTCGCCATGACGTTTTCGCCTTTGTAACGAGCAACGACTTCGTCGTCGAGGATTTCTCCGCTCGGACCGAGGTTAATGTTCGCTTCAGCGATGACATAATTCCATTCTTCGTCTGCGCTCATGTAGAAAGAGTCGCTGGCTTCATTTAAGACTTTATGAGTGGCTTTATCGACTTTACGATAGGGCGTTTCTATAAATCCAAATTTGTTGATTTTAGCATAGCTAGCTAAGTTATTAATCAAGCCGATGTTCTGTCCTTCAGGAGTTTCAATCGGACATATGCGTCCATAGTGTGAAACGTGAACGTCACGAACTTCAGTTGAAGCACGATCGCGCGTTAATCCTCCAGGACCCAAAGCTGATAAGCGACGTTTGTTGGTCAATTCAGCGAGAGGGTTGGTTTGATCCATAAACTGTGATAGCTGGCTGCTGGCAAAGAATTCGCGAATCGATGCCGTTAACGGACGAGGATTTATCAAAGCCTTTGGCTTGACGTTTCCAAGGTCACTAATGGACATCTTTTGTTGCACGGTTTTGACCATCTTGCCAAGTCCGATCCGGAATTGGTTCTGAATCAATTCGCCGACGCAACGAATGCGGCGGTTACCGAGGTGATCAATATCATCGGTGTTTCCAAAACCATCCATCACATTGAGGAAGTAAGAGAAGACAGCGACGATATCACTGACGGTGACGTGGGTCGCAGTCGAGTTGAGGTCTGTTCCAATAATTGGGCAGATTTTTTTCTCTTTTTCACTCTTGTAGACTTTGACAATGTTAACATTTCCGTGATTGTCGAGGCGTTCATTGACCTTCAATACGTGCAAATGCGCGCCTTTTTCAAAGAAACCTTCGTCTCTTAAGACATCTACATCCTCAGAAGTAAAGGTGTAGCCTTTTTTAAAGCGAATCTCGCCATCCGCAGAGACTAAATTCTCGGCGAGAGTGCGATTAGCTAAACGGTTATAAATACCGAGTTTCTTAATATATTTGTAACGTCCGGCACGGCCTAAGTCATATCTCTTCGAATCAAAGAATTTTTGAACAAGGAAATTAACCGTACCTTCTTCGGTAATCGGTTCGCCAGGTTTCATCTTTCTAAAGATTTCGTAGAGGGCTTGTTTGGCCGTCTTGACTTTCAAATCATCATCTTTACTGATCGTTAATTCGAGAGCTGCGTTATGACCGAACAAACTGATAATATCTTCATCAGATTCGATTCCTAACGCTCTTAATAAGATTGTGGCATGCATCTTTCTTTGGCGATCGATACGGACACTTAAGATATCCTTATTGTCGCTTTCAAATTGCAACCATGTTCCTCGGCCTGGGATTAAATCAGCTTCGTATAAATACTTGCCGGCCTTCATCTCTTTGGAGAGATAGGCACCAGGTGAACGAACGAGTTGGCTAACAATGACTCTTTCCGCTCCGTTGACAATAAAGGTTCCGCTCTTTGTCATTAATGGAAAATCGCTCATATAGACTTCGGCTTCTTGAATTTCGCCGGTCGCCTTATGATTGAGTCTCAATGTGACATAAATTGGGACACAATATGTCAGGTCTTGAGCCTTGCATTCGTAGAGGGGATGCTTCGGTTCGCCTAAGCGAACGGAGACATAGTCGATGGAAAGATTACCCGCATAGTTAATAATGGGGAAGCACTCTCTAAAGACTTCGTCTAAACCTTTTTCCTTAAACTCTTCGTAGGATTTCGTTTGAATCTCGACGAGGTTAGGCAAAGGCAATTTGCCGGAGAATCGGGAATAATCATAACGATCATTGTTTAACTTTTTTAAATTAGCAATGTTTCTAATTGACATTCTAATGGCTCCTTAAATCTAAATATTTATTTGTTCACTTTTTTTGCTTGGTAGATGTAATAACCTTTATCTCGACTAATCAGTGAGATATTTCCAAACAAGCTTTCTATAAATCGGCTTGCTGTCGGAGCGCCTTGGTTTTTACGAATCACCACGAATAGTGAACCGCCATCAATTAAGCGTTGCAAAGCACCCTCATACATTGAGTATGTAACGCGCTTACCAGCGCGTATTGGGGGATTCACAACAATTGAATCATATGGTCCTTCGATTTTTTCGTAGATATCACTTTGAAGGAAAGTGACTCTTTGGCTTAATCCAAGTGTTTCAGCGTTCTCTGCACATAAAGCAAGAGCTCGCTCATTTACATCGGCAAGATCAACTCTTGCGCTCGGAGAAGTTACAGCGATAGTTAAGCCGATAGGGCCATAACCGCATCCGAGATCGAGAATTTTTCCAGTCAGGCGAAGGGGAATGATGGCTTTCAAAAGAACCACACTCCCTTCGTCAACTTTACGTTTGGAAAATACTCCATTGTCCGTCTTAAATTGCAAGGTTAATCCATCAATATCCAGAGTGATATCACGCTTTTTTGACGCTAAAAGGGGATCGTTTTGATAATAATGGGACATAATGCACTTAAGAGAAGTAGTGAGTTAAATTACTTAATTTCGACTTCTGCACCAGCGGCGACGAGAGCTTTCTTGTGCTCTTCGGCTTCGACTGGGGAGATGTGTTCTTTAATGGTGGCAGGGACGGTGTCAGTTAACTTCTTGGCGTCCATTAATCCTAAACCAGTGATGGCTTGGACGGCCTTGATAACTTGAACTTTGGAAGCTCCGACACTCTTTAAGAATAAAGAGACTTCGGTTGGGCCAGCGGCTGGTCCTTCTTCTTCTTCGACTGGGGCTGCAGCTGCGACTGGAGCAGCAGCGGTAACGCCGAATTCAGCTTCGACGGCTTTGACTAGATCATTGAGTTCGAGAACAGTCATTTCCTTCAATGAGGCAATGATGTCTTCTTTTGTTAATTTTGCCATGATAATTTCCTCCTAATTGGCATTATTTTGCATCCGCAACTGCTTGAACTGCGCAAGCAAACTGACGGATAGGTGCTTGTAAGCACGATAAGAACATCGAGATGAGTCCTTCTCTTCCGGGCATATCGGCGACAGCAATGATTCCCGCTTTATCGAGGGCTTTGCCTTCTGCGATACCGCCTTTGATGGTTAAGACATCTCCGAATCGACGAGCGTACTTTTTCAAAACTTTAGGCCCATCGCTTAATTCTTTCGAGAAGATAAAAGCGTTTGGTCCGGCGAGTAAGCTGTCAACTCCTTGATAGCCGAGTTCATTAACCGCGCGAGTAACAAGGGAATTCTTGTAAACGGATAATTCAGCGCCAGCTTCTCTAAGAGCACGACGAAGCTCTTGAATTTGAGCGACGGTTAAGCCACGGAATTGAGCGATAGCAATGCTTCCGCTGTTCTTAGCTTTTTCGACGATCTCTTTCACTATGCCTTGTTTTGCTTCTAAGACTTGTTGATTCATATTCTTGACCTCCTTTTTCAATTTTTTGAGGCTCCAATATACGGGCAGAAATTTATTTCTAACTCCTCGGTAACATGATTAAGGCTCCACGCCCGTTACTGTCTTTGGTATATTGAGAACTTTTTTTGTTATTTGCGACCTTCGAATGTAAAGTGAACGGCTGGACCCATGGTCGTGTGGATAACAGCGTTCTTGACATAAGCGTTTTTAACGGCTGCTGGTTTCGCTTTCATGACTGCTTCGACGAAAACTTTCAAGTTCTCAACAATCTTGTCGGCATCGAAGGAGACTCTTGCGATGGTGACATGCATATTGCCTTCCTTGTCAACACGGTATTCGATTTTACCAGCTTTGATTTCTTTAATTGCCTTGCCAATATCAGGAGAAACGGTACCAGTTTTGGGATTGGGCATTAAGCCTTTTGGACCTAACACACGACCTAACTTACCGATTTCACCCATCATATTTGGGGTAGCAACGATGACATCAAAGTCAAACCAGTTATCGCTTTGGATTCTATCAAGCAATTCCTTGCCACCGACGAAATCCGCGCCAGCAGCTTTCGCTTCTTCAACCTTGTCAGTAATAGCTAAGACCTTTTTGGTTTTGCCGTTTCCGTTTGGAAGGATGAGAGTTCCTCTGACTTGTTGATCAGCTTGCTTAGGATCGACATTGAGTTTTAATGACACATCGATAGTCGCATCAAATTTAACAGTGGAAGTTTCCTTCACTAATTTGGCAGCTTCTTCGAGTGTGTAGAGTTTTTCGTGATCGACTTTCTCTAAAGCGACGAGATATTTTTTAGCTCTCTTCATACTCTTTATCCTTAGTCGTCAACGACGATACCCATATTACGGGCGCTACCTTCAACGATTCTCATAGCTGCTTCAATGTCAACGCAGTTGAGATCAGGTAACTTGTACTCCGCGATTTTGCGAAGTTGTTCTTTGGAAATGTGTCCAACAACGGATTTGCTTCCGCCGGAACTTCCCTTTTGAATGCCAGCGGCTTTAAGCAATAAGCTAGCTACTGGACTGGTTTTGATGACGAAATCAAATGATTTGTCTTCATAAGCCGTGATTAGAACTGGAACGATTTCCCCGCGTCTGTCGGCAGTTTTGGCATTAAAATCAACAGTGAATTTACCCATGTTGATGCCTGCTGCGGCAAGCTTTGGTCCTGGTTTGGCGTCACCGCCAGGGAGCTCTAGTTTTAAGACTTTTGCGATTTTTTTGCTCACGAGACTTTTCCTCCTATTTTTCAGATATGGTCCGTGCGTGGTTGTCGAGTTAATCATACTCTTCCACGAGACTATATGCATATATGCGGTCACGCTCTCATACATGAAGGCAACATGCTTGTTAAGCATAGCAAATATGCGGGCGTGGGTGCAAGTATTTTTTATGCTTTTCTTTAGAAGTCGATCAACGCATGGTCACAAAATGTCGGAATTGGTTATTATCAAATTGTTAACAATTTGAAAGAAATAGACAATTTTGTAATCATGGTTTATAATACTGACAAATCGAAAGTGTTGATTTAATGAAGAAAAAGTTACCCTTAAATCCCTACGCACTGGTCCTCATTTCCTTTGTTTTGATTATCTTAATCGGGTCTCTTTTACTTATAATGCCATGGGCGCAGAGTACTGGAAAATGGGCATGGAACAATTATTTTGAGGCACTTTTTACAGCCACTAGCGCAACTTGCGTGACTGGTTTTGATATCTATCCAAGCGGTATAAGTGGCCAATTATCACTCGGGGGCCAAATTGTTGTTCTAGCAATGATACAACTTGGCGGTCTCGGTTTTATTACAGTTCTCGCTTTCTTCATAACGCTATTTAAATCTAAACTACAATTTAAAGAAAGATATCTATTATCTCAGGCTGTCAACTCCACAAACTTTGCAGATGTTGTCAGTTTTGTGAGAAAAATTATTGTCATTTCGCTTTCCGTTGAACTAATTGGAGCTCTAATTGGTTTGCCCGTCTTTTTCACTATGTTTCCCGGCAAGCCAGGACAAGCGATTTGGAACTCAATTTTCTTGTCGGTTTCAGCTTTTAACAACGCCGGATTTGATGTGAACGGAAACACTTCCTTAATTCCGGATGCCGGAACTTTAATTGCAAATTTGCCAAATTGGGCAACTATATATCTCAATATTTATGTCATGCTCCTGATCGTTGCTGGAGGAATTTCCTTTTTGGTTATTATTGAGGTTTTCTCCTTCAAGAAAAAACCAAAACAATGGCGAGTTTTTACCAAAATCGTATTGCTTACGACCGCTTTCTTAATTATCGCTGGATTTGTTTGGTTTTTACTCGCCGAGTGTTTTAAAGGGTCTGGAAGCATGAATCCGTTAGATGCGCTTTTCCAATCAATTACATCTCGAACCGCTGGTTTTGCAACCTACAATCAAAATGATTTAACTATCGGAAGCAAGATTGTAACTTCCGTATTGATGTTTATTGGAGGTTCGCCGTTATCAACCGCAGGCGGAATTAAAACCACCACTCTCTTCATGATTTGTCTGGCTATTTATTCCTATTTAAGAGGAAAGAGCGTCAGCGCATTTAAAAGAACCTACTCAACAAAAATGATTGTTAAAGCACTAGCGCTGTTTTTTATTGCTATATTGGCAGTCATTGTCTGTTTTATAATTATATCAACCATCGAAAGTGGCAAAAACATTCCTTCGGAAAATATCTTGTTCGAGATTATGTCTTCCTTTGGAACTGTCGGACTTTCCACTGGTGCTGTTGATAATTTGAGCGTTGCGAGCAACAGCATTCTCATCTTGTTGATGTTTGCCGGAAGACTTGGACCAATTACATTTTTCCAAGTTTTCCAGATGAATATGAATAAGCAAGGAACCACGCATCACAAATTAGTTGAGGAAGACTTCCTCATCGGATAAAGGAGATTAAAATATGGTTAAGAAATCTTTCGCCGTCATTGGACTAGGTCAATTCGGCCGTGCGGTTGTCGAAGAATTAGTCGCCAACAGTGCCGATGTTATCGCTATCGATGTTGATGAAGATATCGTTAAAAAGGTAGCGGCCATTTTGCCGACCGCATTTGTTGCAGATTCAACAGACGAGCAAGCCTTAAAAGAACTCGGGTTAGCTGATGTCGATGCAGCAATTGTCGCTTTTGGAGGAAACAAAGAAGCCGCCGTTTTAACAACAGTTATCTTAAGAGATATGGGTATTAAGCAAATCATTGTTCGAAGCGATGATGACTACTTCGTCCCGATTATGAAAAAGCTCGGAGCGACTGAGGTAATCACTCCTCAAAAAGCCGCGGGAATCGCTTTGGCGAACCGGTTAGGCAATGAAGACTTCAAAGACTTTTACAAGTTAGACGATAAACACTCTGTTATCTCTCTTTTGGTAAATCACGCATTTGTGCCTACCACCATCGTTGATTTGAACCCAAAAAACAAATTTGGTGTCAGCCTCGTGCTCATTATTCGCAATGGAAAATCTTTTATTCCTGGTGGCTCTGATACTATTCTTCCTGACGATAATATCTTTGTTGTCGGAAGCACGAAAGATATCCGCGAATTCCGCGAAGTTCTAAACGGGAAGAAAAAAGCTAAATAAGAAAAAGACCGCAATCACAGCGGTCTTATTTTTTAGGGCTATTCATGAGATACCACAACACTAATGCGGTTTGTAATGGTATTCCTAAAAGAAATATTGGCCAGAGGCTCCAAATAGTGAAGGCGAAGTAGACCGCCGCTAATAATGACCAGATTCCCACCGATTCACTAGCGATGTTGAGAGCGCGTGATCTAAATAATCTGCGGTTAACACCCACGACCAGAATACATGAGGCCGGGACTGCCCAAATGAATGATTGCCAGTAGCTCTCTTTTAGAGTAATCGAGGTGTAGACAAAGGCAATCGTAGCCACCATCCAGATAATCATCGTCAAAAGAAGAGTGATGAGGAATTTATTTCGGAAGTCGCTCTCTCTTTTCTTTACGAATTCTTTTTTATCGTTAGAATTGCCTTTATGGGTGAGGAAATCAAGGGTGACGCCATAGAATTCGCAGAGACTGTATAAAGTCTCAATATCAGGGATTGTGTCGCCTTTTTCCCATTTGGAGACGGCTTTATCGGAATAATTAAATTTATCGGCTAACTCCAACTGGGTTAGTTTGGCTTGTTTTCTTAGATAGGTGAGATTTTCAGCAATGATTTCTCGAATGTTTTCCATGTTTTTAACGATACAATAAATCCCTGTCTTTGACAACTCTATGAAGCAGAACCAGGATAAAGATAAATGAATGCTCTTTGCTATTTTTTGATTTTTCTCTAGAATTAAAGGGTATGAGAAAAATGAGCAGGAAGAAAAAGATTTTTGTCTTCACCTCAATTGGATTTTTGTCGGTTGCCACTTTAGGAATCGGCGGATATTTTATCTATGATCTTGTCCGCGGTAATCCAGACATCTATGGTGATCTTGTTGCCGAAGATTATATGGATGACAACACTCAATTATTCGCCGATTACGAGACTCTTCGCGCTTCTTCCGCCACCCTTGATACATATCAGGAAACATATGCTCCCCATCAACTTTTTAATATTGCTCTTCATGAGAGCCAAAAGAGCGAATTCATTAAACTTGAAACGCGAGGTAACGTGAATGCTGCCGGCTTAAAACAAACCGTTCTCGCATATCAATTACGAAATGGTGATGAATACTTCTATGAATCAATATCAAAAGGTTTATTTTCCGTCGGCAAAAGATTTTATCAAGGGGAAGACGTCACTTGGTACAGTGGGAAGTTTAGTTTATTTAATTCCAACTACTATTGGAAAGCTGATAGCGAGCAAATAATCAGTATTGAAGAATTTAAGGAAGTATGGGGTTTTGACTGTTCAATCATCTCCCCTTACATCGTTTCAAGTCACACTAGTTTAGAAGCTTCGGATACTTCAATAAGTGACGGGAAATTGCAATTATCGCTTCACCTAGATCCACTTTATAGTGTTATTGAATATTCTAAACAAATGCTTCACATGGGAGACTTAGAAGCTTGGCCGGTTTTTGAAAGTGTGAAATTAGATGTGTCGATCAATTCGGATTTCCTTATTGAATCGATGAACATCACGGAATATTACGAAGTAAAAAAGATTGGTTGGCATAATGCAAAAGGAACTCTCGACATCAGTTGTGCCTACGGAGAACCTGGAAGCATTCCGGATGTCGATACCCTGATAACATATAACTAATGAGTAGAAAAAAAGCCGCTCGTGCGGCTTATTTTTTTAGATTTTTTCAATCTCGGAGAATTCAACTTCGAGTTTGGTGGTTCTTCCGAAGAAAACTGTTTCAAGTTCAACAGCTCCCGTCTCGCGATTGATGGAAACAACATTGCCTTCGGTTCCTTCAAGAGCGCCATGGATGACTTTGACGAGATCGCCAACATTATAACGGTCGTACATCGAATCATCGATCATTCCCATTCTCTTTAAGACAGGTTCGATTTGTTCGCGGGGGACAGGGAAAGGTTTTGTTCCTTTTCCGGAAGATCCGACGAAACCGGTAACGCCGGGAGTATTACGGACAACGTACCAAGCATAGTCAGTCATGATCATTTCCACGAAGACGTAGCCAGGATAGAGATTCTTCATTCTGGTTTTACCAGTTGGAAGGCCGTCCTTCATCACTGGGACTTCAAATTCCGCAACTATGATGCGGAAGATGAGATCTTGTAAACCCATCGATTCGACGCGTCGGGTAAGATTATCGGCAACCTTTCTTTCGTGGGTGGAATATGTATTGACCACATACCAGGATTTTTCACCTAATTTTGTTTGTTTATTTTCGCCTTCTTTGAGTTCGGTTGTCGTGTCAGTAAAGGCTACTTTCTTTTCGTCTTCCATTATGCTCCAGCACCTCCGTTCATTGAGTTAAATGCATCAGCTAAGATGTCGATAAGACGTGCACCGGCAGCATCCTCCGCTAAAAGAATAAGAGCGGCGATCACGGAAATAACAACTGTCACAATAATGGCAGGGATTAAGTCTTCACGCTTTGGCCAACGAACGCGCTTGCCTTCTTTGACAACGCCTTTCGCATAAGATTTCATTCCCATAAAGGAACCTCCTACTTACTAATCTTGTGGATTGTGTGCCTTCCACAACGAGGGCAGAACTTCTTGATTTCAAGGCTTTTAAAGCCCTCTTTTTTCATCATGAGGGTGTAGTTCCGAGATAAACATTCTTCACAAATTAAAAGTACTTTTTCTCTCATCTCTAAAACCCTATCTTAAGTTTGCCTTAATAATGTAGCACATACAATTGTTATTGTAAAACAAAAAAATCAAACGATTAGAGGGTGTGTTTAATTATTCAATTATTTGTTTGTCTTTCAAATAGTAGAAAACCATAATAAAGGTCATTCCGATAACAGCAACAACAATCACAAAAGAAATCATCGTGCTGGATGAGACTTCGCGATTATCGGAATAGGAAGAATTTTCCTGAGCGAAATATTGAGAGAGAAAGATAATTGATTCCCCAATCGTATCTTCTCCAGAGAAATCAACGGTGTCGTTTACAGTCTCGCGATCAGTTTCCGAAAGGTTCTCATAAAGAGACATGACTCGCGAGAAACCGGCGATTCCAATATCACAAATACTGATGTCCGCACCGGGTCGCACTTCGCGGTTCCACATGCGAACGAAACCTTCGTCGAAAGCATCAAAATGGACATCGTACTGATCGTTATAAACACCATAATTGGTGACTAACTCCCATTCAGCTTCGCTACCAGTATAGAAAATATCAAAAAAGTTAACGTGGTTTTCCGGACTGGAAAACAAAGAATCAGGAAGAATTGTAATGGTATAGGAAATCATTAATGATTCGAGATTTAAACAATCATCAAAAGCTCCTTCACTAATTTCATCAATGTTCTCAGCCGCATAAATGCGCATATCTGTTAAGCTTGAATTAACTACATCAAGAAGGATATTTTTTCCATTTTCTTTTGTCTCAACAATAAAATTTCCTGGTTCAAAAGGAGCGGGGAGAACATCCGCATTTGGGTTGCCCACAAATAGACAACCGGACATAAATACGAAAGTTAATAATTCTTTTATCATTGCGAAATTGGTCCACCAAAGACGAAAATAACAATTAAACAAACGGCAATGAACAAAACAAGAATTCCGGCGACGACGATTAAGAACCAAGGAATGTTGTATTGTTCCTTTTCTTCCTCGATTGGCAAGTGCTCTGGGTTAATAAAGCCAGTCTCGCTATCGTCAATCTTGTTCTCTTTTAATTCTAGGCCAATTGACTTATCAATTTGTTTTTGCTTTTTCATAACCTTATTATCTTATAAAAGCTAAATATTATCTAGTCTTCATTTTTCTTTAAAAAATGCTTTGACATGACTCTCGTTAAGATGGTAATTGCAATTGTATTTAAGGGTACATTGATGAATAAAAGGATTAGTTGGCTGAAGCCAATAACCCAAAAGGTTTTGAAACCAAATGCAATGGCTTTCATCAGTGAGCCAAAGGCTACCATTACGACTAACTCAACAATAATTAAGGCAAAAGCTGTTTGAGCAGGATGAAGAGGTAAATTTTCATTTTTCAATGCGATGCGTCGGTTATACAGGAGAATAAAAATCAATAGTCCCGTAAAAAGAACCAACATAGCACTCGGAATTGCGATTTTCATCGCAAGAGTTACGCTTGTTGTGGTGCTGAATAATGTCAGTTTGTCATTAGTTAAAAGAACCACTAAGACGGTTGCCAAGCAAGCAAACATGAGGGCAATAGTAAAGATAAGGGAGGTTTTTTGGCTGCGCACTTTTTTAAAAATAAAAAATAAAAAGTATGGTAATAATCCGAGCAGAGTGTATATGAGAGTGATTGTTGGAAAGAACCCAAAACCACTCGCATCAAAAATAAAATAACCAATAATATCAGAGGCTCCTCCGACTAGCAATCCATACCATGGTCCGAGAAGAAGCGAAGCGAAAATAATAATGGCTGGCCCGCCAGGAGATACACGCACAAAAGGAATGATTGGAATATAGTTTATAGCTAGCACTTTTTGCAAGATAACAGCAATGGCAATAAATAATCCAGCAAGGGCTATTTTTGAAATTTGATCTAAGTCATTTCGAGGAAAAAAGTTTTTCATAAGTCTTCTCCATCTTTGAAGAAATCTCTCATATGACCAGCGAACGCGAGTGATCCCGTAATCAAAATGACATCATCAGGATAATTAGCAATCAATTCAGTGACTAATTGATGGGGATCGTCGTAAAACTCATATTCATCAGCGTAGAGGAAATAATCCTCCTTTGTACGAGCCCGGGGATGATCAAAAGTCGTCAAAATTACCTCTCCCGCTTGACCGATATAATTGAGCATTAAAGAAAAGTTTTTATCTTTAAAAGAAGCAAAAACGACATGAATTGGACGATTATTACTGACTTTTTCAATCGCAATCATTAAATTTTCCATCGCTTCAGGATTGTGAGCTCCATCAAGGATAACCAAAGGATTGATGTGAACGACTTCCATTCGAACAGGAATATGGATATCATATAAACCTTCAGCAATTTGTTCATCGCTAACAGGCAAATTTTCGCTTAACATTTGAACAGCTTCTATCGCCAGGCAAGCATCCTGAACACTATATAATCCAATTGATTTAATTTTGAGATTTCGATAGATGAGATAGTCAAACGTATAACCTGTATCAGAATATAAAACATTATTCGGAATTGAGATGCTGTGGATGTGACAATCTTTTTCTCTTGCTTCTTGCGACATAACTGAAATAACTTCTTCGCTCATATCGCCAAGTAGGACCGGAACACCGTCTTTAATGATCCCTGCTTTTTGTTCAGCTATTTCTGTTAATGACTTGCCGAGGAACTGGGTATGCTCCATGCTGACGGAGGTGATGATTGAGAGAATGGGTGTAAAAATATTTGTCGCGTCAATCAAGCCTCCCATTCCGCATTCGATTATAGCTATATCAACCTCGTTATTAGAAAAGTAGGTCAAAGCAATCAAAGTTTCAACTTCAAATGCAGATAGGTCATAATGAATGATGTTGCGGCGATACATATTAATGATATCCTCAATTTCTTCATCGTTAATCGCTTCGCCATTAATTGTAATCATTTCGTTAATTTCTTTAAGGCTGGGTGAAATAAAAAGGCCAACTTTATATCCGGCTTGTCGATATATTGAAGCAATATAACAAGCGGTTGATCCTTTCCCATTTGTTCCTGCGACATGAATTGAAGGGATGCCATAATGAAATGAAATTTTACTAAGAAAACGATCGAAATTATCCCTTTGATAATCGCCGGTATTTCTGCTTGAAATGATTTGATCAATCGATTTCATCAATTACTCTCGCCCCAGATCTCTTTCTAGATCTCTTTTCTTGATCGTCTCGCGTTTATCATAGAGTTTTTTGCCCTTCGCTAAAGCGATCTCGACCTTCGCCTTGCCATTTTTTAAATACACTTTCGTGGGGATTATCGTAAAGCCACCTTTTTTGACCTGGTTATTGAACCAGTTGATTTGTCTCTTATGAAGGAGCAGTTTTCTTGCTCTCAAAGGGTCGTGGTTAAAAATATTGCCTTGCTCATAAGGATTGATATGCATATTGATTATTTCCATTTCAGCTTGGCGAATTAGCACATAAGCATCCCCAATTGAGCAGGCGTGACTACGCAAGGACTTAATTTCGGTGCCAACAAGGACGATTCCACACTCAGTGAAGTCACTCAAAAAGTAATTGAAGTGAGCCTTCTTGTTTGTGGCAATTACTTTAATGTTCTCGAGTTTCTTAATCATACTAAATCTTGTCCTCGAAAGTTATTCTACGCCAATTGAAGAGACCTTCATTATTAAATTCTTTAGCCATCGTCTTTTTATCTTTAAAAGGGCCAAAAGTGAATGCCAAATAGAAAATCAATATATTACATCCCACAATAGTAAGTAAGGTGAGCAGGTCAATGACAATGAAATGGTTTAAAATCGCTGTCAATGTGCCACCAACCACCACTGTAACCGGAACAGCCAATCCCGGGGAGACAAAGACGGCTCGGAGGGTTTCTCGAATCCACATGTGTGAGCGCACATGGAAGCAGATAAATCTAAAAATAATCGTCATAATAATTCCGATGACAAGATACGTCGCAATTCCAAGCATCAAAGCTTGATGAAAATCAAAGGGCAAATATAGATAGTATAAGTATGCTGATCCACCCAAGGTGCCGAGCAAGATGGATCCGTAAACAAGAAGACGAACGACAAATCTTGGATTTGAGCTGTGCTTATATAATAAAGCGACAAAATACGGCAGAAACACTATGTTGGCAGCAAAGAATACAATGAGTGACAAAATAATCGGCTTCACATATGGAAATGAGTATGGGAATGTGGTCACAAAAGCACTTGCGCATCCAACAATTAATGAGAGAAGTACTAAAGTAACAACGCGAATAACGCTGATATAACTAACGCTGTTTTGCCATACATAATTATGGACAGCTTCCTTCGCCAATTGTGGCTTTTTCATGTGTCTCCAAGCGGCAACAGGCGGTAAATAAACCAAAAGCATAATGAGTGCCCCGGACGTTGATATGTCAAAGAATCGCGTCGACTCGACCGCATTATGAGCTAAAATTGCTAAATAGAGCAATGCGTAGAGCAAAGCAAAACGATATTGCTTGCGAATGAACAACCGTAGAATGCAATAAAAACCATAGAGGATTCCAATCGCATATAACGTCATTCCAACAATACCACTTGTTAAGAGAACTTCAATATAACCAGAATGGCAAGTTCTTACCTGTTGAATAAACGTTGAAGAACTAGCGAGAATTAATTTAGAAGTAGCTCCATACCCATATCCAAGAATCAACCTCAAGGGATTTTCTTGCCATAGTTCAATCGCTAATCGCCAAATCTTATCGCGATTTGAAAAATTGCCAAATTTGTTAATAAAAATGTTTTCTAAGAAAAAGTTTTTAAACGAAAGATAAGAAGCCCATTGTTTCGCTTCAGCGACAGAGATTAAGACTGCGGCAGCGATACCCACGGTCAACACTGAGGCAACGATAACCCATGACATGAAATATCGTTTTAAAACGAATCCTTTAATTATTTTTCCAAGAATATACAAACCAAACACGCTGAATGAAATAATCAGACATGCGTTGGATATTGTAAAGACCATAATTCCGATGAAGAAAAAGATAAGAATATAAGTCCACCACTTTGATTTTGGGAAGTTGACTATCAAGCAAGCAAAAATGCCCATTAATAAACAAAGGGCAAAGATGTTTGGGTTGATAAAGAATGATGCTGTTCTGTTTCCAGAATAGCTGCCATTAATAATGTTTTTGTAAATTGTATTTTCAAAAATAAGAGAAAAGACGCATGAAATAAACACAACGATGATCACCATGTAGGCCAGCCATTTGATTTTGCGGAATCTCAACCTTCCCCTTACATAATTAAAAAGCATCATATAGAGAACTACAACGCTAATGAAAAGCTGAATAGTGTAATGGATTTTTTCCTGAATTGAGTAAGTTAGCGTTGTTTCAATTTCATTTTCAGGATTGAAGAAAGTTCTTGATTCTGGGTTGGTCCAGATAGCAACGCAGAGGCTCACAAAAATAATAGTTAAAATAACAAAAAGAACCCAGTGAGGTTTCATTTTATTTTTCTTGTGTTCGAGAAAGAAATATACGCCCATCATCACGACGATAATGGCGGTTAACATATAAAAAACCGAGTTGCTAAAGCCACTCAAAGGAACTCCGTTAGAAAGAAGAGCAACATTCTCAAGAAAGAAACAGGAGATAACGATAATAAGCCAAAACCAAATGCTGGATAAAATGTATTTAAACTGTCCCATATTTCACAACGAATTATACAAGCAAAACCGCGAAATGTCTAAACCTTTGAACGGGTGTGACCTTGAAAAGGTCCGTTAAATCTTTCAAAAAATGAAAATTGTTATGATAAAATGAAGCGAAAGGAAACTAATTTTGATAATATCAAACTGACAATAAAATTGACATATGAACAAGTACGAAATATTAAAAAGCATGATTGACGAGGGGAACCAGATTGTCGTCTTCACCGGAGCCGGGATATCGGTTGCTAGCGGGATTCCGGACTTCCGCGGCGAAAAAGGCGTCTTCACTTCAACAAAAAAAGATGAGTTTAATCCAGAAGAAGTTTTGTCTCATTCATATTTCACCAGTCACACAAAAGAATTCTTTGATTTTTATCGCCGAAAAATGCTTTACGAGAACGCCAAACCCAGCCTCGCTCACAAGTATTTTGCTGAGTTAGAAAAGAAAGGCAAAAAAGTTGTTGTTGTAACTCAAAACATTGATGGATTGCACCAAGCGGCTAGTTCTTCTTTAGTCTATGAATTGCATGGTAATGTTCATCGAAATTATTGTGAAAAGTGCAATCGCCTCTTCGGGATAAAATACATCCTCGATAGTAAAGAAATACCTGTTTGCGATAAATGTGGAGGAGTAATTAAACCTGATGTTGTCCTCTATGAAGAGCCCTTGAACGAAGACATTATTACAAGAACTATATCTGCTATTATGACATGTGACGTTCTCGTTGTCGTTGGCACTTCTTTGATCGTTTATCCGGCAGCAGGATTCTTGCGTTATTTCCGCGGAAAATATCTCATTGTCATCAATAAAACAGAGACTCCTTACGACAACATGTGCGACCTAGTCATTAATGAAGATGTAGAAAGTGTCATTAAAAAAATCATATGAAAAAATTGATAATAATCGATCTCGATGGTACCTTGTTAGACACCCTCGATGATTTAAA
>JAAYDH010000125.1 GCA_012729405.1 Erysipelotrichaceae bacterium
GACAATTTTTCGATCAAGGTATCATAAAGAACGACTTCTCGTGTTTTCCCGAGTCCGGTAAAAAACGCGTTTAATTTGGTCGAGCGTTTTGACGCGTCCATTACGCTGATTCGTTTAATCGAAAAGCCCAAAGAGCTGGCTAATTTCTGGATTTTTTCTTTCAACGATCCTTCTTCCAGCGGTGTCAGTTTGTTAAAGGCGCGGATGAAAAAGCCGTTGAACATAAAGACCAACAGGGTGATTGTCACAATCACACCATAACTGATCGATAGGTATAAAACCAGATCTTCTTCAAACCGAATTAAGATCGATCCCAATAATAAAACGATTCCACCACCAATAACGCTGACCATGATCAAGGTTTTCACACTATCCAGTACAAATAGTTTTATTGTAGTTTTATTAAACCCGTATTTGGCATCAATACGAAAGATCCGGACATATTTCACGGGGATGCTGATAACGGTAGCTGCCCAATAAATAATTTCTAAGAACAAGAGCGTTTGCAGATATAAAGACGGGGTCATCGAGGCGACGAGTTTTTCCAGTTGTCCGAATACCCCGAACAATAAGAGCGACACGACCAACAAAGCGATGCCAAGATTCATTATAACCCCCAACTTATAGTTATCATGTTTGTAGTTCAGCCAATTTGTCCATCTTTTTTCATCATAAAGCGTTGCCACGTTTGGTGGCAATGTTTTTTTATGATGACGCACGTTCAACGTATCGACCATAATATTGAATCCTGTCATGAATACAATGATGCCAATGACTAGATAAGACATGCGAATCACCTTCGTTCGCTTCCACTTTATCACATTTTAAGCGTTAAAAAAACCATACTAAAGGAAATCAACGCTATGCTAAAAACAAATCAAGATCATCAAAACCGTTATGGCCTTCGAGCAAAACGCCAGCGGAGACTTCATCCCATCCAAGAAGCGCGTTTGCGCTTATTGCCGCGTCTCAACCGACAACACCAAACAGAAAACCTATTGTGATTCCCAGGCCTTCGAATACTCGTAACGGATCCTTGCCAATCCGACTTGGCAGATAGTTTGGATTTACGCGGATGAAGGATTGAGCGGTACATCAACAAAGAACCGCAAGAAATTCAACGTAATGATCGAAGCTTCTAGGAGGGGAGAAATCGATTTGATCCTGACGAAGTCGATTTCCCGATAGCATTGATCGTTTTGAAGTATAATATAAATTTACAATTTTTACGGCATTATTTTTACTTTGCCGAAAATTTTGTAAATGTATTTATTGATCTAGCCGAGTGAAGATCAAAAAATTGAATTTATTGGATACATAGAAACCATTAGTGGAATCTACTAATTGGTTTTGTTGGTTTATCTGTTCATTTGTATAAATTTCGCTGAGGTAAACAATTAAGAATCAAGACGGTAAAAGCAAATAATTAATGTAATAATTGCCCATACGATTCATACTAAAAACCCACCTTCCCATAAGAAAATACCTTGGGTACCAGGCTCTACGTACTTAATACATCATATGTTGCCCATATTATGCCGCCAACAAGTTGCACAATGAAATCAAAATAAATCGTTACTTTATAAATGCTTAATCCAACTACTTGTTTTGTCGTTTTCGACATATAAAAATAATTCTCGTTTTACAATATAAATTGAAAATGCTTTGATAGCCACCGAATCAATACGAATTCAACTATTTTCTTTCTTCTCTTATAGTCTCTGTCACTACTCAAGAAACAGGATTGATGTCTCGATACTCCCTGTATCCTTTCAA
>JAAYDH010000003.1 GCA_012729405.1 Erysipelotrichaceae bacterium
AATCACAAGTTTCTATTCAAACTACCCGATTACATCGCTACCCACTCGATTATCACTTTCGGATATCCGAAAGACGAGACTCACTTCTTCGATATCAAGGAAGATAAACCCATCCTCGAAAAAGAAAAGATTCACCATGAGAAATGGTAAAAATTATTGGGAAATTTGATTTCTATTTTTTTGTCTTAAACATCTTTCAAAAAATAAAAATGTTTAGATTTGATGAAAGATTATGTGATAATTAAATGGAAGAATAAAATGAAAATAAGAAGATCAATTTTAGCATTTTTAGCGTTGTTTTTATTCTCTTCTTGCTCAAATAACGGAGATAACACCGATGAACTTCCTCTTCCGAGTTCAATATCAATAAGCGCTAATGATTTTCATATGGAAAATGTTTTTACAACTTTAGTGAAGAATATGAATTATCGCTTATGTGTCAAATCCAGTGATGGGGGCATGAAATATGAAGACATTTATTTTACCTATGATGCGATTCATTTTGAGTTGACCCCTATGTTTCCATATAAAAATGTTGATACATATAAAGAATATCATTATATTCTCACGGCCAAGCAAGACACTGGTTCGGGTTTTTTATGTGCTTCATACAGGCACGTAAGCGCTTCCGAGACGTATTACTTTACTGACACTTCGATTGAAAGTAGTTTGCTATCTTTCACTAATGGGTTACGAAATCTAAATACTAACCAAGTATTCCATTTTGCTGATTATGAAACATATGCCTCTTTCGATAGTGAAAACAGTATTGGAAAACAATCGACTTTCAGCGAATTGTATTTCCAAAACCATGATTTAGCTGTTGCTAATATTTCATATAGTTCTTCGACATTGAACATTAGCTATCATGGATCGTTCATGCAAGAAAATACGCTCAATATCGCTTTTGATTTTGAAGAAAACAAAGAAGTAACTTTTGATGTTATGACCAAAACTTATTATGTTCAACTTGAAAAGGTTGCCGGTATAACTAGTATCTCTTTATTTAAATCTGCTCAGTATTTTGATTAACAACAATATCCATTCCTAAACAAACAAAAAGCACCAAATCGGTGCTTTTTATTAGGATTTTCAAAATTCTTATAAAGCGTCTTCACCAAAGTCTTCAATGAACTTAGCCATTAGCCTTTCTTGCCAATCACCAATTTCACCTAAGCGACCGATAAAGAATCGTAAGACTTTAGGTTCCTCAGTGAACTTTAATCCACCAATTAGATCGCGGTTCTTGTATAACCAAGCTAAGCGATCGGTTAAGAAGGTAATATGAGAGAGAGTAAACACTCTTCTTGGTAAAGCCAATCTAACGAGTTCGACAGAAGCAATGTGCTCACTGCCGTCAGGGTTTCTGGCTTCTGAGATGGTGCCTCTTTCCATACCTCTAACTCCGCTGACGATATAGATAGCGGTTGCTAATACTCCGGCAGGGTATTCTTCGTCTTTGATATGTGGTAAGAATTCTCTAGCGTTAATATGTAAGCCTAGTCCTCCAGCTGGAGTGACAATGGGGATGCCTTCTTTTTGGAGCATAGTGGCGAATTCACTGATGAATTCAGGACCTTGCGAAATCATATCCATATCAAGGGTTTCCATAATGCCAACTGACATAGCTTCCATCTCTCTAACTGACATGCCACCATAGGTGAGGAATCCTTCAAATAAAGGAACAAGAGCCTTCATGTCATCGAAGAATCTCTTATCGCGGATCGCAAATCCTCCGCCTCTCGCGCATCCTAGTTTTCTAGCCGAGAAGTAGATAATATCGGAACAAGCAGCTATCTCTCTAACGATAGTTAATGTATCGACATCTTTATATTCTTTTTCTCTCGCTTTGATGAAGTAGAGGTTATCCGCTAATAAGGAGGCATCAGTTACAACAAATAGGCCTTCTTTTTTTGCAAAGGCACTGACTTCTTTAATGCTTCTCATTGATATAGGTTGGCCTCCGATAAGATTGGTTCCTAATTCAATACGAATAAAAGGAATATGATCTTTGCCAACCTTATTAATGATGGCTTTAAGTTTATCCATATCCATATCGCCTTTGAATAGACAATTACTAGTGGTTTTAACCGCTTCATCTAAGAAACATTCTTCAACAAGACCTCCACACTCCATGATGTGAGCTTTAGTCGTGGTGAAATGGTAGTTCATAGGAATGACATCACCTGGTTTAACATAGGTTTTGGCTAAGATATGTTCGCAGGCTCTTCCTTGGTGAGCAGGAAGAAAGAATTTTGTGCCAAAGAAGTGATTAACAGTATTTTCTAAGCGGTAGAAAGTTTCGCTTCCGGCGTAAGCGTCATCAGCGATGCTCATGGCAGCGATTTGCTCATTGCTCATCGCGTTAGTTCCGCTATCGGTCAACATGTCTAGAAAGACATCCCGATTACGTAGTAAGAAGGTATTATTACCAGCTTCTTGAATGGCTTTTAATCTCTCTTTGATTGGTAAAAGATTAATCTTTTGAACGATGCGCGCTTTGTGCATTTCTAGTGGAAATGGCGCGACTTTGAATCTGGCGATGTGTGACATAAGTGTGTTCCTTTCTAGTTAGGAGAGAATAAAAAACGATCTCCTCCCTAACTTATGGGACGAAGATCGTATTGATTTCCGCGGTACCACCCATATTATGGCGACTTGCCATCACTTTGCGAGTCCAACAACTCTTGTCCCGATTACGGAGGACTTCCGAGGTAGCCTACTATTAGTTCAGTACCTGACTTGAAAGTGTATATTGCATATCTTCCTCTATTTGCTTCCACCAACCGCAAATTCTCTATAAGATTCCGATATCTTTCTCTTTCGCACTGTCTTTAGCAAAAACATTATCTTAACTTTTTATGTCTGTCAAACTATTTTGATGATAAGCAATTTCCTTCCTAATCATAAAGTGATAAGATAAATCGTATTCCTAAAGGAAACAAAATGATCAATCCAAAAATTGACATATCCCGAACTTTTCTTGAGACTGAAAGGCTTATGCTTCGCCCTTTTAAAGAGGAAGATTTGCAAGACTTTTTTGAGTATGCTTCGGTTCCTGATGTCGGAGAAGCGGCGGGATGGAAACATCACCGAGATATCGCCATGTCAGGTAAAATTTTGGATTTGTTCATCAAAGATAAAAAAACATTCGCGATTGTCTATAAACAAAATAATAAAGTTATTGGATCTCTCGGAATCGAAAAATCGCAATTTCCAAGAACCTATTGTCCCGGAGAGACAGCCAGAGACATCGGCTATGTCTTATCAAAGGAATACTGGGGTCATGGTCTGATGAGCGAAGCGGTGAAACGGGTGATCGAATATTGCTTCAAAGAATTAAATCTCGATCACTTGACAATCGGTCACTTCCTCGATAATCACCGCTCCCAAAGAGTGATTGAAAAGATGGGTTTCACCTATGTCTACACCAAGCCCTACATGACAAGTATGGGGATCACCCTCGATAGCCGAGAATATATATTGAATAATCCTCGATAATCAATCGGTCACTCCTTTCTTTTAACATTAGAATTAGTCACAAAAAAGTTCATGAGTGTCGCGCTACCGCTCGCATTTGTTTAATGCTATAATTACTTCCAAGAAAAAAAGGAGATTTCTCATATGTCCAAAGTTTATGAAGTTCGATGTCCATACTGCGGCTATGTCTATACATATAGTGAGGATGAAATTCAAACGACTCCCCTCAAGCCAGATGGTTTTACCGTTTGCCCAATGTGCAAGCAAAAAGTATCACACAAATTAGCAAGTGAGAAATAAATTAACAGTAAATGGCGGAGCGTTGGCCCGCCTTTTTGTAAGGAGAATATAATATGGTCAAAAATTACGTACCAGGAAACACAGAAGTTGTCAGACTTCACAAAATCGAAGAGAAATTCGGTTTAAAAGCTCGCGTCTACGCTAAGGTAGAAAACACCAATCCGACCGGCTCTGTCAAAGACAGACCAGTCTATAATATGCTTGTTGAAGACAAGAAAAAAGGAATTTTAAAGGATTCCGGCACAACGATTATCGAAGCGACCTCCGGCAACACCGGTATCGCTTTAGCTTTTTATAGCAAAATCTTTAATTACCGCGCGATACTTGTCATGCCTGAGAGCATGAGTCAACAACGCCGCGATATGATTGCCAATTACGGTGGTGAACTCGTCCTCATCAAAGGTGGTATGGCCGACACCAAGAAGAAAGCGGAAGAATTACTCCAAGAAATCCCAAATTCTTTTATTTTTGGTCAATTCGATGACCCGAATAACCCAATGTCTCATTATTTGACAACCGGGCCAGAAATTTTAAAGCAATTACCCGACACGGATATCTTAATCTCCGGTATTGGAACCGGCGGAACTATCAGTGGTGTTAAGAAATATTTCTTAGAGCAAAACAAGCCCCTTATCGCTGTCGGCATCGAAGCCGCCCAATCACCTCTATTAACAAAAGGTACAGCCGCCCCTCATAAGATTCAAGGCATCAGCGCTAACTTCATTCCAAACACTTTGAACCGTGAAGCCGTTGATTTCGTCGAAGACGTCGATGATCTCGAGAGCATCGAGATGGCAAAGACACTCCGCCAAGTGGAAGGTCTCGATGTCGGTTACTCCAGTGGAGCGGCCTTACTCGGAGCTATTCAATATATTAGAAATAACGATGTAAAAGATAAGACTGTCGTTGTCATCTTACCCGATCGAGGAGATCGTTATACATGGTAAAGGAAAGAGTTATTGTTTTCGCTCATTCGCTTCGCGACTATCTTTCAATTGATGAAAAAGTCAACGTCAAGGAGATGTTTTTAAAATACATCGACAACAACGAGAAAAAATGTAATATCTTTCTAGCTGAACTACCGAGCATTAAGAAGCAACTCGAAGATGACATCGATTTCTTCTACGAGAGCGACCCAGCGGTCGATACCAAAGAAGAGATTGTTCTAGCCTATCCTGGCTACATGGCGATTCTCTATTATCGCCTCGCTCACATCATTCACTCTTTGGGATACACACTCCAATCGAGAATCATCTCTGAACACGCTCACTTTATCACCGGAATTGATATCCACCCGGGAGCTAACATCGCGTCCCCTTTCTTTATCGATCACGGAACTGGAATTGTCATTGGCGAGACCACTGATATCGGCAGTTACGTCAAGATGTATCAAGGTGTCACCTTAGGTGCTTTGTCCTTAACAAAAGGAAGAAGCCTCCGCGGAGTGAAACGTCATCCGACGATTAAAAACCATGTGACTATCTACGCCGGAGCCTCTATTTTAGGTGGTGATGTCGTCATCGGTGAGAACTGTGTAATTGGTTCAAACGTCTTCCTTTTAAAATCGATTCCCGACAACCATAAAGTCATCCTTCCGGAACCCCAATTAATTTTGACTTCTCGGAAGAAAAAATAATTCTTATCGCCCTGAATAAAAAATATATTGTATATCGCAAATATTGATATTAACATAATGAAGAAAATGGATAAGCGCGACATTCAGACTCCCTTTGTGGACGCTTTAAAGAGCTATGTCGAAGAAGGCATTTCACCTTTTGATGTTCCCGGCCATCACATGGGCAATGTCAATAACGAAATGACCGCTTTAATCGGCAAAAAAGTCTACAAGACAGATGTCAACGCTCCTTATGGATTAGACAATTTAGCCCATCCCAGCGGTGTTATTTTAGAAGCAGAAAAATTAATGGCGCATGTCTGCCACGCAGACTACGCCTATTTTCTTATCAACGGAACTTCCTCTGGTCTCATCGCTGCGGTGATGACGATTTGCAAACCGACTGATAAGATTATTCTTCCGCGCAATGTCCATAAATCGTTGACCAACGCTTTGGTTTTATCAGGTGCGGTTCCAATTTACGTCGAACCTCATATTGATTCAACAATTGAAATTGCCAATCAACCATCTTTAGATGAATATAAAAGGATGATTCTCCGCTATCCCTCTGCGAAAGCGGTCGTCGTCATTAACCCGACTTATTTTGGTGTGATCGCCGATTTACGGAGCATCGTCGAATTTGCTCACGAGCGAAATATGGCGGTCATCGTCGATGAAGCTCACGGCGCCCATTACTATTTAACTAATAACGACCCAGTGACAGCGATGGATGCAGGAGCGGATGTCTCTGCGGTATCTTTTCACAAGACGGCTGGTTCGCTCACCCAATCGAGCGTCTTGCTCGTCAAAGGCAATCGCGTCCCGCACTTTAAATTCCAAGAAACTTTAAATTTGATGAACACAACTTCACCAAGTTCATTGCTGATTGGTTCTCTAGACGCAGCGCGCGCTCACATTCAAGAGCATGGCGAAGAAATTTCAAAGAGAGTGATTGCCATCTCCGAAAAAGCTTATAACGAAATAAATAAGATTCCTGGCTTTATCGTTCGCGGTAAAGATTACTTTAAATCTTCCGGAGCGTTCAACTACGACAAGACGAAGCTCTTAATCGAAATTGATCGACTCGATATCAATGGATACGATGTCTATCGCTTATTAAAGACGAGATATCACGTCCAAGTCGAACTCGCTGAAACCTATGTTATTTTATGTATCCTCGCTCTGGGAACGACTGACGCTCACTTGAATGCTTTAATCAAGGCTCTCAAGAGCATCTCTAAAGAGCACTTCAAGAAAAATCGAACTTATCCGACCCACTCTTTCTCCTTTAAATATGGCTTTATGCTCACTCGTCCGAGAACTGCCTTCTTCGCTCCTGGCAAGACCGTCCCTCTCAGACAAGCTTTAAACCATATCAGCAAAGAGTCGATTGTCATCTATCCTCCTGGCATCCCGGTTATTCAAGCCGGCGAAGTCTTTTCGAAAGACATTATCTTTCAAATCGAAGATGGTCTTTCTAAACAATGCACGATTTTAAGCAATCATAACCGTTGTGAGACGGTCGATATTATCGATGAAGAGAAATGGAAGAACTTCAACTTCTACAAGAAGAGACTCCATGATTATGTCAAAAACGAATTAACCACTCCACGTCGTGATGGTTATTACTTGCCCTTTGAAGGCGATAAGCATCAAGGCACTATTGTTTTATTACCATTCAGGCGCGATGTGTGGAGGAACCACGCCAAAGAAGCCACTGAGCAATTTAAAGGTTTAATCAAAGCCATCGCCCGATTTGAAAAAATCTATGTCGGAGTCCATCCTTCGATTTACAAAAAGAGCCTTCCGTGGCTCGAAAGAATCCCAAACGTCATTCCCATCAGGGTGAAGTATAACGACGCTTGGGCACGGGATAACACGCTTATTTTCCTACGTAACAAACGCGGCGACATTCGTTCAGTTGACTTCCGCTTCAATGCTTGGGGTGGAGACTATGACGGATTGTACACCAATTACCAAGATGATGATGCTTTAGGCAGTCGGTTAGTCAAGAAACTCGGTGTTCAATCTTATCGCCTACCTTCCTTTGTCATGGAAGGCGGTTCGATTACGACGGATGGTGAAGGCACTTTGATCGCTACGGAAGCTTGCTTCCTTTCTAAAGGTCGCAACCCATCGATGTCAAAAGCGGAGATCGAAGAAACCCTCAAAGTCTATCTCGGTGTTAACGATATCATTTGGATTCCTCACGGAATCATCGGCGATGAAACTGATGAGCATGTCGATAATATGGTCACTTTCTCTCGTCCGGGAGAAGTCCTATTAGCATGGCCGAGCACCGCGGATAAAGTCCAATACGTCGCAGCGACGAAAGCTTTGAAGATTTTGGAATCGACGAAAGACGCTAAAGGGCGACCGATAAAAGTTATCAAAGTGAAGATGCCAAACCCAATTTACTTGAGTAAAGAAGAGGCAAGAGGTATCTATTCGAAAGGCCATTACGGAGCTAAGCCGCGAAAAGCCGGCACTAACTTGTTGGCCACATACATCAATTTCTATCAGAGTGACCGATTTGTCATTCTCCCCAGTTTCGGAGTAAAAGAAGATACGATTGTTTTGAAACAGTTCAAAGAAATCTTCCCCGAGAAAGAAATCATTCAGATTCCGAGCAAAGAAATCCTTATCGGTGGAGGCAATATCCACTGCGTTACGATGCAGATCCCTAGGGGGAGGTAAATAAGCATGAAAGTAAAAGTTGCTTTAGTTCAAATGTCGATGTCTTGGAATATCGAAGATAATCTAAAAAAAGCGGACGATCTCGTCTCTCTCGCTGCCTCGAAAGGCGCGAACATCATCTTACTTCCGGAGCTGTTCATGACTCCTTATTTCTGCCAGACCGAAGATTACAATCACTTCGCTCTCGCTCAAAGTGTCACAAATTCATCTTTAATTAAACATTATCAAGAATTAGCCAAGGAATTTGGCGTGGTCTTGCCAATTTCTTTCTTTGAAAAAGCCGGCAACTGCTATTTCAATTCCTTAGTGGTTATCGATGCGGACGGAACAGTGATTGATTTATATCGTAAATCGCACATTCCGACTGGCCAATGCTACGAGGAGAAATTCTATTTCACTCCGGGCGATACTGGTTTTAAAGTCTTCAAAACAAAGTTTGGTGTCATTGGTGTCGGCATTTGCTGGGATCAATGGTTCCCTGAAGCCGCTCGGATAATGGCCCTAAAGGGAGCGGAGATTTTATTCTATCCCACTGCTATTGGCAGTGAGCCAGTACTTCCTAAAGACAGTAAGGCCCACTGGCAGCAAGTCATGCGCGGACACGCTGCGGCTAATATTATGCCGGTCGTCGCTTCGAACCGCTTTGGCGAAGAGAAACAAGATGGGTCGAGTATGACCTTCTTCGGATCGTCTTTCATCGCTGATGAATATGGCAACCTTCTCGAAGAGATGGACCGCACATCCTCAGGAGTTCGCGTCGTGGAATTCGATCTCGAAGCCATTAAAAAACAGCGCGAGGGTTGGGGTGTCTATCGCGATCGTAGAATAGATTTATATCAAGACATCTTGAAACTATCAGTGGAAGATGAAAATAAAAAGTAAGAGTTACAAACTCTTATTTTTTTACATTTTATCAAACAGGATGCGACCTAGGCGAATGTGGGTCGCTCCCTTTTTAAGTGCGGTTTGATAATCTTCACTCATACCCATTGAAAGGTACGGGAGTGAGATATGAAGCTGCTGTTCAATGTTGCTACGCAAGGTGGCGAGTTTTCCAAACTGCTGTTCAAGGGAAATCACGTCGCTTCCCTGAATACCCATCATCATCAAACCGACAACTTTGATTTTTGAGAATTGTTGGAGACTCTTGATGAAATCAAGTGTTTCATCATATAGGACTCCGTTTTTACTCTCTTCGTGGTTGACCGAAACCTCAACGAAACAAGGTAGTGGTGTCTCTCTTCTCTTGTCGATTTCTTCAGCGAGCTTTAATGAATCTAATGAATGTAAATAATCAATTTTATTGATTAATTTATGAGCTTTATTCCTCTGGAGATGGCCGATGAAATGCCAAATGATGGAATGATCTTTCAAAGCCTCGTATTTCCTGAGGAAATCTTCGACTCGGTTTTCTCCGAAGTTATTGATTCCATTATCCAATAAATAAACCATCTCACTCACATCAACATATTTAGTCGCTGCGACGATGGTGATATTCTTTGGAATATTGGCGAGAAATTTCTGAATGTCTTTTCGTATCATCGCTAATAATTATAAGCACTTCTTTTAATTAAAGAGACAAAATAATGCATAATGTTGTTTGAAGCACCAAAATGCAGTACAATTATTTAGCGGTTTAGATTAAATTTTTCTTGTTTGGTTTCATAATTTACGCAGCCAAAACAGATGTGATAGGAGAACCTTAAAAAACAGAAACTTAAATCTATAACCTACAAGACATTAACGAAGTTAAGTAAACACAAAAAACTACTAGGAAACTACTAATATGGCAATGGACAATTTAAAGACTTTAATGGATAAAAGGCAGTATGATCTCGTTGTTAAACTGACCGAAAACGCTACTGATGGGACGTCACTTTTTTATCGCGTCTCAGCCTTGCTCGGAGCGGGCAAACTAGAGAAGGCTCTCGACTGCATTAACGTTAATCTCAAAATCCTCGAAAGCGATAACATGAGCTTGCTCATAAAGGCTCACATTGAGATCCTTTGCTTAATGGGTAAGTTTGATGAGGCTTTCACCACCCTTGAGTATTACAAAAACCGACCCTATGTCTCGCAAGAAGTAGAAGAACTCCTTCGCGACATGCCAAAGATGATTCGGATGGAAGAACAGAAGCGAAATTCTTTGAGTACGATGAGTGACGATGAACTAGAAGAGAAATTCAAAAGCGAGGACAGTAACACCCTTTTAATGGCGATTGACGTCGTCAGAGGAAGAGATATTACTAAATTTTTGAATATAATTCAAAATGTAATGGTTAACTTTCCTAAACAATCAATCCGGTCGCTCGCCTTATTGCTGCTCGTTCAGAAACAAGTTAACAAGGAATTGCGTTTCAATCACATTGGCGAAATCATTGATGTTAACCCGAGCAAAATCGAGCCTCCGTTTGTCGGCGAACCTTTCAATTCGATTGTCAGAGCGCTCGATGCCGCTTATCGGAACCCAGTATTAAGCGAGAACGCTATATCGATTTTATCAACTCATCTGATTTATATCTATCCGCAACCACTTGTGGTTGACACCAAAATAATTATTGAGGGACTATATCAAATTTCAAATGAGTATCTCAACAGCGAGATGAAAGAATCCCTCGAAGAGAGATGTCAACAAAAAGGCCTCGATCTTGAAGCGGTCAAAATACTCATTTCTGATATCAAAAAATCACTCGATAATTTTTAATTATTAGTCAGTTTATTAAGGAAGTTGCACGAAATGTGCGTTTTCCTTGTCCTTAAAGAATTATTTCTTTATAATCAATATCGCACATGTTTGGAGGTAATTACATGGAAAGAAAAGTAACAAAATTAGAACATTCACATGTCGAAGTCGCGGTTGTTGTTGATCAAGATGCTTGGAAAGCAGCGCAAAAGAAAGCGTTTGATAAACTATCCGCCAATGTCACTGTCGATGGCTTTCGCAAAGGCAAAGCCCCAGAACACTTAATCAGAGCTAAAGTTGATCAAATGAAAGTCATGGATGAGGCAATCAATTCCTTACTCCCTGGTATCTATAGAGACATTATCAGTGTCGATGGTGTCAAACCATATGCTCAACCAAAGGTTGACATAACCAAAATAAGCGATGTTGAACTCGAACTTAAGTTCTCCATCGTCACCGCTCCCGAAGTCAAACTCGGAGCTTATACCGGCAAGAAAGTTGGGCACACCGAAGTCAAAGTTGAAGATAAAGACGTTGAAGAGGCATTAGAAGCCATCAAGCTTCAAAATGCGAGCCTTGTCTTAAAAGAAGGGCCAGCCGCTCTTGGCGATACTGTCGTTTTAGACTTTGCTGGTTCAATTGATGGCAAACTATTCGATGGTGGTTCCGCTAAGAATCACGAACTAGAGTTAGGTTCCGGAACCTTCATTCCGGGTTTTGAAGACCAACTCGTCGGTGTTAAGGCTGGTGACCATGTCCACGTCAACGTCACCTTCCCTGAGAACTATACTCCTGAACTAAAAGGCAAAACCGCCCTCTTCGAATGCGAAATTCACGAAGTGAAGGGAAAGAAAGTTCCTGAACTCACTGACGAATTAGTCGTCGAACTCAAGATTAAAGATGTCGCCACTGTCGAACAACTCAAAGCTCACAAAAAGAATGAGTTGTTGGCCCAAAAGAAAACCGATGAGAAGCGCGCTTACCTCGGTAAATTAATCGATCTCATCGCCAAGGATGCCAAAGCTGATATCCCTGACGAAATTATCGAATCTCAAATCACTTCTCGTAGAGAAGATTTAGAGAACAAAATCCAACAATCTGGATTAAACCTTGAACAATACTTGCAAATCGTTGGCCAAAAGGAAGAAGAATTCTTGGCTAAGCTCAAAGAAGAATCAATTCACGACGTCACCAATTACATGGTGATGGAAGAAATCGCTAAAGCGGAAAAAATCGAAGTTACCGATGAAGAACTCGAATTCGAATACGCGAAGATTGCTGATCAGTACAAGATGAAAATTGAAGACGTCAAAAAAGCCCTCGCTAATCAAGAGACTGAATTCCGCAACAACATGAAGATGAATCGAGTGGAAGAATTCTTAATTTCTAACAACGAATAAACATAACTAAATTCTTGAAAGGAGGATATCGTTATGGCAGACAAAGCCCAAACACTAACTCTCCCTTTACTAATCACTCGCGCCCTCGTTATTTTCCCAGGCAATCAACAATTAATTGAGGCAGGGAGAGAATTTTCTATCAACGCGATCAATGCCGCCCGCAATGAAACCAATTCACTTGTTTTCGTCACGAGCCAAAATGAGGTCGACGTTGAGAATCCAACCGAAAACGACGTTTATCGCGTTGGCACTTTGTGCCGCATCATCTCTAATTCAGAAAGAGATGGACGCCAAAGAGTCCGCGTTGAAGTCGTCGAAAGAGTCCAATTAGAAAACATCGCCCTTGACAACCAAGGGAACTATTACGTGGCTAAAGGTTCAGTCTTAGAACTTAAGCCCGTCAGCGAAGAGAAAAACCGCGCTATTATCGTTGCCATCAATAAAGTCTTAGACTCGATGCCTAACATCGTCTCTCAGATGCCACGCAACGTCGCGAACTTAGTCTCAAAAGCTGATGACGCTGCCACATTATGCTATGCATTAGCGGGTTTCTTAGATGCCCCGGCTAGCAAAAAGCAAGAAATTCTTGAAGCGACAAACGCCGAGATTCTCATGACTTTAGTAACCGTCTTATTAAATGGGGAAAACCAAAGAAGTGAAATCGAAAGAGATATTTCTGAACAAGTGAGAGAATCCGCTGAAAAATCCCAAAAGGAATATTTTCTCCGCGAAAAACTAAAAGCTATTAAAAGAGAATTAGGCGAAGACACCGATAAAGCCAATGACCCGGACGCTATTTTAGAGCGTTTGGAAAATAACCCTTATCCGGATTTCGTCAAAGCCAAAGTCAAAGCCGAACTTAAAAAGTTCGACATGATGCCATCCGGCTCTCTTGAAAGCGCTTTAATTCAAAGCTACCTTGATGTTTTATTGAACGTCCCATGGTGGCAAAAGACAACTGATAATGATGATTTAAAGAATGTCGAGAAGATTCTCGATGAAGATCATTATGGATTAGAAGAACCCAAGAAGAGAATTGTCGAATATCTTGCCGTTAAAAAATTGACGGGCAACCTCAAATCTCCGATTCTCTGTTTCTACGGTCCTCCCGGAACCGGTAAGACCTCTTTAGGTAAGTCGATCGCTCGTGCTTTAGGACGAAAATTTTTCAAAGCTTCCTTAGGTGGTATCAGCGACGAAGCGGAAATTCGCGGACACCGCCGCACCTACGTCGGGAGCTTGCCTGGACGCATCATCCAAGGTATGCGCAAAGTCGGAGTAACCAACCCAGTCTTCTTGCTCGACGAAGTCGATAAGTTAGCTAGTTCATATAAAGGCGATCCCGCTTCTGCGTTATTAGAAGTCCTCGATCCTGAACAAAACACAGCATTTAACGATAATTATCTCGAAGAGCCATATGATTTAAGCGATGTCTTATTCATCTGTACCGCAAACTATCTGGATCAAATCCCTGGTCCATTAAGAGATCGTTTGGAGTTAATCCAACTCTCTTCTTATACCGAACTCGAAAAAGTTCAAATCGCTAAACAACATCTCATTCAAAAGCAAATTGCGATCAATGGTTTAAAACCTGAGCAAGTTTCTTTCACTGACGAAGCTATTACAGATATTATCCGTAGCTACACTCGCGAAGCGGGTGTTCGTGAACTCGAAAGAAAGATTGCTTCTTGCTTGAGAAAAGTGGCGGTTGAAATCGTCAAAGACCCAAGTGTTGCTTTCATCGAGATTAATCTCGAGAGAGCTCGCAAGTTCTTAGGCACTCCCATCTTTGAAGACAGCAAGAAAGAAAAAGAAGCCCAAGTCGGTGTCGTGACCGGACTCGCCTATACTGAGTATGGTGGTGATATACTCCCCATCGAAGTCAATAACTTCAAGGGTAAAGGCGCTTTAGTTCTCACTGGCCATCTCGGCGATGTGATGAAAGAGTCAGCCTCAATTGCTCTTGACTATGTCAAAGCGAACGCTGAACTCTACGGCATCAGCCACGATATTTTCAATGATTTAGACATTCACATTCACGTTCCCGAAGGAGCGGTCCCTAAAGATGGGCCAAGCGCCGGTATCGCGATTACCACCGCGATTATCTCCTGCTTATCCAAGACTCCGGTCGATCCCAACCTCGCCATGACTGGTGAAGTGACCCTTCGTGGTAACGCACTCCCGATTGGTGGCTTGCGCGAGAAATCTCTTGCTGCTCTCCGTTCGGGTATCAAGACCATCATCGTTCCAAAGGGGAACAAGAAGGACGTTGAAGAACTTCCAAAGGAAGTTAAACAAACTTTAACCATCCTTTATATGTCCACCGTCGAAGACGCTGTTAAATCAGCGCTAGTGAAGTAGTTAATGATCAATTTCCAAAATGTTACTTTTATCAAATCAGCACCCAGTTATGCGGATGCACCCGAAGGAATGTTTCCTGAGGTTTTAATCGTCGGTAAAAGCAATGTTGGAAAATCGACCTTAATCAACACTCTTTGCCAGAGAAATCGCCTTGCTTATACCTCCTCCAAACCAGGTCATACGCGATTGCTCAACTACTATCTAATCGATGAAAAATTTTATCTAGTCGACGCCCCGGGGTATGGCTATGCCCGTGGGGGCGTCGATTTAGACGCTTTATTCGGCAAGATGATGGAAGACTATTTCACCAATTGTCCGAGATTAAAACTAGTTTTAATTCTCATTGACGCCAGAAGAGAATTCAATGTTAATGACGAAGAAATTCTTACTTATGTCCAAGAAAACAAGATTCCCTACTTCGTGATTGTTACCAAAGTGGATAAGGTTAACCAAAGCGAAAAGCACGCCTTAGTGAACCGCTTAAAGGAAAAGAATATCACTGAAGATGCCCTTTTCTATACCAGCTCTCTTCGTCCTAAGACGATCGAAAGTTTAAAGAGCGCTATTGAAAAGGTTATCTAACTAGATTAAACTTAATTGTAAGCTCGTTGAAAAAGAGGAGTAACTTACTGGATCTTTATAGAGAATCGAGGGTGGTGGAAGCTCGATAGGAGAGGTAAGTGAAAGTCGCTTTGGAGAGATAGCTACCTAGCGAAAATAGGTTAATGAAGTGCATCGAAAGATGAACTAAGGTGGTACCGCGCCGCAAGCGTCCTTAGATAGGGCGTTTTATTTTACGTCCAGGAGGTAGTTATGTTAGACAAACGCTACGATTTCAAAGCCGTGGAAGAAGGCAAGTACGACCGCTGGAAAACCGGTGGATACTTTACCGCAGGGGACAAAAGTAAAGTGCCTTTCTCAATTGTTATTCCGCCGCCTAACGTCACCGGTAAATTACATATTGGCCACGCTTTAGATACAACCATGCAAGATATCATTTCTCGTTACAAGAGAATGAAAGGTTTTGACGTCTGTTATCTACCAGGAATGGATCACGCTGGCATCGCGACTCAGGCCAAAGTTATGGATAAACTCTCTAAACAAGGCATTGATGTGACAAAAATTAGCCGAGAAGAGTTCTTAGACTGGGCTTGGAAGTGGAAAGAAGAATATGCCTTAAGCATCCATGAACAATGGAAAGTATTAGGTTTATCTTTGGATTACACACGCGAAAGATTCACTCTTGATGAAGGACTAAACGAAGCGGTGAGAAAAGTCTTCGTCGATTTATTTAATCGGGGATTAATCTATCAAGGCGAGAGAATCATCAACTGGGATCCAGTTTTGAAAACCGCATTGAGCAATGTCGAAGTAATTCACCAAGACGATCCCGGCCACATGTACTTTTTTAAATACCGTCTCGTCGGCAACGATGAATTTTTAATTGTGGCCACAACCCGCCCAGAAACGATGTTTGGCGATGTGTGTGTGGTGGTCAATCCGAACGATGAGAGATATCAAAAATACATCGGTTTGAAGGTTATAAATCCAGCGAATGGACAGGCGATTCCAGTCATCGCTGATGAATATGTCGACACCAGTTTTGGCACCGGTGTCATGAAGTGCACTCCGGCCCATGACCCAAACGACTTTATCATCGGAGAAAAATACCATCTCGTTAAACCTATTATCTTTAATAAGGATGCGAGCATGAATCATCTCGCTGGAAAATACGAGGGTCAAGATCGTTTTGTGTGCCGCGAAAACTTGCTTAAACAAATTAAAGAAGACGACAACTTTGTTAAAATTGAAGACATCATTCATCCAGTTGGACATAGCGAGAGAAGCCACGCAGTTGTCGAACCAATGCTCTCGAAACAATGGTTTGTGAAAATGAAGCCACTCGCTGAGAGATCGCTCGCAAATCAAAAGACGGGTGAAAAAGTCAATTTTATCCCGGAAAGATTTGAAAAAGTCTTCACTCAATGGATGGAGAAGATTGAAGACTGGTGCGTGTCTCGTCAATTATGGTGGGGTCACCGCATCCCGGCTTACACGAACAAGAAAACTGGCGAGCTCTTAGTGAGCGTCGAGGCACCAAAAGATATCGAAAACTGGGAACAAGATCCGGATGTCTTAGACACCTGGTTCTCGAGTGCTTTGTGGCCTTTCTCAACCTTTGGTTGGCCGGAAGAAACTCCTGACTTTAAGCGCTACTTCCCAACCAATGTCTTAGTGACCGGCTATGATATTATCTTCTTCTGGGTGAGCCGAATGATTTTTCAATCGCTAGAAATGACTGGCAAATCACCATTTGAAGAAGCAGTTATCCATGGCTTAGTGCGCGACAATCTCGGCCGCAAGATGAATAAATCATTAGGTAACGGAGTTGATCCGATCGCTGTTTCCAAAGAATATGGCGCGGATGCTCTTCGCTACTTCTTAACTACGAATTGTACTCCCGGACAAGATATGCGCTATTCGGAAGAGAAAGTGGTGGCAGCTTCCAACTACTTAAATAAGATATGGAACTCCGCCCGCTATGTCTTAAGTGTGCTTCCGGAAAATTTCGCTACGGAAAATTTCGATTCTCTGCATCTCTCCCCACTGGATCAATGGATTATCAACCGCCTTGAAGAGACGATTGAAAGGGTGACTATGAATATGGAGAAGTACGATTTTAACGCCGCTAGCACCCATCTATATAACTTCGTGTACGATGATTTCTGCTCGCAATATCTCGAGATGAGCAAAGTCTCTTTGTCATCAAATGATGAAGAAGCGATTAAGACTACCCATCAAGTTCTCTTCAAGTGTTTGAAGTCGATTATTCTTCTTATTTATCCCTACACTCCATTTATCTCCGAAGAGTTGTATTTATCATTGCCTGGACACCTTGATTCCATCATGTTAGAGAGTTATCCTCTCAAGGAAGATAAACTCATTGATAAAAGAGTCAATGACGAAGTCAATATGCTATTTACGATGATTAAAGATGTCCGCAATTACAAGATTGAAAACAAACTCGCACCAAACGCGAAACTCAATCTCTATCTCAACTTAAAAATCAAGGTGTTTGATGCTTATTTTGCTTATTTGAAGAGATTTACTTTCTCCGAGTATCAAATTATCGGGGAAGAGATCCTCTCTAAACGTGGCGAATTAAGAATCTATGATTTTGGTGATTTGCTCATTGATAATGAAGCCGGAAAAGAGGAACTCCTCGCTCGGATCGGTAAAGAAATCGAAGAAGCAAAGAGCGAAATCGCTCGCGCAGAGAGAATGTTAACAAATGAAAACTTCCTCGCCAAAGCACCGCAAGATAAGATCGAATTAGAGCGAAGTAAGTTAAACAAGCATAAGGACGTTCTTGTCGATTTGTTTGAAAAGAAGAAAAAACTCTCTTAATTTTCTAACTTTTTGGCACTTAAAGCCTCCTAAATTAATAGGAGGTTTTTTATGAACTATATCGAACTAACTCAAAACGAAATGAGTCAACACTATGTCGGCGCAGCTCTCACTTTGACCACTGTTATGGCTCTCATCGCGGTCGCTGTGGTGGCAGTAATCGCCTATCGGTTATTCATGTCGAACAAAGGCAGCGCGACTGTCCCAGGCGGCTGGAAGTTCACCTGGAATTAATCTTGGGACAGATAAGAGATTTACCGCCTCTTGAAAGGCCCCGGGAAAAGGCAATTCGTTACGGAATCGAATCGCTTTCAAATGTCGAACTTTTAGCTATCATAATTGGCTCCGGAACGAAGAAAAATTCCGCTCTTGAAATCGCCTCAAAAATCCTTTCTGACAAGAATGGACTGATTAATATTTTTCATTGTCCATATCAAGATTTTATTGCTTATCAAGGATTGAACAAAGCCTCAGCGATTAAACTATCCGCCACCTTCGAATTAGGCAAGCGTTATCAGATTGGAAAAGCCGAATCGCAAGACGCGATTGGTGATGAGAAAACGATTTATTTGAAGTACGCCCCTACACTGGCAAGAGAGGTACAAGAAAAGATTGTCATCATCGTTTTGAATCGGCAGAAGAAAATCGTCTATGAACATATCCTCTCCATCGGGAGTGAAAACAATGTCTCATGTTCGATGCGAGATATCTTGCGAATTCTTGTTCTCAATAAAGGAACCTACTTCTATCTGATCCACAACCATCCAGGTAATATCATCGAACCTTCCGAGGCTGATATTGCCTTCACATCTTCGATTATCGCAGAGGCTAAAAGGATTGGATTTAGTCTCCTTGACCACCTCATCATTGGTGAAAAGGGGGCTTATTCGTTTAAAACGAATGCCTTTTTATCCGAAAATAAATGAAAATGAAATTGACACCCCTTTATAACTTATGTTATATTACATTCGTTGTCGCCTCACGAGCTACAACCGCCTAGAAAAGGTCCGCAAATCTATTAAGATACCTTAATAGCGAGTCATTAGTGAATCAATAAGGAGGGACATTATGTACGCAATTATCGAAACTGGTGGTAAGCAAATTCGCGTTGAAGTCGGTTCTAAAATCTATGTTGAGAAATTAGAAGCTGAAGTCGACTCGACCGTTACTTTCGACAAAGTTCTACTCGTTAGCAACAAGTCAATGAAAGTCGGAACCCCATACGTCGCTGGCGCAACCGTCACGGCTAAAGTGGAAAAACAAGGCTTATCGAAAAAGATTCGTGTCTTCAAGTACAAAGCAAAAGCCAACTATCACAAGACAATTGGCCATCGTCAACCATACACTTGCTTAGTCATTGAAGCAATCAACAACTAACAAACATGATTAAAATTTTAATCAAAACCGAAGGAAAAAAGGTCAAATCACTCGAAGTTAAAGGACACGCCAACAGCGCTCCTCATGGCGAAGATCTTGTGTGCGCTGCTGTTTCAGCAGTTGTCACCGGTGGATTCAACGCAATTCAAGATGTCGCTCATGTCGAACTTGTGCTTCAAGAAGGTTATGCTTCGCTCGAAGCTAAAAAACCACTTTCCCTTCATGATGAAATCGTCGTTGACACTCTCATCGGTGGCCTTGAAACCATCGCTGAAAGCAATGCGAGATTCGTCGAAATTAGAAAAATTTAGAAAGGGTGTCATAGATTATGATGTTTAAATTAAATCTTCAACTCTTCGCTTCGAAAAAAGGTGTTGGGTCGACAAAGAACGGCCGTGACTCTGCTGGTCGCCGCTTAGGGGCCAAAGTCGCTGATGGTCAATGGTGCCATGCTGGCTCCATTATCTATCGCCAAAGAGGAACGAAAATCCATCCAGGAGAAAATACCTCAAGGGGTAAGGATGATACAATTTTTGCGACCGCTAGCGGTATCGCCAAGTATTATCGCGTTGGAAAAGATCGTACAGCAGTTAAAATCATCGTTGCTGAGTAACGAAGAAAAATAATGAAGAAGACCACTAATTTGTGGTCTTTTTCTTTCTCAACTTGTATAATACAAGAGGAGTATATTTTAATGTTTATCGATCGCGCAGTCGTGGAAGTCCGCTCGGGAAAAGGTGGCGATGGGGCCATCGCTTTTTTGCGCGAAAAGTTTATGCCTAATGGTGGTCCAGCGGGAGGAAATGGTGGTCGCGGTGCAAGCGTCCTTTTCCGAGCTAATAGTCACATCAATACTCTCTACAATTTCCGCCACAGCAAAACCTTTATTGGTCCGGATGGCGAAAAGGGCGGAATCAAAAATCAATATGGCAAAGCTGCCAAAGATATTATCGTCGATGTTCCGGTCGGAACAGTTATTTTCGAAGAAAAAGATCATAAAGTGATCGCTGATTTAAATGAAGATGGCAAAGTCATCTGCGTCGCTAAAGGTGGTCGGGGAGGTCGAGGTAACACTTGTTTTAAGAGCCCAACCAACCGCGCTCCAAAAATTGCTGAAAATGGCGAACCAGGTGAAACCAAGAGATTAATTCTAGAATTAAAATTACTCGCCGATGTTGGATTAGTCGGTTATCCTAGCGTGGGAAAATCAACCTTACTATCCCTCGTGTCTTCCGCGCGTCCTGAAATCGCGGACTATCCTTTTACCACTCTCGTTCCTAATCTCGGAGTGGTTCACACAAAAGATGGTCGCAGTTTTGTGATGGCGGATCTTCCCGGCCTCATCGAAGGCGCCCATCAAGGTAAGGGTTTAGGCTTACGCTTCCTCCGTCACATTGAGAGATGCCGAGTCATCGTCCATATTGTTAATATGGGATTATCAGACCGCGATCC
Source organism: Erysipelotrichaceae bacterium (assembly GCA_012729405.1). Lineage (GTDB taxonomy): Bacteria > Bacillota_I > Bacilli_A > RFN20 > CAG-826 > JAAYDH01. The sequence goes on from JAAYDH010000003.1 coordinate 20,774, forward strand.
CTACCAAGATTATTTAATTATAAATAACGAGCTTAAGAGCTACGGCTTTGGGCTCGATAAACGCCCAATAATTCTCGTCGCTAGCAAGATGGACGAAGAAGGGGCTGAGAAACGCTTAAAGAAATTTGAAGAGCAATTTGGCCAGCCGATTATTCCAATCTCTGCTCTCACCGATGATGGACTTGACAAGTTGCTTTATGCATGTGCGGACTTGCTCGATAAAACGCCGCATTTTCCTCTTTACGGAGATGATGAAAATGAACTCGACTTCAAAGTTTATGAACTCCCTGAGGAAGAGAAGGAATTTCATATCCGTCGCCTCGATGCTCATAAATGGAGAATTGAGGGTGATAAAATTATTAAATTCTACCGCATGACCAACATCTCAACTGATGAAGGGATGATGCTTTTGATGATGAAACTTCGCAAATTAAAAATTGATGATACTTTAGAGACACTCGGAGCTTCCGACGGAGATACCGTCTTTCTCGATGACTTTTCGTTTGAATACTGGAGTTGATGATTATGAAACTGGCCGATTATTTACAAGAAGTTAAAAAATTTTTGCAGGATATGCTCAAGAACACGGGAGCAGCTACTTATGTTCTCGGTCTTTCGGGAGGTATCGATTCCTCTTTAGTGGCAGCTTTAACCAAAGAAGCGGTCGGTAAAGATAAACTGATGTGTATTATGATGCCGATTGACTCTCATCCTGATGACTTGAAAGACGCCATTTCTTTAGCGGATCATTTAAAACTCAACTATCTCATCATTGATGGTTCAAAGAGCTTCCATGCCACGGTTGACGAATTCAAAAAGCGAGGCGCCGAACTTAATCAAGTCGCTCTCACTAACCTAAAGGTTAGAATTAGAATGACCATCCTTTACGCCTACGCCGGATCGCATAGCGGATTAGTTCTCGGCACCGATAATGCCGATGAAAGATATACCGGTTACTTCACTAAGTACGGCGATGGGGCCGCTGATTTGATGCCCATCTGCCATCTTCTGAAGTCGGAAGTAAAACAAGCCGCTGCAATGCTCGGTGTCCCCGACTTTCTTGTCAATCGTGTTCCGTCGGCAGGATTATTCCTTGGACAAACCGATGAAAAAGAGATGGGAGTCACCTATTGCGATTTAGATGCTTACCTAGCTGGTAAGGAAGTAGCTCCCGAAGTGAAGAGTCGCATTGAATATTTGCACAAAATTAGCAATCACAAACGCGATCCAATTCCCACACCAATTCCTTACAAACGAGAAGAAGATGGAAAATAAGAAAGTTTTTATCGCAATTTTTGCTGCTTTATTGACTGCTTTAGTCTCATTGGCTTTAATCATTCTTATCGTCGCTATTTACTAACAAAGGAGAAGAATCATGATTTATTTTCTCAAAGGACGTGTCGCTCATCTTGATAAGGACACGGTCATAGTCGATGTTCATGATGTTGGCTATCAAGTTTTAGTTTCCCGCATCGATGATTTTGAAATCGGTCAGGAGGTCTTTGTTTACACTCATAACGTCGTCAGAGAAGACGAACAATATCTTGTTGGGTTTAAAACACTAGAAGAGAAGTCGGTCTTTTTGTCTTTAATCAAAGTTAAAGGCCTCGGACCTCGCACAGCGATTAATGCCCTCAAAGCGACAACCCCACAACAAGTGATAACTGCAATTGCAAGCAACAACGTTGCTTATCTTAAAAAATTACCCGGAATCGGCGCCAAGGCTGCCGCTCAGATTATCCTAGATCTCAAAGGCATTTTAGCCGGAGGAGAAAAAGGTAATCCTGAGGTGTATGAAGACGTTTATGATGCCCTCAAAGAAATGGGCTTCAAAGGTGCTGCAATTGATCGCGTTTTAGCAACGATTAATGAACCTGATGCCAAACCAGAAGATGTCTTGCGCATCGCCCTTTCTAAGCTCAATGAGCTGAAGAAGAAATAGGAGAATATATGTCGAGATTATTAGATGCATTACCACATGGAGATGATCGTCAGGAAGAGATTTCTTTACGCCCTCGCACACTCGATGAGTATGTCGGACAGAAGGACTTAAAGAAAAACCTTCGCATTTTTATTGGTGCAGCTCTCCATCGAGATGAACCTATCGACCACCTGCTTTTCTATGGTCCGCCCGGACTAGGAAAAACCACCCTCGCTTACGTTATCGCCAATGAGATGCACGCGAGCATCCACGTCGCGACTGGACCCAGCCTCGAAAAGACCGGGGATCTAGCGGCTATTTTATCCGAATTAAAACCCGGTGATGTCCTCTTTATTGATGAGATTCACCGCTTGCCGAGAATCATTGAAGAATCCCTCTTTACCGCGATGGAAGATTTTCGCTTTTCGGTTGTGATTAATCGGGAAAATGGTTCGCGATCTTTGACGATGGATTTGCCACCTTTCACTCTTATCGGTGCGACCACCCGAGCTGGCAATTTAAGCTCGCCCTTAAGAGCACGTTTCGGTATAACCGAAAAAATCAATTATTACAGCGAAGATGAAATCTTAGAAATTGTTTTGAGAACATCTCGTGTCTTCAAGACTGAAATTGATTTAGAAGCCGCTAAGATTATCAGCCAGAGAAGTCGTGGTACCCCTCGCATCGCTAACCGCCTTTTTAAGCGCGTTCGCGACTTCGCAAACTATGAAGGAAAAGATCGGATCAGTCTCGAAGATGCCAAAAAGGCTCTTAAAGCTTTGAAGGTTGACGAAATCGGACTTGATGATGTTGATGTTCGCTACCTCGAAACACTAATCAATCGCTTCCATGGTGGTCCGGTCGGACTCGAAACTCTCGCCAACGCTATCGGAGAAGAGATTCCCAATTTGGAGGATGTCTATGAACCATATCTAATTCAAATTGGCATGATTGAAAGAACTCCGCGAGGTCGAATCGCTAATCAAAAAGCTTATCAGCACCTCAAAATAACTCACCAAAACAAGCTGTTCTAACCATTCTTCGGTTAACCGAAGATTGTCGTTCTATGCGAGCACATATACGCGCAATTTATTCTTGCATACATAGCGCATCTGTTGTATGTTATATCATAGGCGCGCCAGCGCAATCACTTATCACTCAGGAGGAAACATTATGCGTAGACTTTGGGCTTATATTCTCTTAGCCTTGACTACATTAGTTATTGTAGGCACCACATTTGTGGGAGAAATCACAAAAGTAAATTCGAACAATCAATTTAGAAATGGACAGGAAATTACTTTCCGCGTCTCCGACAAAGATGATCAAGATGTCGAATTCACTGACTACGAGGCAGTTGACAACATCACCACGGTGATGGAAAGACGTCTCGAAACCGCGAAGGTTACTTCTTATGAAATTTTGAAAGCCGGTTATGACACCATCAAGGTGAAGTTGACCGAAGAGACCGCTGGTGATTATCAAAATATCATCACTTATCTCTCCTTCAATGGCAACCTCGGCTTGACCTATGGCGATAATGCTTTGACTGCTGACGAATTCCTCCTCGAAGGCAAGAAAGCTTCTATTGATACTTACAACGGCTACCCGGCCATCTTGTTACCTGTCAATACCGAGTCTGTCGATGTGTTGTTGACCAACGCTCGCGATGATATCGAAAAAGATAACAGTCAATACGCTGAAGAAATGACTGGCGAAGGTGATGAAACAAGCTTTAAATATTACCTATACCTTTGGTATGATTTTGAAGAAGACAAGACCAACTTCGAAGCTGCTACCAATGCGGATAACCCATACAACTACCGCCTCCTCATGAAATTTGAAGTCTCTGCTGAAGAAGACGTTCAATATTACGATGACGGCAATGATAATCGTCTCTATTCCCTCATCAATTTAGATACTAACAGCGATAGTGTCGCTTCCGTTAAGGAAAAGACCATCGCTTATAAGAACGCCCGTTACTTTGTAAACTTAATTAACGCCGGCGCTATTGATTACGATGTCCAATTCATGTATCAACAAAGAATCGATGCAACGATCGAATCATTGTTCGACGTTGACCGCCTCGCTTGGAATCGCACGCTTTCCGCAACCCTCTTTGTTCTCGTTGTTCTCGCTTTAATCCTCGTTGTTTACTATCGTATCGCCGCGATTGCCATTGGCACAATAAGCATCGCTGCTGCTTACCTTGGTTTATTATCAACCATTTGGTTCACCGCTGAATTCAGCATCTTCGGCGTTCTCGCTGTAATCGCTGTTTCAATCGCTTCTGTTATTAGCGGAGCCATTTATATGGCTAAGCTAAAGAATGAATCTTATCGAGGCCGAAGTCTAAAGAAAGCCAATGCTGAAGCTTCGAAGAAATCCTTACTCCCAATCATTGATGTCAACATCGTTGTCATCGTGTTCGGTATCTTTGCTTATATCTTCGGAGGCGCTATTTTCCGTGCCTTTGCCGCGATTACCGTCATCGGTGGATTAGCTTCAATTGCATTGAATACCTTCGGCTTGAAAGGCATGATGTGGCTCGCCACCAATGCGACAAGTTTGCAGGGCAAATACGATATGTTCGGCATCAATAGCGAAAGAGTTCCAAATCTCGTCAAAGAAGAAAAACAAAATTACTTCGGCGCTTACGCGGAGAAAAACTTAACCAAGAGATCTAAACTCGTCGGTATCATCTCAGCTGTTTTATTTGTCATTAGCTTAGGTGGTTCAATCACCTTCGCAGCTTTAAATAATGACAACGCTTTCGTCAATGCCCCAACTTCTTATACCTCTCAACTCATTTTTGAGAGAACTTCAAGCACAGATAATGATGTCTCTTTCAAAGAACCGCTTATTAAAGAAATCCTCTCTCACATCTATCTTTATGAAGAAGATGCGGACGGTAACTATGTTATTGATACCAATCCTCTCTATGTCGAAGACGTTGACGGCAACCCAACCAAGGACAGCCGTGTCGTCGAAATTTTCATACCGAAAATGCCTAATTCGATCATGTACGAAGAGGAAACTATCAACTTTTACTACTGCGCTGTCAAACTCGATTTGCATCTCACAAACGACGTCCTCGGCTTCTATAATGATGGCACGATTGTTCAAGATGCCGATGGTACGTCTCTAAATGATAATTTAGCGGCTGTGATTAACGTCTTAGAAGACGATAACACTTCCGTCTCCTTAAAATCACTTGCCACTAACGCCATCTCAAATGTGAGTTTTAGTTCAGTTAGCTATGCTATTGGTTTAGCCATCTTAGTCCTTGGCGTCTATTTCATGATTCGTTATCGCCTCTCTCGCGGTATCGCCTCTCTCGTCGTTACAACCCTCGTTAGTGGTGTTGTTCTCGGTATTCTATCTCTTCTCCGTTTACCGGTCTCTTCCCTCGTCTTGGCCGCTGTCCCAGTGGCTGCTATGTTTGCGATGATGATTTCGATCATTATTATGAACCGTGAAAGGGAATTAATTATTGATGACAAGGCTCATGACGCCTCGATTGAAAACCGTCATCAATTAGCTATTAAAGCGACTTCCTTTGCTTTTACTGCCGTCAGCGCCATCACCATCTTCGTCGGCTGGATTGCCCTCGGATTCTTTGGCTTCGGCCCCGATGCTTCGGCGTGGATCTTCGGATTATTATTCCTCGGTGTCGTATTTGCCA
>JAAYDH010000094.1 GCA_012729405.1 Erysipelotrichaceae bacterium
CATCATCGCTGGCATCGATGTGACGGCGGAGAATCTTATTCCCCCCGAAATCAATAAGGACACACCCGATTATTTGTCCTATCGCTTTAACACTCCTTTGTGGTTGGTAAAAATGTGGACCAAACATTTCGGTGAACACATCACTTATCGCATATTGCGAAGTAATTCTAAACCATCCGTGACCTTCTGCTTGGTGAACAAAGAAAAGAACACTCAAGAAGAACTCCTCATTAAGTACGATGACTTGATGGCGAGTCCTTTCCCAAATTTTGTCGTCACAAAGGACAAATCAAACATTAAAAAGCACATCGCCTTTCAAAAGAAAGAGATTATCGATATTTCACCTGCCTGGAATGAGGTATTTGCTGCCGCGGATACCGATCCTATGCGGGGCATCGCAATTTACACCAGCTATCCGAATAACGCGTTCTTATCCTTGTTGTACAAGTATAATCGCGATGTGAAGTTCGATTTAGTAATTGGTGATTCGCAAGCTTTCTTTGCAAGCAAGAAAACGATTGTTAATTTTGAACTGAAGAACGCTTCCTTCTTTGAAGCGACCCCAACTCAAATTATTACCTGTATTTCTAAACCAGTACACACCTTCTTCTTATTCCCCGATAGTTCGAAGTTCGCTTTATTAAAAGCTACTCCTGACTATTTTCTGAGAGCCTCTGCCGATCAACTCGATGGTATCATCAAATCGGAAGAACTCGCTCTTAAAGAGTGCGGTGCGTTAGTAGAAGATGGCGGTCAATTAATCTATGCCGTTCCGACGATTAACAAGAAAGAATCAAGGCGATTAATCAAGCGATTTATCGAAAACAATCCCTCTTTTTCTCTTGTCGCCGACAAACAAATATTCCCGTTTAGCGAATATGAAGAGAGCCTCTTCTTTGCTGTCTTAAAAAAAGAGGAGTTGAAAGATGCTTAATCTTTTCGCTCAAGAGATAAACAAATTAGCTGAACAAATGGTAGCGGAAGGTCAAAAGCCTTATCGCGCTACGCAACTTTTTACGTGGATATATGAGAAGAAAGCTCGCTCTTTTGACGAGATGAGCGATGTTTCGCTTAAGTTCCGCGAGGTTCTCAAAGAAAAATATACTCTTGAATTACCATCCTTATATCTCAAACAAGAGAGCAGTGACGGAACCATTAAATGTCTAGTTGCTCTCAAAGATGGAGCGAAGGTCGAAACTGTTTTAATGCGTTATTCCTATGGAAACGCTGTCTGTGTTTCCAGCCAAGTCGGTTGCAATATGGGATGTTCATTCTGCTCATCCGGACAACTCGGAAAGCAGAGGAATTTGACCGTTGATGAGATGATTGGTCAAATTTTAATCATTAATCAGCTCCTCGAAGCTGAGGGAAAAGGCGAAAAAGTTACTCATGTCGTCGTGATGGGAACTGGAGAACCTTTTGATAACTATGACAATTTGATGGATTTTATTCGCATTGTCAATCATCCGAAAGGTTTTGAAATCGGAGCCCGTCACATCACTGTATCAACATGTGGACTACCAGATGGAATTAGAAAGTACGCTCACGAAGGTTTGCAGACCAACTTGGCGATTTCTTTGCATGCTCCGAATAATGAATTGCGCAATCAATTGATGAAAATTAATAAAGTCTATCCTTTAGAAACATTAATGCCGGCGATTAAAGAATATGAGAAGGTGAGTGGAAGACGCGTCACTTATGAATATCTCTTACTCTCCGAACTAAACGACACGAAGGAATATGCCGACCAATTGATTAATTTAATCAAAGGAACGATGGGATACGTCAATTTAATCCCTTATAATGAAACCAACCTATGCAGTTATAAACGAAGCAGCGGCAACCGCATCCATCAATTTTTGGATTATCTCACTAAAGGCGGAGTGACAGCCACGATTCGCAAAGAATTTGGGTCGGATATTGATGCCGCTTGCGGCCAATTAAGAGCGAAAGTAGAAAAGAACATTATATGAAAAAGAAAAATTATATATCGGGGACATATGCCTTCGGAACAGATATCGGTAAAGTCAGGCTCACCAACGAGGATCGAGCAATTGCCCTCACTAACATAAAGGGTAATATTCTTATGCTCATCTGCGACGGAATGGGTGGAGCTAATAAAGGAGACTATGCCGCTTCCATCGCGATAAAATTAATCAGCGATGCTTTTATTGACAAACAAAAATTCCTCAATCGCTTCATGGCGGCTAAATGGGTGATGGACATCATCAAAAAAGCCAACATCGCCATCTATGAAGAAGCTCAGAAAAATAAGATTTATGAAGGTATGGGAACAACTCTTACGCTAGTGTTAATCATGTCTAACCATCTTATCACCGCTCAAATCGGTGATTCTCGAGCATATGTCATTGACGAAAAAGAAATTTGCCAAATCACGGAAGATCAAACTTACGTAGCTTATCTATATCGCACGGGAAAAATCACCAAAAAAGAGATGCGCACTCATCCAAGACGCCATGTCTTAACCAACGCTTTGGGTATTTTCCCTTCGGTTAACTTCGATTTCAAGATGACCACCTATCTCAACGAAAACATCCTCGTGTGCAGCGATGGGCTTTATAACAATGTCGAAGAGAATGCGATACTCACCATTCTACAAAGCGATGACACCACCGAGCAGAAGATTAATGAATTGATCGCTCTTGCTAACGCAAACGGAGGAAGCGACAACATCGCCGCCGTACTCTGGGAGGCCAGTAAATAATGCCAATTAAGATTGGATCAATTGTCGATGAAAGATATCGCGTGACTGCTCGTATTGGTCATGGTGGTATGGCGGAGGTTTACGAAGCCACTGATTTTATCACGAAGAAGCGCATCGCTATCAAATTGATACGCGAAGATGTAATGGCTAATCCCATCAACCTTCGCCGTTTTCAAAACGAAGCGACTATCGCCGCCTCTTTGAACCACCCCAATATCGTCAAAGTCTACAATCACGGAACCTATGAAGGCGTTCCCTATATTGCCAATGAATATGTCGCGGGACAAACCCTTAAAGATGCCCTCGATTTCCGCTCGGCTTTGCCACTACAGGAGGCCATCAGCATTATGATTCAGCTCACCTCCGCACTCCAGTATGCTCATGAACACAATATCGTTCATCGTGACGTCAAACCACACAACATCTTTTATCTTCCCGACGGAACGATCAAGTTGGGTGATTTCGGCATAGCCGAACCCATCAACATTTCTAGTGGTCAGGAGAAGAGTAAAGATATCATCGGTTCAGTTCACTATATGGCTCCCGAGATTTCCCGTGGCTATCCCGCCACCCCTCAATCAGATGTCTACTCCGCTGGAATTACTTTATTTGAATTAATCACTGGTCGGGTACCTTTCAACGATGTTGACCCTGTGAAAGTCGTGGTTGCCCATATACGAGACAAAGTCCCATCACCGAGAAAATATCTCCCTCACTGCTCGAAAGAAGTTGAAAGAGTAATTGTCAAAGCAACTGCTCGTAGCTTCAAAGAGCGATACCATTCCGCGCAGGAATTTCATGATGATTTGGTTATTTTGACTCAAAATGCTGATTTATTAAAAGAAAAAAAGAGCTTCTTTGCTCGCATATTTGGTTTTAAATAATGGAAGGAAAAATCCTCGCTTTAAGTTGTGGTATTTATTCTGTCTTGGTTGATGGAGTCATTTATCGCGCTCCCGCTCGGGGCATCTTCCGAATGGGAAGCATCAAACCGATGGTGGGGGACAATGTCGACCTCGATATTGGAAATATGGTTATCAATTTTGTCTACCCTCGTGTTAGCCAATTGAAAAGACCCTCGGTCGCCAACATCGATCAAATGTTGGTTGTTTCCTCTTTGGTGGAACCAGCCTTCTCCTATTTACTCGCTTTTAAATATTTGACTTACGCCAATATGAATGGCGTTAAAGCCAAACTGATTCTCACCAAGGACGATAAAAGTATCGATCAGAAAATGAAAGACGAAATTAAGGATGTCTTCAACCGTCTAAATATTGATGTCTACTTTGTCAGTAACAAACAAGGAACCGGATTAAAAGAAGTTCGCACACTATTTAAAGATCATATCACTTGCCTTATCGGACAAACCGGAGTAGGAAAATCATCTTTAATCAACGCGATTGATCCTCAATTTGAACGAGAAGTTGGCGAATATTCTCGCGCTCTCGGAAGAGGCAAACATAAAACTAAGGAAGTAATATTACTTCCCTATGAAGGTGGATACATCGCCGACACTCCCGGTTTCTCTTCTCTTGATCTCGATTTATACAAGGAAGAACTCGCTCAGTACTTCCCTGGATTCACCGAGCTTTATCTCAAATGTTATTTCTCAAACTGTCTGCATATCTCTGAGGAGCGATGCGAAGTCAAAACAGCTCTCAAAGATGGTATAATTTCTAAGATAGCCTATGATTGCTATTTAACGCTTTCAAAAGAAGCAATTTCCCAAATACGGAGGTACGAAAAATGAAAAAGACACTGGTTGCACCCTCGATTCTCTCAGCAAATTTCGCTCACTTGAGTGAAGATATTAAACGCATCCAAGATGCGGGAGCGGATTGGCTTCATTTCGATGTGATGGATGGGCACTTTGTTCCCAATATTTCTTTTGGTTTACCAGTCCTCAAAGACATCGCACATACTCATAGCATGGTCAACGATGTTCATATCATGATTAGTAATCCGCGAGAATATGCGCAAAAATTCGTCGAAGCTGGTGCAGATTATTTAACCTTCCATTACGAGGCTTGTCGCAGTGATACGGAGGTCTTTGACATCATCGATCTCATCCATCATGCAGGCGGAAAAGCAGGAATTTCAATCAAACCAAATACCCCCGTAGATAAAATCTTTCCTTTCCTCTATAGCCTCGATTTAGTCCTGATTATGAGCGTTGAACCCGGTTTCGGGGGTCAAAGTTTCATTCGTGAAGCACTTGGCAAAATTTTGCGCCTCCGCAGCTATCTTGATGCGAATGACATTAAGACACTCATCGAAGTTGATGGTGGTATTAACGCTATTACCGGTGAGGAATGCACGAAGATGGGGGCCGACGTTCTCGTTGCTGGATCTTACATCTTCAATGCTGAAAACATCGAAGAAGCGATTAGGAGTTTAAAACTCTAATGCAATTTACATTACCCGCTTTTCTATTATCACTTTTATTCGGGGCACTTTTTCTCACCGCTTCTTTCGTTCGTTACAAAAACAAATACAAAGTTTCATACAATGTGCGTAACATGTTCCCTTATGAACTTAATTACAAAAGTACATTCATCGATAATTTTTACGGAAATGTCGGATTAATTCTCACTTTATTTTCCTTTGGATTTTTCTTTTCTACCTTCGATTTACGTTTTGATAACATCTTCTTTATCATCATCTTTATTACTGGTGTTTTGACTTGTGTCTTCTTCTTAGGCCTAGTTTTCATTCCTTTGGATTTCATTCGTCTCCACAGCATCATCTTTATCTTGTATTTAATTTCCTCATTCTTATTGCCAGTTGCCATAAGCATTGGGGCATTTACTTACAATCAGCAAACTGGCTACACTTCTCAGATTCCTCCAATTGTATTTATCAGTGCGTTTATTGTCGCCCTTGTCGTTCTGGCGATCCTTTTGAATCCAAAACTCAATCTCAATATTCGCATGACCAAAGAATATGCCGAAGATGGTAGCGTTAAATACATTCGCCCGAAATTTATCACGATGGCTTTCACTCAGTGGCTTTTATTCTTCGTTCTTTATATAAACGAGATTCTACTCTTTGTTCTAACCTTAACGTTTACATCTTTGTGATCTAGAAAACAAACATAAAAAAAGCGGATCGATTCCGCTTTTTTAGCTTTAAGGGATTAACCTATATTACTTGTATTGTTTGTTGAGACTGCGATAAGCGCGAGTCGACATACGAACTCGCATTTCTTGGCCGTCAACCACGACAGTACGGACTTGAAGATTGCAGTTCCATCTACGGCGTGAAGCTCTTAAAGAATGGGAGCGGGTGTTACCACTCATCGGTCCTTTTCCAATTACTGGACATACTCTTGACATATCGTAGGCCTCCTTTTGTTCCCGAAAATGTTAGCATAATCGACTAGTTTATGCAATAAACAAATATGGATTTTATAACTTAATGCGTGGGAAGCGGTTTTTGACGTCTTCCTTGCTCATCAAATTTTTGCAGTTCTTTTCCAAAGCTTCAAAGAGTTTATTCGCTTTGTCGGGAATCAAATAAATTGATTGACCACTTTTCATGACAATGGTGATTGTCGCTTCTTTCTTGTTAGGATTCTGCTCAATGTAGAGAATATCTGAATACGGATAAAACAATCCGCGACGAAATTTAACAACAACAAGTTGGTCTTTCTCAATGACATAAAAATAAGTGCTAATTGTGAGAATAAAGATGACAATCGACATTCCAAGGAAAACTCCAATGATGAGCCACTGACGGTAGTCCCAGTTTTTCGAAAGGAAGATGCTAATGCAACTTGCAAACACAAGGACTGCTGAAAAAAGGAAGATCGCGATGCCTAGCCAGATAACTTTTTTTCTTGAAGGCCAAACTTTCATATTATTGAGTTTAGCATCTTTTAGGGGAATAAAAAGGGATAATCAAAGAAAATGCACTTACAAGTGCCTTTTGAGATTGTTTATACCCGTGCGTATGCTAAAATGTGAATATACGCGGAGGTACAAATAATGCCATACAAAATAGTCGCGATGATTCTTGCCGGCGGCAAAGGAACTAGGCTAGAAGCCCTGACAAGAAAAATTGCAAAACCAGCCGTTTCTTTTGCTGCGAAATATCGAATTATTGACTTCCCCCTTAGCAACTGTGCAAACAGTGGAATTAACAAGGTCGGAGTATTGATGCAATACGAGGCCATCGCCCTCGATAGCTATGTTGGCAACGGAGAAAAATGGGGGTTAAATGGTGTCCACTCATTTATGGCCACTTTGGCTCCCCGACAAACCGAAGAAGACGCCAAGTGGTATAAAGGTACTGCCGATGCAATTACGCAAAATATCGATTTCTTAGACGTCCAGGAACCTGACTATGTTTTGATTCTTTCGGGCGATCACATTTATAAAACCCTCTATAACAAAATGATTGACCTTCACATCAAAACGAAGGCTGACGCGACGATTTCTGTTATTGAAGTCGATCCCAAAGAAGCGAGTCGCTTTGGCATCATGGCGGTCGATCAAAACGACCTCATCGTCGAATTTCAAGAGAAACCAAAGGTACCGAAGAGCAACTTAGCCTCTATGGGAATCTATGTTTTCACATGGAAAACACTGCGGTCTTATCTCAAAGCGGATGAAAAAGATGAAAATTCTGACCATGATTTTGGCAAAAACATCATTCCAAGGATGCTCGCTGATGGCAATAAGATGCAAGCCTATCGCTTCCAAGGCTATTGGAAAGATGTTGGAACCCTCGCTTCTCTCCACCAAGCAAATATGGACATCGCTCTCAATCGAGGCGAACTCAATCTCTTCGATCGCGATGACATCACGAAAATTTATTCCGAAGACACTCATAGTGTTCCTCAATATGTCGGCAATAAAGGCTCAATTAAGAGAAGTATTGCCAACCAAGGAGCAATTATTTTAGGCTCCGTTGATTCCTGCGTCATCTCTAATGAAGTCGTTATCGAGGAAGGCGCGGAATGCACTCGCTGTGTTATCATGGCTGGCGCTCGCGTCAAAAAAGGCGCTAAAGTTCACAATGCAATTATCGCTCCCGAAGGTGTCGTGGGCGAAAAACAAGAAGTTAATTTAGGCAAAGATGAAATCATCCTTGTCACTGGAGGTAGTTACAAATGAAAAGAGTAGTGGGAATTTGCAATCTACATGACGGACCGGATCTCGGTTTATTAACGGAAAACCGCCCTCTAGGTGCGGTGACATTCCTCGGCCGCTATGGTTTGATGGACTTCGCGCTTTCTAATCTCTCGAACTCTGGTATTGATCGCATCAACGTTCTCGTTGAAAAGAACGTTCGGGCCGTGCGTACTCACGTCCGAGAAGGACAAACTTGGATTAATAACACGAAGACTGGCTATATGCGTTTATTTTTCGATGAAAAATCAATCAGCACCCCTCGCTTTAATACTGATGTTTCTAACTTATTATCTAACCGCTCATATTTTGAAGACGAGACCGCGAATTATGTTTTAATTACTAATCCTTTCATGCTTTCTTCAATTGATTTCCGCCCCTTCTTGGATGCCCATATCGCTTCCGGAGCGGATGCCTCAATTATTTATAAGCATGTCAACAATGCTGATACTGGATATTTAAACTGCGGCTCTTTAACTCTCAACAAAATTGGAATGGTCAAAAAAATTATGACCAATGCAGGGATGAAGAAAGTTGCTAATATTTCGTTGGGGACTTATATTTTCAATCGTTCCGCTTTTGAAAAAATGCTCGCTTTGTCTCGTGAAGTTTCGGTCCTCTACGGAATTAGAAAGATGGTTCGATACTGCATCGATGAAAAGATTCTCTCTCTCAATGCTTGGGAATTCAAAGGGTACGTTGTTCCAATTCTCAGCTTGAACGATTATGTCACTCAATCTATGAAGTTATTGGATTATTCCTATCGTTCACAACTATTCTTAGAAGACTGGCCGATTTATACGGTCACCCACAACACTCCGCCCGCCCTATATGGTGAAAAAGCGGATGTTAAAAACAGTTTTATCGCTAACGGATGTATCGTTAAAGGGAAGGTTCGCAATTCGATTATTTCTCGTGATGTCGTCATCGACGAAGGAACTTGTGTTGAGAATTCCATCATCTTTACCAAAACAGTTATCGGAAAAGGTAAGAAGCTTAATTATGTTCTCGCCGATAAATACGTCAAAGTGTTGGAAGCTAGTGAAGTAACTGGTGATCCAGACGCCTTCCTGTTTGTTGAGCAAGGAGCCAATCTTTAATGAAAATTGTCATGATTGCCAGCGAATCTCGCC
>JAAYDH010000132.1 GCA_012729405.1 Erysipelotrichaceae bacterium
GAGTTTCCGGAATGACCAAGCTGACCAATCTCATCATGTTCCGCAACGTTTTGCCCTACTCTTACTTTCACAGAGCCTTTTTTTAAATGCGCTAATAATGCGTATACATTTTCGTCGATTTTTATAACGACACAATTTCCTGTAATGGTTATCGACGATGCGCCATGATCCAAATAATCCTTCGTTACCCTCATCGAATTTCGATAATCATTAAAGATATTGACCGGATTTCTTTCGACAATACTATTCTCAGTTTCGATAATTTCTCCGTTTACCGGTGAATAGATTGTCTGGCCCCATCCGTAAAAATCATTTAGGTCTAATCCCTTGAATACATACTCAAAAAAACTTTTACGATAGGGCTTCTTTAGTTTATCACTTTCTCGGATCATCACAAAATCTATCGCATATTCTTCACCAAAACCGGCCGTTCCATGACTCGGAACCTTTGTTCCTGGGGTATTTGGCGAGATATAAATACCTTGCAATGGGAATGCGACCGTTAACATATTTTTCTCCATATTCCTTTTTTGAGTAGACATACGATGAATATATGCTTCGATTGATTATAACTTGTTTTCATTTTTTCCGGACTGTCGTTCGAATTACGGCCGCAGAACAATTGCTTAACATGCAAGCCGTAGGCGAACCAGGATGAAGCGATTGTTAGATGAGTCCTCTAATTTCAGTTCTTCTCATCAATTAAGAGTCCGTAGGCATAAACATCGATGTATTGTGTTCCATCAAAATGCGCTTTTCTCTTTATTCCTTCTTTTAAAAATCCTAAGCTCTCGAGTATTTTTTGCGAAGCGCTGTTATTGCTATAAACCTCGGCTTCTATTCTGAAACAACCCAGTTCTTTTAAGCGCTTTATATACATATTGAGTGCAATTCGTGAATATCCATGACCTCTTTCCGCGCCTAATCCGAATCGAAGCCACGCTTTCTTTTTATTGCTATCCATCCAATTAATTCTTATATATCCAATGCTCAATGAATTATCAAGTAGTATGATTTTATAGTCTTGGTCGGGATCTTGTAAACTAGACTGAATATCATGCAATTGTTCTTCGAGGGTCGTTGAATAATCATAATCCAGAGCCAACTTTTTTATGAGGGGATCACATTTCCATGTGTAGATCAGTTGAGCATCTTTTTCTTCAATATCACGTAGTGTAATCATATGACTATTTCCTCCTATTATGCGCGAAGCGTCCATCTCACATAAGATGAGAAGCGTACGAATGAAAATAATCAAAGGTTGCTCATATTGGCAACCTAAAACAAAAATTGGCGGGGCTTCTGACACCCTTATTACCTTGATTAATCACACGGACATAAATCATACTCGTCTCCACACGATTATACCCGAATAATTCCTATTTGTTCGTATAGCCTAACCCGGTTCAAGAAGATGAGGTGCGAGTGTTTGCCTCATTCTTCAAACTGTTGATGTTTTCTAATCCGTTTAAAATGTTATCTTCGCGTTCCTCTTGATTACTTCCACTTTCCCCCTTTTCCACGCATTTTGATTATAACTCATTTTGTAGGGATTTTTCCGCATCGAAGCTGTCGATAGCACCATATTTAAGCCCTGCAGATACCATCGCGTTCAACTCCGAAGGAAGCAGCGGCATCTTCATGCCCCCGACCCTTCTTGGAACGTCTCCACAAAGCGGCACTAGGAACACGGGTATAAAGCCGTTACTGATAGCGATGCCGTTTCTGGTTCCGGGATATCGCTTCTTTACGGCTAAAGTTCACGAACTGAA
>JAAYDH010000002.1 GCA_012729405.1 Erysipelotrichaceae bacterium
TCAAATTAGACCGGGCATTGCGGTGGCTTAATGATTCTTTAAATAGCGGGAATAAAAAACAAAGCAACGTAGTTGTCAACAGATTTGTTGATGCTCTAAAAGATACTGTTTCACAAGGAAGGCTAATTAGAAACGCTGCCGGTAACTTGAAGGAATTTATTGATAAGCTAACGCGGTTATCATCAGAATGGAAGAATGCCGAAGTAGAAGGATCTAGTGATGCCAAAGAGCTAGGTGAAATCTTTGACGATATTAAAAACGTTGTGCATGACTACCTTGATTTTCGGCAGGAATATCTACTGACTAGAAAAGTAGCCTTATTGCCAAATGCGCTGCCATCGGAGAAGATGCTTGCAATATTCAAGCAGGCCGTCCTTGACTATCGAATTATTGACTTTGCAAACAATGATCCATGCGTCTCTCTATCCATGGATTTGGAAATGGATGTGGAGTATTTTGTTGCTGCAATAAAGAACAAGATTCTTCTTCCATTTGCCCATAATCAAAAGGACAAGACCTTTGTAAAAATCAATGAATTCACCCAGACTATAGAAGCATATAATACCTATTTATCAAATAATATGCGTCCAATTAACGATAAAAGGATGGATATATACGTTCCTCTGCATCGGGAGGATAACTTTGAATTTGCATGGAAATTTCAAGAATCAACAGTAAAATCTAGGAAACAATTAGATACAATCTATGGAGAACTCTGTGACGGTGAAACGCTGTTCATATACTCGGTTAATGATAGCGAAAATGATAATGGTTCTAATATTCCATTTCTAAGGTATCTCGTTAAGGTAAAGGAAAAGTACAGTATGGTAAAAACGCTACTTTATAGCGATCAACCCCGTCCATTTTATGATTTTTATGTTTGTAATGACATTGAGAGGCGTATTCCAGTGCCGAGCAAATTCGGGACATCGTACCGGACTTCAACAATCGGGAATGTCACGATGAAATCGCTTTCGGATTATTCACGCTTTGTTATCCTATCTGGGATTGGTGGTCTAGGTAAATCAATGATGATGCGTCACTTGTTGCTGGACTCGCTACAATACTATGGAGAGTCGGGAATTATTCCAGTTTTTATTCCTTTAAAAGATTTTGATGAATCTGTGAACAACTTATTTGATTACGCCTATAAAAAATTAGAGAGTTTGGGTGGGGGTATTTCAGAAAGTCAGTTTGAGGACATTCTCTCAAAAGGACTATGTCTTTTGCTTTTTGATGGCTTGGATGAAATCGGGACAAACCTCGGTAAGCGTTTTGAGCGGGACTTGGAAGAGTTTACAGACAAGTATCCAGATAATTATTTTGTGATATCTTCCCGCCCATATCAGAGCTTTATTTCCTACTCGCGTTTTACGGTTTTGAAGCTAAAGCCTTTTTCAAAAATGCAAGCCGTAAAATTAGTGGAGAATTTGGAGTTTCGTCCAGATGAACCTTCAATTAAAGAAAAGTTCCGTTACGAATTGGAACGACGACTTTATCAGTCACACCGTGAATTTACAGAAAATCCTCTCTTGTTGACTATTATGCTGATGACATTTGAACAGTTTGCTGAAGTACCATCAAAGATGCATATATTCTACAGAGAGGCGTTTTTAGCACTATCACAAAAGCATGACGCGAGCAAGGGGGCATATAAACGTACACTTAAAACAGGTTTGTCTGCTGATAAATTTGCCGACTACTTTGCTGAACTGTGTTCACGCTCCTATCACGATGAGAAGTTTGAGCTAACTGAAACAGAATTTTCTAAATATTACAGTGTTCTCAAAGAGAGAGAAAAAGCGCATGACGATACAATTACTGCGGA
>JAAYDH010000065.1 GCA_012729405.1 Erysipelotrichaceae bacterium
ATTCGCAAATTGCGTCACCCAACAAGAAGCAAACGACTCGGTGACTACAAAAGCAAAATTTAGGAATCAAGGGCAAGGAATGAATAATCAGACGATTAGCAAGAAAAGAAGAGGCCGGCCACATCCTAGCCTCGAAGAAAAAATCCTCGGCCAAAAGCCGGAAATATCTTTTCCTGTGGTCGATGATTCAAAAGAAGATTTAGAGACTATCAAACAATACTTATTAGAGAAAAATAAGGCCAAAAGGGAAATTCTCCAAAGCGACATTGATGGTATTATCGCTTACTCACATCTCAACGAAGAGGAGACCGAGCAGCTCACCAATTTCATCCTTTCTAACTTCGCCTTAATCGATGATAGTGAGGAAGATATATTGGGAGATGACGACCTCTTACTCGACAAAGTCGAAAATGAAGAAGTCGCTGAGGAACTCGCTGAAGCGAGCAATTTCTCCAACGATGATATCAAATCAAATGATTCAGTGCGCATCTATTTAAGAGACGCTGCGAAATATCCTCTATTAAATTCTGAGCAGGAATTAGCGATTGCTAAACGCATCGCAAATGGTGATGTCGACGCGAAAAACGAATTAGTTGACCATAACCTACGACTAGTTGTTAACAACGCGAAAAAGTACATTGGTCGCGGACTTGCTTTTCTTGATTTGATTCAAGAAGGAAACTGCGGTTTGATGAAAGCGGTCGAGAAATTTGATTATACAAAAGGTTTTAAATTCTCGACCTATGCAACCTGGTGGATTCGCCAGGCTATCACTAGAGCGATTGCCGATCAATCACGTACCATTCGTCTCCCTGTTCACATTGTGGAGCGAATGAATAAAATTAACAAAACCAAAACAATTTTCTTGAAAGAGAATGGCCGCGAACCAACCGCTGAAGAAATTAGCGATCTATTAAAAGGAGTTCTCACAGCAAAAGAGATTCTAGAAACTCAAAGATTGACGATGGACACCGTTTCTATGGAACTGCCAATCGGTGACGTAGACGGCTCTCGTTTAGGCGATTTTTTGGAAGACAAAACTAGCGAATCGCCAAGTGATTATGTGACAAGAAATCAATTAAGAGAGAAGCTCGATGATATTCTTTCTCGACTCACTGACAAAGAGGAGAGAGTGATTCGACTTCGGTATGGTTTAGATGACAATCATCCCCGAACATTAGAAGAAGTGGGAAATGAATTTGGTGTTACGCGCGAAAGAATACGCCAAATTGAAGCGAAAGCGATTCGCAAAATGCGCGCTAGTCAAAGAAACAATAAATATATTGATTACCGAGGAGGTTCCCTATGATAAAGCTATCCCTTCGACTTGAAACAATCCTAGATATGACACCCGCGAGTGTCGTCGCTGATGTTGGAAGTGATCATGGTAAACTAATGATCGCTCTTTACGAATCTGGCAAAGTCACTCATGGTTACGCTGTCGAAAATAAAAAAGGACCTTATAACCGCTTAGTCAAAGCTTTAACACAAGAAAAGCTCGAGGATATAATCGTCCCCTTATTTTCAGATGGAATTAGCGATTTACCGAGCTGTGTTAACACCCTTATTTTGGCTGGCTTAGGTGGTGAGACCATCATCGAGATATTAAAAGCTCATCCACGCAAATTGGAGAAAGTTACCACAATTATTGTCGATGCTCATAGCCAGGTTAAAGAAGTCCGCGAATATCTTTCCAAGATTGGTTTTATCATCGCTGATGAGAGAATGATTAAGGAAGATGAAATTTACTATGAAATCATTCGTTTCATTCGTGCTGACATCGCTTTCTACAGCGAAGAAGATTTAACCTATGGACCTATATTAAGATGCAATAAAAACAACGTTTTCAAAGAGAAATACATCTCGCGCATCAATGAGATTGAAAGAATCTTGAAAAAGAAGAACATTCCTGCAAGTCGTCTTGCGGAATTACAAAAAGAAAAAGAGAGACTCTTGGGAGTTGTTTAATATGAAATCAAAAACCTTTCTGCGGTTAATGGCCGTTCGTTTTCCAAAGCGTCTCGCCGAATCTTTTGACCGCGTCGGATTAATGACTGGAAAACTTCCAGAAGAAATCCATAAAGTGATGCTATGTCTTGATCTCGATTGGGAGATTTTACCTAGGGTAAAAGAATTCCACCCAGATTTGATTATCACCCATCATCCATTTATCTTCGGAACCAAATACCGCGTTTTTAGAAACGACGAGAGCAAACGATTGCTCTGCGAAGAAATCGATAAGCTCGGTATTCCAGTTTATAGTTTCCACACCAACTTTGACTCTGGAAAAGGCGGCATGAACGATGCTTTAGCTGAAGCTTTGCAACTTAAGAATGTCTATATTCCAGAACTAAACAAGATGATGAGAATCGGCTATCTCAAAGAAGAGACCGATATTTTCTCTTTTGCCGGCTACGCAAAACACCATCTTGATGTGAACTATGGATTATTAATCCATGAAGGCAAGCCAATCATAAAGAAGGTTGGTATCATCGGTGGGGGTGGAAGTCGCGATTGGCCAGTCGCTCAAAAAGAAGAATGCGATATCTATATCTCTGGCGATGTTTCACATCATGTTAGAAGGGATATTGTTAACGCTAAGTTCAATTATCTTGATTTACCCCATGAAATCGAAAAAATCTTCATGCCAATTATGGAAAAATACTTATTACAAATCGATAAGGATTTAGTGATTAAAGCCTACGATCACGAAAAATTGCCAAAAGTTATTTAATGATTAACAATTCTGTCTTAATCTCTTCGATGATAGATAGAGGCGTGCTAGCGCTGCTCGAGATGGCAATATGCTTTTTGCCCTTCAAAGTAGCAACGGGCAATTGTTTATAATCTTCTAATAGAAACACATCCATTCCCGGATGTTTTTCT
This sequence comes from Erysipelotrichaceae bacterium, assembly GCA_012729405.1. Taxonomy (GTDB): domain Bacteria; phylum Bacillota_I; class Bacilli_A; order RFN20; family CAG-826; genus JAAYDH01. Next base: position 2,887 of record JAAYDH010000065.1, read on the forward strand.
TTTGCTATTTCATATAGTCGCTTCGCATTGCTGGATTTCTGACTGCCAACCACGATAATCGCGTCGACATCTTCTGATAAGGTAAGCAATGCTTCTTGACGGCTCCTTGTCGCTCGGCAGATCTCATCTTGAAAACGAGCTAAAGGGAGATGCTTTTTTATATCTTCATGCATTTCTTTCAAAGAAAGAATATTCAATGTCGTCTGATTAATGATAAGTGGGGAGACATCTTCAATCCGAGAGAAATCAACACCCTCTTTAATCGCGTAGAGATGAACATTTTCGTTGCTCGAAAGAGCTGCGATGGTCTCGGGATGAGAGCGGTAACCAATATAGATGACTTGGTGGCCTCGTTCCTTTTCTTTGGCGATGGTGGTGAGATTCTTTTTCACTAAAGGACAGACAGCATCATAGATAATTAGTTTTCTCTCTCGTGCTTTCTCTTCAGCGGATTTTTCGTGTCCGTGAGCGGTGAAAACAACGACACTGCCTTGAGGTGCGTCAGCGATATCATCAATCATTCCAATATCTCGTTGCTTTAAAAAAGCAATGACATAAGAATTGTGCACCAACATTCCTAAGACATTGACGACTTTATCAGGATTCTCTTGGCGGGCTTTCAAAGCATGTTCAATCGCTTGAGATACGCCTGCGCAATATCCTTTTGGTTCGAGAATGGTAATTTTCATCGCGTTTCTCCACCTACTAATTCTTATTTATGTTAACATAACTAGGAGGATTTTATATGAAAAATGAAGATATCTTAATTGGCTCTCATTGTGGAATGGCAGCTCCCGATTTCTATTTAGGCACGGTAAAGGAGGCTCTTAGCTACGAAGCAACGACTTTCATGTTTTATACCGGGGCACCGCAAAATGGTTACCGAAAGCCTCTAAATGAATTAAAAATCGAAGAAGGATATGACCTATTAAAGAAGTCGGGAATTGACGAGACAAAGATTGTCGTTCACGCTCCCTATATCATCAACTTAGCTAATCGAAGCAAACCGGAATTATACGAAGGCTCTAAAGAAATATTTCTTAACGAAATAAAACGCACAAGCGGCATGCACGCTTCAATTATCGTCTTACATCCTGGAGCACACGTCGGGCAAGGAAGCGATGAGGCCATCAAGGCTTTGATCGAGGCTCTCGATGAAATATTCGATGTCGACGGAACAAACGTCAAAGTAGCCATCGAGACGATGGCTGGAAAAGGCACCGAAATCGGTATTACCTTTGAGCAAGTTCATCAGATAATCGAAGGGAGCCGACACAAAGACCGTTTAGGTGTCTGTTTAGATACATGCCACATTAACGATGCCGGATATGATGTTCATGACGTCGATGGGGTGCTTAAAAAATTCGATGAGATCATCGGACTAGACTACTTGCTGGTTGTTCACTTAAACGACAGCAAAAACGAGAGAGGCGCCCATAAAGACCGTCATGAAAATCTCGGTTACGGCTCCATTGGTTTTAAGACATTAAACGCTTATGTCCATCATCCGTTGTTGGTTAAAGTTCCTAAAATCTTAGAAACCCCTTACATCAATGATAAGCCACCTTACAAAGAAGAAATAAAAATGCTCCGGGCGGGAACATTTGTTGAAGGTTGGAAAGAAGCCTTCTAATTACATCTTCTCAATTTCCGAAACAAGGGTTTCGAAAGCTAGTTCTTCCGGAACCTTTTTTATTATTTTATCTTTTCTAAAGATAACATATTCACCTTTTCCGCCGGCAATACCGATATCAGCGTTTTTAGCTTCGCCCGGTCCATTAACCACACAGCCCATAACGGCGACGTGGATCGGTTTGTTGACTTTTTCAAGATAATCCATGACTTTTTCAGCGAGTTTAAGAACATCCACTTGAGTTCTTCCACATGTTGGGCAAGCAACAAGTGTAGGATAGTTAGGATATAAGTCTAGATCATGTAACAATCTCTTAGCTGCAATGATTTCGTCGCGAGGATCGCCAGAGATGGAAATGCGGATTGTATCGCCAATACCTTCAAGTAGAAGTGGGGCTAAACCCGCGGTGCTACGGATGAGGGAAAGATCCTTAAAACCTGCTTCAGTAATTCCGAGATGCAGTGGATAAGGGAAGGTATTTGCCGCTAAACGATTAGCCTCAATTGTCTCTCTAACGTTCGAACCCTTCAAAGAGATGGCAATATCGTAAAAGCCAAGGCTCTCCAAAATATTGACGTGTTTCTTAGCCGAGTTGACAAGGTCTTGAGCTTTGTATTGCGTGGAATAATCGTGAATTGATTTGTCAAGCGAACCAGAATTCACTCCAATGCGGATTGGAACATGCTTTTCTTTCGCCATAGCGACTACTTTTTTGACGTTCTCAATAGGGCCGATGTTGCCGGGATTGATGCGAATTTTATTGGCACCATTTTCCATAGCTAGCATAGCTAGACGATAGTCAAAATGGATATCCGCGACGATGGGTATGGTGGTCTGTTTTTTGATTTCTTTGATTGCTTTCGCGTCAGCTTCATCCATCACAGAAACACGCATATAATCAGCGCCTAAGGTCGCGCATTCGTTGATTTGTTCGACGACTAAATCGACCTTTTCGGTCTTAATATTGCACATTGATTGAATCAAGACACGTGATTGTCCCCCGAGGGTCAGATTGCCAATTTTAATACCTCGGGTTTCGGTTCTAGTTTTCATGCCCACATTATACATTACAAGTAATGCAATAGTCTAAAAATATGTTTGCATATCTCGTTATCTATGATAAGATATAAAACGACTTTAAGGAGACAAGTAGTATGGCAAAAGATGATCGAATCTCGTTGACATTAAAATGCACTGAGTGTGGCGAAGAAAACTATCTCACATCCAAGAATAAAAAGCATAAACCTGATCGTTTGGAGTTAAAGAAATATTGCTCTCGTTGCAAAAAGATGACACTCCATCGCGAGAAAAAGAAATAAAAGATAGGCCCGGCCTATTTTTTATTATTGAGGTGAAATCATGAAAGTCGTGCCCTTTGTGTATGGAGACAGGGAAGAATTATTCGCTAATTGCTACCTAGCAATCGACGAATCATCTTCTTGTGTCGTCATAGACCCATCGTGCGATTATGATGGTGTCATCAACTACATCCGAAAGAATAATCTAAAGTGTAAAGGGGTTCTCTTAACTCATGCACATTTTGACCATATGCGTGGAATTGATAGAACAGTCGCAGCCTTCGATGTTCCCTTTTTTGTTTCACGAGATGACGAAGATGGCTTGACCAATTCGGAAATAAATTGTTCAACACTTAGCAAACACGATGTCATTATCAAAACAAAAGCCAGAGTGGTGGATGATCAAGAAGTCCTTAATCTACTCGACGAACCAATCAAGGTGATTTCCACTCCATTCCACACGAAAGGTTCAATTTGCTATTATATAGCAACTAACAATATTATTTTCACCGGAGATACGTTGTTTCGCGGTTTCATTGGAAGGACGGATTTGCCATCCTCTATTGCCCGAGAAACAAAGGCTTCTCTCGCGAAGCTCCTCGCCCTCCCAGACGAGACAAAAGTCTATCCAGGCCATGGGTTGACAACTAATATCGGTTTTGAACGGAAACTAAATCCGTTTATTAAATAGCAATTATTTGCTATAATAAGTAAGATTTTTTAGAAAGGGTAAACATTATGGTAAATGTAACAGAATTAAGACCAGGCAACTTCTTTACCGAAGAAGGTAATATCTTTCAGGTCCAAGACATACTTTTAAATAAGACCGCAATGAGAAAAATGGTGGCGAAAGTTAAGGTCAAAAACTTAAGAAGTGGATCAATCGTGGAAATCAGTCGCAATAGCGGATACATGATTGAAACCATTCGCCTCGACAAACGTCAAATGCAATTTTTATATGATTCCGGCGACTTTTTAGTGTTCATGGATCAAGAAACTTATGATCAAATTGAAATTGAAAAGAGCCGTCTTGAATGGGAAAAACAATTCCTCAAGGGCGATGAAATCGTCGAAATCACTTCTTACGAAGGTGAAATCTTAGGTATTAACTTACCTGCCAAAGTCGCATTAAAGATTACGGTCTGCGAACCAGCGGTTCGCGGTGACACCGTTAATAAAGCGATGAAAGATGCAACACTTGAAACCGGATTAAAGATTAGAGTTCCGCTCTTCATTAATGAAGGTGAAGTGGTCAGTGTTCGCACCGACGATGCAAGCTACGATGGGAGGGCATAATTAACATGGAAGTTTGGCAAGTTATTCTTTATATCGTTCTCGCCTTAATTGGTGGTGCAGTCGCAGGTTTCTTTATCTCTCGCTACTTTTTCAAAAGAGAGCTCAAAAAGAACCCTCCAATCAACGAAAAAATGATTCGCGTCATGCTCACTCAAATGGGTCGTAAACCCAGCGAGAAGCAGGTTCGTGAGATCATGAATTCGATGAACGCTGCGAATAAGTAATTGAACAGCAAAACAGCTCTTGGAAACAAGGGCTTTTTTCTTACCAAAATAAAAGCCTATCAAAGATAGGCAATTACTAATTTTATACTAATTTTTTACTTTTATTTCATCCACGAAATCTTGCGTTCTGTGCCTTTTTTTAGACGCTTAATATTTTCCGAATGGCGGAATAAAACGAACACTGATTCGATAGTCAGAACGGTAGAAAACACCCAAGAAAGAATGAGTGCCCATCCATATGTAGGTAGGAAATATAAACTAGGCGGAATTACTTTAGTCATTACGAGAATGGCCCAGACCCAAGAGATAAGCGTGGTGATAATCGGAGTGATAATGCTAGCTAAAGAAACATATTTCGTGAGTTTGAGGATGAGAAAATAAATCATGCAGGGAAGGATAGCGAGCATCCAGGAAGCTAAGAGGACAGTTCCAGCGAAAACAGAGACGCCCTTTCCGCCTTTAAATTGAGCGAAAAGTGGCCAACAATGACCAACCATGCAACCTATGGTTGCAAACCAGTAAACTGGCCATGGAATAATGAAGGCGGTGTTGATGCCAAAATTGTTGACGAGATCGATGGTTGGAGAAAGGGCTTGCCCATCGACAAAAGGGACGAGAGTGAAAAGCACCCAGCAAATCCAAAGTGAGATGGCGGCCTTAATCATATCAAGAACAATGACTAACAAACCAATCTTTTTGCCCCATATACGACCAGCGTTGGTACCACCGGCATTGTGTGATCCATAATCGCGAGGATCTTGATTAAACAAACTTTTGCCAAGCCAAATAGCGGTGGGGATCGAACCAAATAAGTATCCAATCACAGTGCAGAATAATGCAGCTAATATATTTATTAATATATTCATATTTTACCCTCGTTTTCCTGTCTTTTTTATTCTACTAAATTACTTTATATTTGCAACTTAATTTGTATATAATTA
>JAAYDH010000057.1 GCA_012729405.1 Erysipelotrichaceae bacterium
AGGAGGCATACGCCGTCCACCTCGCAAGGTTACTTAGTGTAGGCTCTCCAATGTGTAAGTACGGGTAACGAGAAGGAAGCAATGTATCATGAATGCCCGTGACTGTATTGACAAAACAGCTTTGCCATAGTCCTAGTATCCACAACTACTATACTTTTGATGATTATATTCCCTATAATAGTTATCCTAGATGCTGACAGATGGCTATTCAGAAACCCTATAATTCGTTATAGGGTATATATTTGCCTTTCTATTGTCTTTAAAAACCGTCTCCAAACACCTCTTTGCATGTGAATTTTCGCCATCTTGAGCATTATAAAATGGATTATAGATAACGGTACAGAAACAGAAGAAACGTCGAGACGGCACTCGGGAGTGCAAACGGAGGAAGATTCCTCTTCAGATAGAGGACATCGTTCAGAAGTTTTCGTGGTAAATGACAAACATCGGTGATGGAAATATTGCTTGACAAGGTGATATGAAAGGTTTACACCCGACAGCATGCAAAATTCAAAGGAGCGTTGAATGAAAAAGCTGGCAACGGGTTTCTGTTTGTGTGTGATAGCAATTTCAAGTATATGGGCTGGATCGTTTGGGATTGAGATGGGGTGGACTTTGGAGGATTTGGATACTCATGGGATTACGTATGAGAAATACGATCAAGATTATAACATCACTATATACGATGTGGTTCCGGTCTCTACGCACCCTGATTTTGAAAGCTATTATGTAAAGATTGATACGGAAAAAGGGATATTCGAAATTTCAGCGATTGGGGTAGATATCTCGACTTCTGTGTATGGCACAGAATTAAAAAGTGCATACGAAAAAATCCGTAATCAGGTCTCGATTGCATATGGAACACCGGAAGAGTATGATTATGTGAATTATGGAAGCATATGGGATGAACCGGAAGATTGGATGATGGCATTGGAATTGGGGGAAAGAAGTCTCTTGTCATTCTGGGAAACGGATTATAGCAACATTGAAGTCGTAATGTTAGAAGCTGATGCGTTAAGCGATACAGAAGGGTATTTACATTTAGGATATCAGACCTACAGTTCGATTATAGAAGAAATATTGGCCCGGCATGACGCGAGCGCTTCTTCCGTGTTTTGACAATCGTCCCTTGTACTTTTCCAAAACCATATCTCAGTTCATATCTCGGAAGAAGTCATGATTGTTTTTTGCAGATTGACGATACTCGTCTGGTAGTGTGGCTCATGATTCTTGATTGCCGTACGGTCTGGATATCTTTGTGTTGAAGACAACAGACCCCGAGCGGATTGTTAGCATCAATAAAACAGTACTATTAATAATACTACGAACCTCTGTCATTGCTTAATCTAAAGTGAAAAACTTACAATTTATTACATTTAAAATAGTTATTGACTTTCCGAATACTTTATTTTTAAATATAAGCATATTCTTTTTGTACTAATATGACACAAGATATTCCATCGAAGATGCTCAGCCATGATGATGCAGGAACTACCTTGCGTACGTACCCCGCAAAGGGGAA
>JAAYDH010000096.1 GCA_012729405.1 Erysipelotrichaceae bacterium
ACCTTTGGCTCTTAAAATTCGTTCGGCATTGTAGCTTCTTGTGCCAGATTCACAATAAGCGACGATCTTTCGATCTTTCGGTATCTCATTATACCTTTTATATAATTCGCTGATATCAATATGCATTGAACCTTCGATGTAACCATTGGATAGGCGTTCCATTTCGCTTCTCACATCGAGGAATAAAACTCCTTCTTGTTTAAGATTTTCGACATCGCGCCATTGATAGGTGCGCGATAATCCAAGAATGACATTCTGAGCAACATATCCGGCAAGATTAACAATATCTTTCGCGCTGCTATAGGGTGGTGAATAGGTTAACTCTAGCTCTTGAAGATCGGTGACCTTAATTTTTCCTTTAATCGCAGTGGCAATCACATCAATGCGCTTATCAACGCCTTTTTCTCCGACCGCCTGAGCTCCTAAAATCATTTCTGTGTCTGGATTGAAAATGACTTTGAGATTAATCAATGTCGCGCCGGGGTAGTATCCGGCATGATCGTTAGCCTGAAGGTGAATGACGTGATAATTTTGTCCTTCTAGCTGTCGCTCATTCAAGCCAGTTGAGGCAAAAGTCTTATTGAAAATTCGAACAATTGATGTTCCAAGCGATCCGCGGTTAGTCACTGGCAAATCAGAGAGAATATCCGCCAATTGTCGTCCCTGACGGTTGGCTGGAGAGGCTAAGGAAATTAGTGCATCTTCATTAGAAATTTGATTTTTCACAATAATCGCGTCCCCAACTGCATAGATGTTCGGATTGGAGGTCTGATATTTTTCATTTACGATGATTCCACCCTTTATTCCGAGCTTTAATCCCGCTTTTGCGGCTATTTCGGTGTTAGGAATTACTCCAATAGAAGCGATTATAAAATCAATATCGAAGACATTCCCGCTATTCAAGTGGACATGATTGCCATCGATTTGGACAATTTCAGTATTCGTGTAAACATCTACCCCATTTTTGATTAGTGTTTCTTTAGCAAAAGCCGCCATCTCGGGATCGAAAGTGGTAAGAACTTGAGGAGCCTTTTCGACGATTGCTACCTTAATTCCTTTTTTAGAGAGGTTTTCAGCAACCTCAAGACCGATATAACCACCACCAATCACTAAAGCGCTGGAGGGATTACGCTCCTTGATGAATTCCATAATCGCGTCGAGATTAGGGATATTGCGCAAAACAAAATGAGGAATTGTGTCGAGACCAGAAATATTTGGAACGATTGGTTTTGCCCCAGTTGAAAGAACTAGTTTATCGTAACTTTCCTCGCAATTTTGTCCATCCTTGATATAAGTGATGCTTTTCTTTTGAGGGTTAATATTGGTAACCTCGCTGTTAGAGCGGATTATCAGGTTGAATTTATTGATTAAATCTTCTTCCCGGGCAACTAGTAGGCGCGAACGGCTGCTGATTTCTCCGGAGATATAATAAGGTAGACCACAATTAGCGAAAGAGACATAAGGACCTTTATCAAAGACAATAATCTCATCTTCAATATTTAAGCGGCGGTAGCGATTGGCAAAACTCATGCCTCCCGCGACTCCACCAACAACGACAATTTTCTTTCTTCTGTCCATACTTTTATTCCCTTTATGTGCTTATGATAACTTTTTAAATTACTTAATAGCAAGTTACATGCTTTGTGCACGGGAAATGAAAAAGGCTCACGGC
>JAAYDH010000135.1 GCA_012729405.1 Erysipelotrichaceae bacterium
GGAAATGATTTGCAGTGCAAGTGAACACATCGACAGATAAATTAACATCGAAAGCGAGAAGGAGAAAGCAACTCCCATCACAGTCATTGGCAGGAAGAAACAAATCAAAGCGCCAGTTAATAAGGGGTAAACACTTCCAATTGCACTCTCGACTCTTGAATACAATTTCAAACGGTGGACATTGATGCGCTGAATCTTCATAAGCGACATACCCAGAGTCTGGTGTTTTTGGCGGCATAACGGGATGATAAAGAAGTAGACTAACCAAGCGATAAAGTAAGCAATAATCGAACTATAAGTGAAATAATCCTGACGGAAAACTTCGAATTTTTGAGCGATTTTTGCTGCTTCATTATAGGATAATTCAATACCTGAGTAGGATAGATTTGTTCGTTGGATTCCAGTGATTATTTCGGCATATAAATTAAAGAAGATGTTCTCGCCGATGTCATCATAATATTGTTTTCCAATCTTGGACATATCCGCGGACTCATCGAAGTGAGTGACTAATTCATCTTTGTAGATTGGTTTAAGAACAAATTCATCTCCCTGTCTAACGAAGAAAGACGATTCTTCTTCGATATTCGCGTAGGTACTAAAAAGAGTGAAATATTTACTATTAGTCATCTTGATGTCATGGAAGTAAGTCCAAATGACATCATTTTCCTTTTTGTGACCGAATTCAGGATAGTTAATAATACCTGCGTTTTCGTCGTCAAAACAGAAATAAGACAGGAAAACATCATAGGTAAATTCAAGACTCTCAGGAAAATAATATTTATCATCAATCTCGTGAAAATAGAGAAGTTTGTGACCATAAAGGATGTCAAGCTTCATGTGCTCGTAGGTTGCCGATTCTTCGCCTTTTGCTTCGTAATTGGTAATCAAATAGCCTAGAGGCGCGACGGCAACATTGAAGAGGAAAAAGGCGGCGATAAAAGACAAAAAGAAATCGGCAAAAAAAAGCAAGGTTCGTTTTCCTTTGCCTATCGGAGCGATTTCGAGAACGTTTGGATTTCCAATGTTTTTATCGACTTCCTGCATACTACTAATATACTTTATTTTTAGCAGATAAAAAACGATTTTTTATTAGATAAAAATGCTCCCTCGAATGAGAGAGCATTTGTTGTTTTCGTCAAATGATTTATTTGATGATTTCGCTGACGGATCCAGCACCAACGGTACGTCCACCTTCACGGATGGAGAACTTGGTTCCGGCTTCCATGGCGATTGGGTGAATGAGTTCGATAGTTAATTCGACGTTATCACCAGGCATAACCATGTCGACACCAGCCGGAAGAGTAATGATGCCAGTGACATCGGTGGTGCGGAAATAGAATTGTGGGCGATAGTTGCTCAAGAAAGCTGTGTGGCGTCCACCTTCTTCTTTAGTTAGGACGTAGACTGCGCCTTTGAACTTGCTGTGAGGAGTGACAGTTCCGGGTTTAGCGAGAACTTGTCCACGTTGAACTTGGTCACGGTTAATACCTCTTAAAAGAGCACCAACGTTATCACCAGCTTCAACGAAGTCACAAATCTTACGGAAAGATTCGAGACCAGTAATGACAGTCTTTTGAGTTGGGCGAATACCGACGATTTCAACTTCATCGCCGAGTTTCGCTCTGCCGCGTTCGACACGGCCGGTAACGACAGTACCACGACCAGAAATGGTCATTGTATCTTCGATAGCAAGTAAGAATGGTTTGTCATCATCACGGGTTGGTTCTGGGACGAATTTGTCGCAGGCTTCCATTAAAGCGATGATATTCTTTTGCTCTTCTGGATCTCCATCGAGAGCCTTACGAGCGGAGCCACGGATGACTGGGACATCGTTGCCAGGATATCCGTAAGTATTTAAGAGTTCGCGAACTTCCATTTCGACTAGGTCGATTAATTCTGGATCGTTGGCGATGTCGGTCTTGTTGATAAAGACAACGACGTATGGAACACCAACTTGACGAGCAAGTAAGATGTGTTCACGAGTTTGTGGCATTACGCCATCAGTACCAGCAACTACGAGGATGGCTCCGTCCATTTGGGCGGCACCGGTAATCATATTCTTGATGTAGTCAGCGTGCCCTGGGCAGTCGACGTGTGCGTAGTGTCTATTCGCAGTTTGATATTCAATGTGGGATGCGTTGATAGTAATACCACGTGCCTTCTCTTCAGGAGCAGAGTCGATTTGATCGTATGCGGTAACAACAGCTCCGCCTGCTTTCGCTAAGACAGCTGTGATAGCCGCTGTCAAAGTGGTTTTGCCGTGGTCAACGTGACCAATGGTACCAATGTTAACGTGTGGTTTCGATCTGTCAAATTTTTGTTTTGCCATAAGTGTAAATTTCCTTTCCTTCGTGTATGTATATTTGCAACGAATTCATAATATAGCAATATATTTTTATATGCAATACCCTTTAAAGGTATTAGGCAACTGGTTATCGAGCGGAGACTCCGTTCTTTTTGATAATTTCATCCATGATGTAGCGTGGGCATTCACCATAATGATCGAATTGCATGACATAGTTGCCTCGGCCTTGTGTCATACTGCGAAGGTCCGTGACGTATCCGAACATTTCGGATAATGGGACTTCGGCTTCGATAATTTTTGCGTTTGCTCTTTGCAATTCACCATTGATATTACCACGACGTCTAGAGATATCTCCAATGACATCACCGTAGTATTGTTCAGGAATAGTCACTTCGATTTTCATGATTGGTTCGAGAATGACAGGATCGCATTTACGAGCAGCTTCTTTGAGTGCCATCGAGGCCGCAATCTTGTATGCAGCTTCGCTGGAGTCAACATCGTGGTAACTACCATCGAATAGAGTAGCTTTGATATCCATCACTTCGAATCCCGCCACTAATCCTCTCTTCAAGGAATCGATGAGACCATCGCGAGTTGGTTTGATGTACTCTTTGGGAACGGTTCCGCCGACGATAGCGTCGACAAACTCAAATCCTTTTCCAGGGTTTGGCTCGAATTTAATCCAAACGTGACCATATTGACCACGACCACCGGATTGTTTGATGTATTTTCCTTCGCAATCACCGGAACCACGAATGGTTTCACGATATTCAACTTGCGGAGCGCCAACATTGACACTGACGCCGAATTCGCGTTTCATGCGGTCGACGATGATGTCGAGGTGCAATTCACCGACACCAGCGATGATCGTTTGACCGGTTTCTGGATTGGTGCGAACACGGAAAGTTGGGTCTTCTTCAGCGAGCTTCTGGAGAGCATTAGCCATTTTTTCTTGATCGCTTTTGGTCTTTGGTTCGACGGCCTGTTCGATAACAGGAGCGGGGAATTCCATTTGCTCGAGGATGACGACATCTTTTTCATCACAGAGAGTGTCTCCGGTGATGGTGTTTTTTAAGCCCACTACTGCTCCAATGTCACCAGCATGTAACTCTTCCACTTCTTGGCGGTGGCTACTGTGCATGAGAACAACACGAGCAATTCTTTCTTTAACACCCTTGGTGCTATTACAGACATACGATCCGCTCTTCAACACGCCGCTATAGATACGAACATATGAGAGTCGACCAATGAATGGATCAGATGCAATCTTGAATGCTAACGCAGCCAATGGGGCGTTCTCGTCAGCGTGTACGACGGTCGGGTTGCCATTGGCATCGACACCCTTGGCAGGTGGAATGTCAACTGGACTTGGGAGATAATCAATAACACCGTCGAGGAGTAATTGAATATTTTTGTTCTTGTAAGCGGAACCGCAGAACACGGGATGAAATTCACCGGTTAAGACTGCTTTACGAATGCAGGCTTTGGTCTGCTCAACGCTCGGTTCTTGCCCATCAAGAACCACCATGAGTATTTCTTCATCATAGTTGGAAAGAGCTTCAAATAATTTTGCTCTTGTCTCTGCGACCTTTTCCTTCAAATCTTCAGGAATTGGTGTTTCGATTGGATTCGCATCAACATCTGGTCCATATACCCATGCTTTTTGCTCAATAACATCAACACAACCGATTAAGCTGGATTCAATGCCGATTGGGATTTGCAC
>JAAYDH010000104.1 GCA_012729405.1 Erysipelotrichaceae bacterium
AAAGGGAAAACTCCCGGACTCAATTCCAGAAGATTTACCTTCAGACGTTATTTAATTATCAAACTAATTTTTCACCATTTTAAATGGTAAGAAAGGAGATAATGCATGGCTATTGTCCAAACACCATCCCCTGAAACAGGGAAAGAAAAGAAAAATATTTTTCTTGTCGCGTGTAAAGCAGTAGGGCATTTCTTCACTAACGTTGGGAAAAGCATTGGTTTATTCTTTAAAAAGCTCGGCTTGTCAATAGGACGAGCTTTTAAGAATATGTATCAAATCTTTGTCGACGGAAGCGTTGGGACCAAACTATCCTTCTTCTTTTGTGGAGTAGGAAACTTATTTCACAAGCAATTTATTAAAGGATTTCTGTTCTTAATTTCTCAAATTGCTTTTGTGCTATTTATGGTTTTATGTCCAGAGATTAACAACACTCCTTATGGCTGGAAAGCCTTGGCTAATTTAGCCTTGGAAGGTAATCCAATCTCTCAAACTATTTTTAATCCACCCAACCCACCTACAAAAATTGAAGCTGATGATTCAAAACTTCTCCTTTTATTTGGATTAGTGACCATTGCAATCATTATCCTTTATTTCATTATTTGGATTTCAAACATCAAAAGCTCTTACAAGAGTGATCAAGATAGAAAGGCTGGCCGCAAGCCAACAACCTTCAAACAAGATATGGCATCGTTACTAGATAATAGATTCCATTTCTTAATGCTCACTCCAACCGCAATCGCAGCTTTGTTGTTCACCGTTATTCCAACTATATTTATGATTTCCATCGCGTTCACTACATATAACGATTTTGATATGAACGCGGCTACTGACATATATTACAAGAATCTATTCCACTGGAATGGTTTCACAAACTTCATCGATATTTTCCAAGGAAATACTTCTCTCGGACGAGAAATAAGTGCCCGTTTCTTCCCTGTCTTGGGTTGGACAATGGTATGGGCAGTCTTCGCGACTTTCACATGCTATTTTGGTGGCATTTTACTCGCCGTTCTTATTAATAAGAAAGGTATTCGCTTTAAGAAAGTATTCCGCACAATCTTTATCTTAACGATTGCCATTCCTCAGTTCATCTCGCTTCTTGCAATGAGAAACCTACTAAGTGGACAAGGGCCAGTTAATCAGATATTGATGAATTTAGGGTGGATTGATTCCGCCATTGGCTTCTTGGGGCTTAACACAACTGGCGATAACCCTTATATTGCTAAGTTCATGGTTATTTTAATCAATATGTGGCTTGGTATACCTTATACCATGCTGATGACCTCCGGGATTTTAATGAACATACCGGCCGATTTATATGAAGCAGCTCGTGTTGATGGCGCTTCAAAACCTAAGATGCTATTCAAAATTACCTTCCCATATATCATTTTCGTTACTACTCCTTATTTGATCTCTTCCTTTGTTGGAAACATCAACTCATTTAACACCATCTTCTTATTAACTGGTGGTGGACCAACTGTGACGGGTGGAACATATAAGGCTGGCGAAACTGATTTGCTTGTCACCTGGCTCTATAAATTAACTATCGATAACCAAGAGTATAATACAGGCGCAGTTATTGGTATTTTTACCTTCCTCATTACCGCCACAATTACTCTCATCGCTTATCGCCGCAGTAAAGCATATAAAGAGGAGGACACATTCCAATAATGAAA
>JAAYDH010000110.1 GCA_012729405.1 Erysipelotrichaceae bacterium
CGAATCTCGCCCCCTATGTAAGACGGGCGGACTCGCCGACGTAATTTATTCTCTATCGAAAGAACTCGCTGTGAAGGGTGAGGAGGTTTTCATTGTTTTGCCTTTCTATAAAGGCATTAAAAATAATGGCCGTCACTCGTTTAAAAAGGTGTGCTCTTTTGTCGTCCCGATGTCCTGGCGGAGCGAAAAAGCTGAAGTTTATTCGACTTATGATAGTGGCATTACTTTCTATCTGATTGGCAATGCCCGTTATTTTGATCGCGATTACCTCTACGGAGACTGGGATGATAACGAACGCTTTGCCTTCTTCGCTCTAGCGAGCAAAGAATTGCTCAACCATATTTCCTTAGTTCCAGACATAATCCATGTCCATGACTGGCACGCAGGAATGGTTCCCTGCCTTTTCAAAGAGGATGAATATGCAACAAAAGATTTCAGCAAAACGAAGTTCGTTTTCTCCATTCACAATCCTGCTTTTCAAGGCATGTTACCACCTTCTGCGTTAGGTGATTATTATGATTTACCGGACTCGCTTTATCACAAAGGTCAAGTCCGCTTTAAAGACCAAGTTTCGACATTAAAAGCCGGAATTGTATACGCGGATAAAATTACAACTGTTTCTCCCAACCATCGGAAGGAACTCCTAACGAAAGAAGGAAGTATGGGCTTAAGCGATGTGTTGAAATTTCGTGAATATGATTTCATCGGAGTTTTAAATGGCATCGACTACGAAGAATTTGATCCCGAACACGATGAACTGATTCCTTTCCCTTATAATGCGAAAACTGTACAAGTTGAAAAAGAAAATAACAAGAAAGCCTTGCTCGAACATTTCCACCTCGCTAATAATGTCCAGCCTTTATTCTCTTTAGTCTCTCGTTTGACCTGGCAGAAAGGAATGGATATTTTATATCCCGCTGCGGAAGCCATCGCCCAAAAAGGTGCGAATCTCATCTTCCTCGGATCGGGTGAATATCAATACGAGCAAATGCTTGAATCTCTAAGAGCTAAATATCCCCATAATGTCGCGATTTACATCGGCTATAACGATAAACTAGCGCATCAAATCTACGCGAGCAGTGATTTCTTCTTAATGCCGTCCTTATTCGAACCATGTGGTCTCGGCCAGATGATTGCTCAGCGATACGGAACCCTTCCTATTGTCCGCCGCACAGGGGGCTTGAAAGATTCGGTCATCGGTTACGACGGCACCAATGAAAAAACCGCCAATGGTTTTGGTTTTGATGATTACAGCGGGGATGCTTTCCTTAACACTTGCTTATACGCTTATGAACAATGGCATAAGCCAACTTTGAAAAAAATGCTTGTGAGAAATGCTTTTAAGACCGATAATTCATGGAGTAAAAGCGCGAAGGAATACCTTGCCATTTACAAGAACTTAACCAAAACTTTTTAAGGAGTATATATGACTTACGACCATCGAAAAATAGAGAAGAAATGGCAAAAATATTGGGAAGAGCATGAGACGTTCAAAACTGATGTTTACGATTTTTCTAAGCCAAAGTATTACGTTCTCGATATGTTCCCTTATCCATCAGGTGTCGGCCTTCACGCTGGTCACCCAGAGGGCTATACCGCGACAGACATCATCAGCCGCATGAAAAGGATGCAAGGATTTAATGTCTTACACCCGATGGGTTACGATTCTTTCGGCCTACCGGCTGAGCAATACGCCATTCAAACTGGGAATAATCCAAATGGATTCACTCAGAAGAATATCGAGTTCTTCACTAAGCAATTAAAGGAGCTCGGTTTTGACTATGACTGGAGTAAATTGATCGCGACAAGCGACCCCTCGTTTTACAAATGGACTCAATGGATCTTTAAAGAACTATTCCGTGATGGTTACGCTAAATATATCGATATGCCCGTCAACTGGTGTGAAGAACTTGGCACCGTCCTTTCTAATGACGAAATCGTCGATGGCAAATCGGAGCGCGGTGGTTATCCCGTCATCCGGAAGAATTTGAAACAATGGGTAATCGATCAGCCTAAATTCGCTGAATCGTTACTTTTTGGATTAGATAAACTCGATTGGCCAGAATCGACAAAGGAAATCCAAAGAAACTGGATTGGCAAGAGCATCGGGGCTAGTATCATCTTTAAAGTGGTTGACAGCAATGAATATTTTGAAGTGTTTACTACTCGGGCGGACACTATTTTCGGAGCGACTTATTGTGTCCTCTCACCCGAACACCCACTCGTCGAAGAACTAGTTACCGATGATAGAAGGGCGGAAGTAGAAGATTACATTCTCAAAGCTAGTCAAAAAAGCGAACTCGAGAGAACTTCTTTGAATAAAGAAAAAACCGGTGTTTTCATCGGCCGTTACGCTATCAACCCAGTCAATCAAAAACGAATTCCGATTTTCATCTCTGATTATGTCATGGCAAGCTATGGCACGGGCGCAATTATGGCGGTCCCTGCTCACGATAGTCGTGACTACGCTTTTGCTAAGAAGTTTAATCTCGATATTATTCCTGTTTTAGAAGGCGGAGATGTCTCCATTGAGGCTTTCCAAGGAGATGGACTGCATATTAATTCTGACTTCCTTAATGGTTTAAACAAAGAAGATGCAATTAACAAGATGATTGATTTCCTTGTCGCCAACCATATCGGCGAGAAGAAAATTAATTATAAATTTAGAGAGTGGATTTTCGCCCGCCAACGTTACTGGGGCGAACCTGTACCAGTCGTTCATGGAGACGATGGAAAAATCTATCCTTTAAGCGACGATGAACTGCCTCTTGAGTTGCCAGAATTAGATGATTATTCTTCTTCTAACGGCAAAGCTCCTTTGGAGAAAGCTCTAGAATGGAAGCGATATGATAGAAATGGCATGAAAGGTGTCCGCGAAACTTCAACCATGCCTGGAAGTGCCGGATCTAGCTGGTACTTCTTGCGCTATGTCGATCCGCAAAATGACAAAATTTTCTGCGATAAGAAATTAGCAGATCACTGGCTCCCGGTTGACTTATATATCGGCGGACCAGAGCATGCGGTCGGCCACTTGATTTACGCTCGCATTTGGACAAAATATCTCCACGAAAAAGGCTATATTTCCTTTGATGAACCATTTAAGAAATTATTCCATCAAGGAATGATTCTTGGCGCAAACGGAATCAAGATGGGCAAGCGCTATCCCGAATATGCCATCAACCCAAGCGATGTCGTGGCTAAATATGGAGCCGATACGCTTCGTCTATACGAAATGTTCATGGGACCACTCGAAGCGAGCAAACCATGGAGCGACCAAGGCGTCGAAGGCGCGAGACGATTCATCGAGCGCGTTTACCGAATGATTGCTGAGAATAACTTCGTGGTTAAGCAAGCCACTCCTGATCTCGACTTGGTCTACCACCAGACCGTGAAAAAAGTCAGCGAAGATTACGAGAATCTCGCTTTCAATACCGCGATTAGCCAAATGATGATCTTCGCGAATGAAGTTTATCGCCTCGGCCATATTTCCCGTGAATACGCAGAAGGGTTTCTCAAACTTATTTCCTGTATAATTCCGCATGTTGGGGAAGAGCTTTGGGAAATTATCGGTCATAAGACAACTATTGCTTTTGAATCCTGGCCAACCTTTGATCCTGCAAAAGCAGTCAGCCAAACAGTCAACATGGCGGTTTCGGTGAACGGAAAATTAAGAGCCACAATCGAAGTCGAAAAGGACCTTGATGATGCAGTGGTGCAAGAGATTGCTCTCAAGCAAGAAGGCGTTTTAAGACACATTGAAGGCAAGAGCTTGAAAAAAATTATTATCGTTAAGAACAAAATTATCAACATTGTTGTATAATAACAAAAGCACGATACTCACTTAGTGAGATTGTAGCGGAGGTAAACATGAATTTATGTATCGATGTGGGCAACACCACAATCAATGTTGGTCTTTTTGAGGACAATCGCCTCAAGGACCAATTTGCCCTAACTGTCGAAATTATCAAAACACAAGATGAATATGCGGCTTTAATTAAGCAGCAAGTCATTAATAAAAACATCGACATAACTAAAATTAGTAACATCATTTTTTCATCTGTCGTTCCGGCTTTGAATATTCCCTTAAAGGAAGCGTTTAGGTCAGTTTTCAAGCAAGAATTAATGATTATCGAACCCGGTATTAAAACCGGCTTGTCTTTCAAGGTCGATAATCCTCTCGAAATAGGCAACGATTTAATCGCCGATTTAGTCGGCGCGAAAGAAGTCTATGGCTATCCGTGTATCATCGCTGATTTAGGGACGGCGAGTAAAATTCTCTTGCTTGATAAGAATGGATATTTCTCGGTCGCTCTGATTGTGCCCGGCATTTCTATCAGCGCGGAGAACCTCACTCATCGCGCGGCATTATTGCCTAGCGTTTCCCTAGAAAAACCCAAAACAATCTTAGCAAAAAATACGATTGAAGCTATGAACGCCGGCATCCTTTTCGGCCATAGCGATATGATTCTCGGCTTAGTCAATCGGATTGAAAAAGAACTGGGTTATCCAACAAAACATATTCTTACTGGTGGTGGAGCGATCTATGTTAAAGAGATATTGAAGGATTCGTTTATTTACGATCCAAATATTAATTTGATTGGATTGAACCTCATAATTAATAAAAACGAGGCCAAATATGAAAAATAAAGTTATCTTTGAGATGACCTTATCGGC
>JAAYDH010000139.1 GCA_012729405.1 Erysipelotrichaceae bacterium
TCTTGAAGAAGCTATTCCGGGAATCGTTCATGTTTCTGATGCTCGCGGTGTCGGTGTCTACTATACTGGTGAGCATAACGAAATTGCCATTGAACATGGTCATCGTTATGATCCATTCTCAGCTCCTGATACATTAACAAATGCTGAACTTGTCGATAATGATGACACTATACTACCTTCTGGCTATTTCTATGCCCGTTACGGAGCAACTTGGGTAATAGAAGGTAAACCAGAAAATGAAAGAGAATTACCAGTGGTTACTGATGTGCCAGATGTCAGTGACACCGATCAATATGGAGCATTTATGTACTATCAAATTCTCCAAACCATCTCAGCTCATCTCACTCCAAATGAACCATTAGAGGAAGATGTATTTGATATGCATTTTGCTGGATTTGATGACTCTTATTCATTCCTCGATTTCTATCCTGCGCAAGAAGAAGACGGCACCATCTCTGCGCCTACTTTATATCGCAACATTCAACGCACTTGGGCAGACCGCCAAGTAATCAATAATGTTAGTGTTCCAAACAGTTTTATTGAAGCCGCAGCCGGAGCGTTGTCTTCTAAATATTTCTCCAATCAAGCCAAGGCTCAATATATTGAAAACGCTGAAGAAGATGTTGATATTGTCATCTTTGGTCACACTCATAATCCAATTCTCGATTCCTTTGGAGATGGCAAATATTACATCAATACAGGAACTTGGATTGATGAAAATGGTAAGACTCCTGAAAAGATGAGAACGTTCACTGTTATTGAAACAGGGGATACAAATACTGTCGGTCTTTACAAATACGATGATAATGGCTTGTTAGAAGATTATAGTTCGAACACCACTATCACGGCTTAGTCAACTTTAAATTATTCTATATACTAAACATGGTTAGATTATAAAAGTAGTCTAACCTTTTTGTTCACTAAATATATTCTTTTTAGTAAGAATATGTTAATTTGTATGTACAAAGCGTTGAAGGAAACAAGTACATTAGGTCACTGGCGAAGAGAGATAATCCGGCTGGTGCAAGGATGAAGTTAAGACTGATGGAATACATTCCCGAGCTGCTACCTGAAGTTAGTAGGGATAGACGGGTTCGCCCGAAACAGCGAAGGTTGTGCGATAGCACACACTAAGGAACAATTCGCGAGAGTTGTTTAAACTGAGGTGGTACCACGATTAAGTCGTCCTCTGTATTCGAGGATTTTTTTATCCGAAGGAGACAAATATGAAAATTTATGAAGAACTAGTCAAACGTGGATTGGTAGCTCAAGTTTCCGATGAAGCGGAAATTCGTGACCTAATTAATACCGGGAGAGCAATTTTCTATATTGGTTTTGATCCGACGGCCGATTCTCTTCATGTCGGTCATTTTATGACATTATCTTTAATGAAACGCCTTCAAATGGCGGGCAACAAGCCTATTGTTTTGTTGGGCGGAGGAACCGCGATGATTGGCGATCCTTCTGGAAAGAGTGATATGCGTTCCATGATGAGTCTGGATACCATCAATCACAATATTAATTGTTTTAAAAAACAAATGTCTAAGTTTATCGATTTCAGTGAAGGAAAAGCACTAGCTTTGAATAACGCTGACTGGTTATTAAAACTCAATTATGTTGATTTATTAAGAGACGTCGGCTCTTGTTTTTCTGTCAACAAGATGCTTGCTGCGGAATGCTACAAGCAGAGAATGGAAAAAGGATTAACATTCCTTGAATTCAACTACATGATTATGCAGTCTTACGATTTTTACTATCTCCATCAGCACTATGGCTGCCAGATTCAATTTGGCGGGGACGACCAATGGAGCAACATGCTCGGTGGTACCGAACTAATCCGCAAAAAAACAGGCAAGGACGCCTATGTTCTCACCATTCCTCTCTTAACTAATAACGAGGGTGTCAAAATGGGTAAAACGGTTGGGGGAGCTGTATGGCTCGATGGGGCAAAGACATCGCCTTTTGATTTCTATCAATACTGGAGAAACATTGAAGATGACATGGTTATTAAATCCATGAAAGTGCTCACATTTTTACCGCTTGAGAAAATCGATGAAATTGAACACTGGGGTTCATCTCGCATCAACGAAGCAAAAGAAGTTCTCGCTTTTGAAATTACTAAGCTGATTCACGGCGAGGAAGAAGCAACTAAAGCACAGGAAAGCGCTCGCGCCCTATTTAGGGGAGAGGGTGACGACAGCAACATGCCAACAACCGAGCTTCCAAGTGATGCGCTAGATGAAAAATCGCTACTTGAAATTTTAATTCTTACTGGCCTCGCCACTTCAAAAGGCGAAGGCCGCCGCTTAATTGAACAAGGCGGAATTAGCATCGATGGAAACAAGATCTTAGATGTCAATCTTATCGTCAAAAAAGAAGATTTAATTAGGGGAATAAAAATCAAAAAAGGCAAGAAAATATTCCACCGCGTTATATTAAAATAAAGGTTAAATAAGAAACTCCGTCGACTTCGATGGAGTTTTTTTAATTAACGGGTCTAATAAAGAAGTTTCCATATACCTGAACAAGAGAGGTAACGGTTATGAATACATGAGGATCTGCTCGTTTGGCCACCGCGACAACTTTTTGAGTTTCGAATGAGGAGACCACCATCCGAATAACGATTTTTGATTCGTTAGAGTAAACACCTGCCGCTTGGGACATGGTTGCTCCGTGCGGGAAATTTGATATAAGCACTTGACCTAATGCAGGGTTTTTTGTAATAAATTCGATTTGAATCTTCTTGTTCCGCAAATGGATCATATCAACTATTAAACTAGTAATAAATTGATAGACGGAGGAAACCATCAACGAGAGAATTGCAGTTCCAAATTCAGAGCCGAATGTTCCCATAGTGAAGCTGTGAACAATAATAATTACTGAATACAAGCCGACGATGAAACTATTGAAAATAATAGAATATTTTCCGACTGATGTCGATTTTCTCATCGAAACGTAGTAGGTTACGATATCAATGCCACCGCACGATGTATCACCCTTGAAGGCGATTGCGCTTGAGAAGCCCGTACAAATGGCGGCGAATAAAGCACGTACGATAATTAGACTACTGCGGGCTGTATTACTGGTTGGATAGGACATGACGGGTGATTCAACAACCGAACGTATGATGTCTTGGCCGTACTGATTAAAAAGCCATAGGAAAAGAGAGGAAAGAATAACGTTGATCGCTGTTTGGATGGAAAATCGCTTTCCGATTTTGAAAAAAGCAAAGATTAATAAGGGAATATTCAGCAAAGTATAGCCGATGGCTTGAATTTGCCCAGGATTAAGTTTAATTTTGGTGGTGAATTGCAAAAACAGAGCGACGTTTTGCGCTAAACCAGATACCCCTCCAGTGACAATTGTGAAATTGTCTCCTTCAAGGAAAGCAGAAATAAAGCAGGCGAATCCAAAAGCATATAAAAGCGCAGAGATTGTTCCGCACATTACACCATTGACTTCGTGCATGAAGCGCTTCAAATGAATGTG
This sequence comes from Erysipelotrichaceae bacterium, assembly GCA_012729405.1. Lineage (GTDB taxonomy): Bacteria > Bacillota_I > Bacilli_A > RFN20 > CAG-826 > JAAYDH01. The sequence goes on from JAAYDH010000139.1 coordinate 3,490, forward strand.
GTCGTACATGAAGTCGTTGTATTTCTTTTTGAAATGCTCAATTTTGCGCATAATTAACTCGTTTGTATTTTAATTATTCCATAGCCCGAAAACAATATCTTTGTGTCAAATCACGCATTTGTTATACTTTTACAAGTGCCATCTCATTTAGATGGTAGTTCCAAAGGTGCATTCCAAGATAAAAAAATATGTTGTTGCACTAGAAAATGCGAAATGATAAGATATTTTCGCTATATGAATATATAGGAGGCTATATTATGAAGGTTTTGAAAGCTATCGGTAGATTCTTTGCAAGAATTGGCCGTTGGATTGCAGATACAGCATGGGTACAACCCTTATTAATCGTCGGAGGTATCTTTGCCTTGATTTTCTCTATTCCTTACATTGTTGATGGAATGAAGAGTATGTTTAAAAACGACGATAGTGCTGCGGAAGCCTACTATGGAAAATACAAACTTTCTTGGAGTGGCGTTGAATCTTCAAACGAGAACAGCGGTGTTGATAAGATGTTCAAATACATCATGAACCCCGATGATCCTTCAAATACTGATTATGCCAAGAAATACGGTGAGAAATTCTTCCTAGCCTTCGTAATTGAAGGATGTGCAGACTGCGAAAGCAACTACTATGGTTTAAAAACTGCCCAAGCAAACTGGGGTAAAGGTGAATTCAGTTTTGATGATTTAGATAAAGAGGATGAGCCATTCAAAATCGCGAGCATCTATGTCGATGGTAAAAATGATGATGGCGACTTATACTTCTCTAAATACATCAGTGGCAATGACACCGGAACAAGATACGATGAATTCTTTGAAGTCGCTGCGACATTAGAGAATCCTTATGTCCACAATCTTGAGAACGCCGACCCAGAAACATATTACTCAGAAATCTTCTCTGAAGAGAATACCTTCAAGACTCCAACATTAATGATGATTGACTTGAGTGGCGATCAACCTTACTACACCACTGACTTTGGCGTTAGTGAAATTCTCTTCGCTTACAAAGGGCGTGAGGGGAGCACTTCCAACTTCGATATGGCAAGACAAATTTGGGATTGCTGGAACCACCTTGGCATCTTCTCCGACGACTATCACAAATAAAAAAACAAACCGTCACTAGACGGTTTTTTAATCCTATGAAGTACTTTGAATATCGCACCTCTGATCGAATTAAAGCGTTGACCACAACCACTGGGTTAGGCAATGTTGCTTTTCATATCCTTGATGATAAGGAAGCAGTTTTAAAGAGGCGTAAAGAAATCGCTGAATTTCTCAATGTCGATGTCTCCCATCTAGTTTTCACCCATCAATCACATAGTGACGTCATCAAGGAAGCGACATTATTAGATATCGGAAGAGGTTCATTTAGTTTTGAAGAAGGCATCGAAGCTGATTCGTTATACACAAAAGAAAGAGGCTTAGCCGTCGGCATTTTTCATGCTGATTGCGTACCAATCTTCTTTTATGACTTAACTGTCCCACTCGTGGGCATTATCCACGCCGGTTTTCCCGGAACCCTCAAACATATCGCTTACAAAGCAATAAAACACGTGATTAACCAGGAGAACTTAAATCCTGACAATATCAAAGTTGTCCTCGGACCATCGCGTCGGAAAGGATCGTACCTTTTATCAGACGAGGAAAGGGAAAAAGTCACGATTGCTGGCTGCCCACTATTCGACGATTATTTCGATATGAATGAATCAAATGTCTTGGATCTAATTTGCGCAGGTATTCCAATGAAAAATATTTCTGATATCAACATTGATACTGTCAAAGACTCAAAGTGTTATTCTGCGTATTTAAAAACGCCAGCAGGTCGCATGGCGTCTTTGATTATCCTAAAATAATACTATTTTAATCTTTTTAGTACACTTGGAGGAACGAGTTCGCTAACGTCGACTCCCGCTTTTGCTAATTCCATCACAGTTGAAGAGTTGATGAA
>JAAYDH010000116.1 GCA_012729405.1 Erysipelotrichaceae bacterium
AGGAATTCTTTCTGAGGAATGTTCTCAAATCATCAAAGAGTATTTTAAAAAAAAGAGGAAAAGTAGATGAACAAAAAACTCTTATTGCTCTTAGCTGGTGCTCTAATTTTGACCTCCTGCACGGGGGGACAAAAAACAGAGGACGATTATGAATATGAAGATCCGACAATTGAACAGGATGATATTTTTGATTACGAGAACAAAACTGATTTAGGTGATTGGTTGGCCGACACTTTCCTGCTCACTGAGCAATCGATAACCGGAGAAAATCTTGAAGGACTTCTATCGGTTCTTAATTCCAACGATTTTTACGCGAACAAAGTTATCCATACCCAAATAAATCAAGTTTTATATCCTGATTCTGATGATGTAGACAACCCAGAATCAAGAACCGATGGAGATATCGACTATTCAATGGTTAATTCTTTGGTTAGAAACAACACTACTTACACAATTTCTGGTGCCTCGATCATTCATGATGAAAGGTGGGTTTATAACGAAGAAGATCCTCCCCAATTAGACCACACTTCAATTGATGCGAGTGGAACCTATTTGCTCCAAAGATCACAAGAGGATAGCACATATGTTGAGGCTTTCGATTACGATGTTGAAACATACAACAGCAGCATTGAAAAAACCTACAACGCCTCTCAATATTTCTTAAAGACAAACCTTACTAGATCAAGTGAGATTGCCGAGCATCTTGTGAGTACCATTGACTATGTCAATTACCAAAACGAAGTACGCGCTCCTGCTAATCGTTTTACGGTGAGTTTTGAAGCTTTTTGCAACACTTCTTCCACGGAAGTAGAAATTCGTTACCTCGCCCAAGCAAATCAAACCACGGAAGAGGGAGATGACTTTGAAGTTACCTATTTAATCGATATTCAGATTGATGATGGAATGATTTCCAGCTCCTCTTACCTCTACACCGAAATCGAAAAGGGTGATGATGATTATCTGCTTAGAAAAGTAGAAGACACGAGACAATATTTCATTCTCTAAATTACTTTGTTGATGAATAAACTTGGATTTATGTCCAAGTTTTTTTATTATAGTTGTAAGTATGATTACTTACCGAGATTCAAAAAATACGACCATTGAGCGTTTTAATCCATCTATTGATGGGGGTCTTTCATCCCAGCAAGTCGCGAGTCGTTTCAAAGACAAACTATTCAATAAGACGAAAGCGGCGATTGGTAAAAGCTATACTCAAATTTTCTTTGATAACGTTTTCAGCTTCTTTAACATCGTTTTATTTGGCATAGCTGGTTTAATGATTTGGGCCGGGGCGTATTTAAGTCTTTTCTTCCTTTTGGTCCTCATTCCAAATATCCTTATTGGTTTATATCAAGATATAAAAGCTCGTGTTTTAATGGGTCGTTTGCGATTGATTACGCAACCTAAAGCAATCGTCATTAGAGACGGCAAGAAACAAGTCATTAACACAAGAGACATTGTTTTAGATGACATTATTGTATTAGCTCGCGATTCGCAAATCAGCGCGGACTGCATTTTGCTCGATCAAACTTTAATCGTTAATGAGTCGATGTTGACTGGAGAGCCTCGCGATGTGACTAAACAGCCAGGAGACACCCTCTTTTCAGGTTCTTACGTTGTTAGCGGACAAGCTAATGCTAAGGTCGAGAAAATCGGCAAAGATAGTTATATTGAAGGGTTACAACAAGCCGCAAATAAATTCCGCCGCTCTCCTTCTCAAATCCTTCGCTCTCTAAGAAGACTATTTATTGTTATCGGATCTCTTGTGATTACAATCGGCTCACTAACCGTTTTGGCGTACTACTTGTTTGGCCAATTCAGCACAATACAGGATGCAAAAAATTCCATTAACCCAATAGCTGGATCAATGGTATCAATGATTCCTTCAGGACTCTACCTTTTAACATCGGTCGCTCTAGCGGTCGGTGTTATTGCTCTAGCAAAAAAGAAAGCCCAAGTTCAGGACTTCTATTCAGTTGAAATGCTCGCAAGGACAAATATTCTTTGTATCGACAAAACCGGAACCATTACCGATGGTACGATGAATGTTAAAGCCGTTCTCCCACTTGGAGCGAGAGATAAAGAGGAGATTGCTCAAATTGTCTCAAATATCCTCGCAGCAACGATGGATGACAATCCGACAGCCAAGGCTTTAAAAGCCTATTTTAAATATGAACTTTCAGCCGGAGTAATTGAAACTTTGCCCTTCAATAGTGAAAATAAATATTCCGCCGCTTCATTTAAGGGTGGAAAAACATATGTAATTGGTGCCATTGAGTTTCTCGATTTAACCAATAAAAAAGCAGTCATGTCCAAAGCAGAAGAACACACCTCGCTCGGCTATCGAGTTTTGGTAGTAGGCGAGACACCCTCCTCTATTCAAAACTCAAAGATTCCTGGTTCTTTAACCCCCATCGCTCTTGTCGTTTTACAAGACCGAATTCGTCCAAGCGCTATTGAAACATTCAAATGGTTTAAAGAAAACAATGTAGTTATCAAAGTTATTTCCGGAGACAGTGCCTCCACCACCAGCGAAATTGCTCGCCAGGTTGGAATCCCAGAAGCAGAAAACTATATTTCTCTTGAAAACATGACACTTGAGAACGTAAGAGAAGTAGCGAGTCATTACACTGTTTTTGGGCGCGTTACCCCAGAGCAAAAGGAAGTTATTATCGAAACCCTTAAAGAAAACAAAAACACCGTTGCCATGACTGGTGATGGAGTTAATGATGTTCTTGCCCTTAAACGCGCGGATTGCTCGATAGCAATGGCATCAGGAACCGACGCAGCGCGGAATGTGTCTCACATCGTGCTATTGAATTCTGATTTCTCGGTCTTGCCAGACGTTGTCGCCGAAGGTAGAAGGGTTATCAACAATCTCCAAAGGACGGCTTCGTTATTCCTTGTCAAAACTTGTTTTGCAGTCTTTTTCTCAGTGGTTTTCTTGTTAACATCAGTGATAATGCAAAACGGAGAAATTGTATATCCCTTCATTACTAACTTTATGTACATTTGGGAGATTCTTTCAATTGGCATTGCGGCCTTCTTTTTGTCGCTTCAAAAAAGCAAGGGAATCATTGAGGGATCATTCATTAAAAACGTTCTTAAAAAAGCCATCCCGGCAGCAGTATCGATCATTGTTCCGGTTGGTATTGTTTATCTGCTTTTGATTTTCCAAAACCTTGGCATGGCAACAGGAGTTCCGTTTGATTTTGATTATGATGCGGGCATTTATCTCGCCACCTCTTCAACAGCGAACGCAATGGCAATAATTATCTATACGATAATGAGTCTAGTAGTCTTGTTCCAAGTATGCTCACCGTTTGACAAGTTTAGAAAAATTGTTTTCTCGGTTATTTCTCTTCTTGTGGTGGGATGTTTGGTTGGAATAGGCATTTACGACTACGCAACACAAAGCGTTGACCTAATTTTCAAGATTGATTTCTTGTCGCTCACGGGAACCAACTATTTTACAATAGGGTTGTTAATTTTGTTATCAGCTAGTATATATTTAATTTCGATTAATTTTGCGAAGCAATGGAAGGAAGCTGAAAAAGATGATCAAGATCAATGATGAAGTGAAGAAAGCTTTAGAAAAAGGTAAACCAGTTGTCGCCCTTGAAAGCACAATTATTTCCCACGGAATGCCCTACCCAAAGAACGTAAAAACCGCTCTCGAAGTTGAGCAAGCGATTCGTGAACACGGAGCGATTCCGGCAACAATTGGAATTATCAATGGAGTCGCAGTTGTTGGTATGACTTCTGATGAGATTGAGCAATTTGGAAAGCGACAAGAAATCGTTAAGGTTTCTCGCCGTGATTTGCCGGTTGTCTACGCGAAGAAAATGTGGGCCGCAACTACTGTTGCAGCCACGATGATAATCGCCAGTCAAGTAGGCATTGAAGTGTTTGTAACCGGTGGTATTGGTGGTGTTCACCGACATGCAACTGAAACAATGGATATTTCAGCCGATTTACAAGAACTAGCCAAGACCAACGTAACAGTTGTTTGCGCTGGCGCAAAAGCGATATTGGATTTGCCGTTGACCCTTGAATATTTAGAAACTATGGGCGTTCCCGTTCTCGGGTTTAAAACCAAAGAATTACCTGCGTTTTACACCCCTCATTCTGGTCTACCGGTTGATTATCAACTAGATAGTTATAAAGAAGCCGCCGAAGTCATTTACCACAAACGTCAAAACCGTCTTGATGGCGGAATTTTAATTACTAATCCAATTCCTGAAAAATACGCAATGGATTCAAAAGTAATTAATCACGCAATTCAGAAAGCTCTTGGTGAAGCCGAGCAACTCGGAATAAAAGGCAAAGAAGTAACGCCCTTCCTACTCAAAAAAATTGTTGAATTAACCGGAGGAGACTCTTTAGAGTCCAACATCCATCTTGTTATCAACAACGCAATTGTTGGAGCTGAGATTAGCAAGGAGTATGCACTCTTAAAATGAAAACAGAACATCGCTTGGCGGAAACCTTAAAATCATTGATGTCTGAAGTCCCGTTGGACTCCATTTCAGTGACCATGCTTTCGGAACGATGCAAAATTAATCGTCAAACTTTTTATTACCACTTCCACGACATATACGATCTCTTAACTCTTGTTTTTTTAGACGAGAGCATTCCTAAGGCCGAAGAGGCCACCAACATAAAAAAGTTGGTTAAAATAATTTACGCATACTATACATCTAATAAGAACTTTATTGATGCCACCCTCTCATCAGCAGGAAAGGAACTCTTTCAGGAATTCATCTACAACATTTGTTATCAGAACATACTGAGATTTATTGAAGAAATTATTGAGAGTAAGAAACTTAAGCCAAATGATCGAAAAACCATCGCTCGTTTTTACGCTCTTGCTTACTCAAATTCGATTGTATATTACCTATCAACATACAAGACAAAATCACTCGAAGGTTTGATGAATTGCTTCTGCTTTGAAGATGAAGATAATTTGAAAAAAGCAGTGCGTAACTTCGCTAAAATAAGGAGAAAATGACATGAATGATTTTAATTTTGATATTAAGACAGAACTCTATTTTGGCAAGGGTAAAGCCCGACTGGTGGGTGAGATACTTCACACTAAAAATGCAAAAAAAGTAATCATTATTTTAGGTCAATCTTCAGTCAGAAAAAGCGGCTTGCTAGACCTCGTAATTACATCCTTAAAAGCTTTCAATATCGAATATCGAATCTTGGAAGGCGTTAGACCAAACCCAACAGTTGACCTAGTCTATAAAGGTCTTGAAATAGCTCGTGAATTTAACCCGGATTTTCTTTTACCGATTGGTGGCGGCTCAGTTATCGATACCGCAAAATTAATTGCTGTAGGTTATTATTACGATGGAGATTGTTTTGATTTTAATCGCCACACTGCTAGACCGACAAAAGGTTTGCCCATTGGTGTCATTCTCACCATTTCTGCATCGGGCAGTGAAATGTCAACCTCTTGTGTCATTCAAGACGATAGAAGTTTTTATAAATCCGGTTTTAACTCTCATCATGTTCGACCTGTATTTGTAATTGAAGATCCTGAACTAACATATTCTGTGAGCCCAACTCAAACCGCCTACGGGATTGTGGATATTATTATGCACACACTTGAGAGATATCTTTCTCCGTCAATCGAATTTGAAATCGCAGACGGATTAGCTGAAGGATTGTTGCGCAAAATTATTGATGCGGGGCGAAGAGCAATGCAAAACCCTCAGGATTATGAAGCGCGCGGCGCTTTGATGCTTGCGTCTTCCTTATCACATAACGGACTCACCAGTATTGGTAAGCAATACGGAATGCCTATTCACCAGCTAGAGCATGCTCTGAGTGGTGTCTACCCGCATGTTGCTCACGCAGCAGGACTCGCTCTTCTTTTTCCTGCTTGGGCAAAAGTATATTTGCAATATGACATCGAGAAGTTTGATCAACTGGCAAGGAACGTGTTTGATTCACATCTTCCGAACAAACTTGAAAACGCTAAGAAGGGTGTGGCAATATTAGAAGACTATTTCGACTTCCTTTGCATGCCAAAATCTTATAAAGATTTAGACATAAAAAACGCGGATATTGATTTATTAGTGAAGAAGTTTTCCAATGGTGGTACACGGATTGTTGGCCATCACACAAAACCAATCGATCAAGAAGTGGCTCGAGTAATCTACTCAAGTTGCCTCAAGAAAGGACTTTTATGAAAAAAGAAGATATTAGTGGATTATCAGTGTGGATCGCCATTCTTGGCGGCATTGCTGTTTATTTTTACTTTGTGATTCGTCCGCACGGAACCATCCAAACCTCATACGTTTTTGGTGCAACCAATTGGTTTGTGTATGTTCTATTTTTCTTCGCTGCAATCATTGTAGGTGTCATATTTAATGCGATATTGTTTGAGTTAGCTCACGCGGCAGGAGCAAAGGCTGGACGTTATGAGATTGTGTCAATCAACATCCTTGGTTTTATGTTCTTTAAAGACCAAGGGAAGACTAAATTCCATATGGCCCGTTTTGACGGACTGACTGGTGAGACAAAAATATTACCAAAGAAAAATGCTAAAAAAGAACCAAATCCTTCCGCGTTTCTTCTTTTCGGTTCCTTGTTCTACGGGCTTGAAATTGTTTTAGTTCTCTTTGCATACTTATTGATTACATCCGTTCAAAACACAAATACCTTTGCGGTTGATTGGGCCTACTTTATTTTGACAATCGGAGTTGTTGGAGGAGCAATTTTGTTCTATAACATCGTTCCTCTTCGCCTTGATTCATTGAATGATGGTTATCGCTTAAGACTCGTTGGGTCTCGAAAAAACCGCCACGCATTCAACCAAATGCTTTATACCGAAGTCACTGGTCAGATTTCCAACGAACTTGAAGAAAAGGCATTTAAGGAAACGAAAGATTCAAATTTCTCAGCAGACATCAACCTCAACAAGGCTTACGTTTTGATGAGTGAGGAAAAATTCGGTGAAGCGGAGAGCATTTTTAAAGAGATTATCGATAACAAAAAATCATCCAATAAAATCGTTGCAACCGCAGAAAATCAAATCATTTATATCAACATGTTAACGAAGCCATTTGAAGAGGTTGAAGCCTATTGCGGATCAAATGTCTCAATGGACAAAAAAAGAGAGTTGGCTTCAGATAAATCTTTGGGTTCGATCAGAACCTATATCCTTATTGCAGGAATTGTTGATAAATCCCACTACGAATGTCTAAGAGCTTTAGAGGCATCTAGGAAATCATATAGCCGAGTTCCCGATCCTCGCAAACCTTTAGAAAAGGCCTTGTTTAATAAGGCCTTAGAAAAGGTCATAATAGCCCACCCCAGTTGGGAAGAGCTAAAATCATTTATTCTTTAAATGAAATAAAAACCCTTAGATTCCTAAGGGCCTTTTTTTAACTAGATTAAGATATTCTCTTTTTTCGAATAATTAAGAATGTCATTCCAACGACTGATAAGGCAGCGATGACACCGCTTGTAATAGCGATTGAACCACCGCATCCCCCAGCACCCTCTAACAACACTGTCACATCGCACACGGCTGAAAAGTCGCCGTCTTCAGTCCTGACTGTAATTTTAGCAGAACCCTCTGCAACAGCAGTCACTAAACCATTGTTATCAACTGTCACGACTGCGGTATTGTTGCTCGACCAAGCGACAATTTTATTATCTGCGTTACTTGGATTAACTGTTGCTACTAAGGTTTTAGTCTCTCCAACTCTAATTGAAAGAGAGGAATTATTTAATGAAACGCCTGTAACAGGAACTGCGGGTGTAGAACTATCTTCGCCAACACTGAATATGAGTGAGTAGAAAGCTTGATCATGCTCTGCGGTGTTGCCAACGATATACCAGTTGCTGGAATTGATGGTGTAAATCATCACCTTGCTGTTTTGATTAATAGTTGATGTTCCTTGCGTTCCAGTGATTTTGATTCCGTTTGCGTAGACATCGCTATTGATGTAGCCGTATAAATCGGCTGTAATTGTTTTGACGTATGTTGAGTCATTAGGTTCAATCTTAACCCCATTAGGAAGCCCGATTTCGTCGTACTGAGTGTAGTTATATGATCCTGCTCCCCATTTGATGCTCATGGTGCCGTCATTAATTGTGCCGTTTTTCACTGTGTAAGCTTTGATGATAGGGCTGCTGGCCCCAGTTGCTGGCAAACCGCTGTTGCTCTTATTAATAGTCACAGTTTTATTACTTTGAACAGTTATTCCACTGACAGTAACGTTTTTACCTGCATAGGTGCCCGTTACACTTGTTGTACCAGCAGTTAGTGGGGAAGGCGTCCAAACGACGCCGCTAGTGACGTTTGAGGTCGAATTATCGTTATATGTTGCGGTAACAGTTAGTCCGGCAGGATTAAATGTTTCTCCTGCGGTATAGGTTTTTTTACTAGGAGTTCCACTAACAGCTAAAGACGATATTGATTTTACGGTCACTGTTGCAGTGCCTTTGACAACATTGTCGAGTTTTGAAGTCGCAGTAATGGTTGCTGTACCAGCAGCCCTTCCAGTGACGACTCCGTTGCTTACAGTGGCGACTGCGGTATTGTTGCTCGACCAAGTAACTTCTGAAGAGCCAGAGTCAACATTTACATTCAATGTAACGGTTCCTCCGACAGCAATTGTTGAACTTGAAGGGCTCAATGTGATTGTGTTTGGAGCCTCTCCATAGGACGCACAGATGTTCTGTGTCGTGGTATTAGTGTTTCCCCAAATCTTACAGGCATATTCAGGGTGATCGATAAATGGGTTGCGATTACCTTGAAGGTATTGAGCGCCTTCGTTTCTATTCCGCTCTCTTTGTTGAACACTATATTGCAAATTCCATTTAAGTAAATCAGATAATTTTCCCATCATGTTGTCTCTGTTGGCGTTTGAAGTTGCGTGGTAAGATAGGTCAACAATGCTTAATGCTGAATTAGCAACTGCGCCATAAAAAATTATCCTAGCTGAGTCGCCACGATAACTTTCAACACCGAAAGACTCCATCGCAGGATCCCATCCATTTGAACTATGCTTCATTCCTTCAACATAGAAAGAGTTGCCTCTTGAACCATTTTCACTCGTTATTGTTGGACGAGTCATGTGGATATCGGCTTCAATTAAGTTTCCACCATGCGAGTTTGGCCAAGTGTGTTCGCGGTTCCAGTTCGTAATAGACGTCCCTGAATAAAAGCTTAAAACCCTTGTCCCTTTTGTGACCCCATTATTGGTTGTCGCGTAGTTTGGATCATAATCCGTGTAAATGTAGGCTGAGCTTCCTATCGACGTACTCATGGCAGAATAGCCGACGGTCTTCTTTCGTTTTGAAGAGTTTAAATTTCTCAAAGCATTCAAAAGATTGGTGCCTGTCAGTGAATCGCTTATTCCGTTATAGTAGGTATCCCCATCACCGTGGGTGTATGTTGTTCCTGGACTATACTCGGCCT
>JAAYDH010000069.1 GCA_012729405.1 Erysipelotrichaceae bacterium
AAGAAAGATGAATATCGAAATAAAACAATAGGAGTGATTTTTCAACACTACAATTTACTGGAAGAGGAGACCGCCCTATTTAATGTCATGCTGCCAATGCTGATTTCAGGACAAAAGCATTCTTCCGCTAAAGAAGACTCCTTTACTCTACTTGAGGGAATCAATTTCCCCAAAGATTTGTACAAAAAAAGATGTGCCGACTTAAGTGGTGGAGAAAAACAGCGAGTAGGAATCCTAAGATCTCTAATCAACAACCCTCAAATAATTCTCGCAGATGAACCAACGGGGGCGCTTGATGGAAAAAACGCGATTGAAATAATGGGAATTCTCAAACAAGCGAGTCGAAAAAAACTCGTTATTCTAATTTCGCATAATGAAGAACTAGTCAGTCAATATGCTGATCGAATCATTACAATTTCCGATGGGAAATGTGTTAATAACAAAATTTACCGAGAAGAAAATAATGGTCTACCTTTTTCGCGACAAAGAAAAAGCAAAAACAAACACTGGATGCGCCCAATCATCAAGACAAACTTCCTTAAAGGGTTGAAAAGAAACTTAATTGGTTGTTTCGCGCTAACAGTGAGTTTAATTTTCTGCTTTTTAATTATTGGTTTTTCGAGCGGATCAGACCAGGTCGTCGCTAAAGAAACACTCAAACAATTAGATTATGGTTGTCTTACGTTATGCAACGAGATAACAAAAAAGGTTGAAGGCTCGCCTCTCTCGATTGTGAAACAATCCCGACCAGATAAAAATGATATCTTGCGTAACACCTTTTTGAGACAGTTCTTTTTTCTTGAGGAAAATCTGGATGCTTTGACAAGCGGTATAACTATTCAACATAAAAATCAGCATTATAGAGAGGTTGTTTATTGTCCTATCTATTCTTTTGAACCAGAGTCAATTAATAGTAAATTGTTAGCGATAGGCGAAACACCAAAAATAGATTCATTAGCAAATGTTATCATAAATGATAAATGTGCAAAGGAAATGAGATGCAAAGTCAACGATAGCATCCATTTGACAATGGAATATGAATACATATATTACACAGAGGACGAACACGACCCAGCTATTCACAATTATTTGAGACATGACTTCGACGCCATCGTGTCAGCCATAGTTGATGAATTAGATTTTTTAGAAACCCCAAAAGTCTATTATTCTTATGTCGCGCTTCAGGATTTAGCCCAGACAACATTTTTAACTGATCTCAGCCATCATTATGGGTACGATATTTCATGGCTTGATTTAATCAGCAACTGTTCAAACAGCGATGCCATTTCTTCTTATAATTATCGTCTCTTTCTCAAGGATGCTCGACAAATGGACAAGATTCCACTCATCAACGAGAAAATTGACAGTCCTCTTTCTATTAGTAGTGGGGCATTAGAGGTTTCAGAAGCCCTTTTTAGTTTGATTGATGCATCGACAATGGGAATGGAAATTTTTCTCGTCTTGTGTTTCGGGGGAGCCAGTTTAATTTTAGGTATTATTTCTTTCTCAAACTTTACTTTGGATAAGAAAAAGGTGGCCATATTGAGAAGTCTAGGAGCTCGAAAAAACGACATTCTCGATATTTATGGAGAACAATGTTTGGATGTTGGCTTGATAGGGGTCTTAATTAGCTTTGTTTTATCTCCATTGTTTGCCTTAATTGCAAATCGAATTCTCTTTCAAATAACAAGTTTTCATGACCTCGTCCAAATTCCGTTAGTTGACTTTTTTGGCGTTCCATTTCTTTTACCACTTGCAGTCATAATTTTGACAATACTACTATGCTTCTTAGTGACTTGGATTCCGATTACTTTTTCGGGGAAAATTTCTTTAAAACAGGAGCTTTCGGATGAATGATTGAGATAAAAAACATCTATAAAAAATTCGACAGAAATATTGTTTTAAACAATATTAATTTATCATTACCCGTTAAAGGTTTGATTGCTATTGTCGGCCCATCAGGATGCGGTAAGACAACCCTTTTAAATTGTATCTCTGGTCTTACTACCTACGAAGGATCAATATATGTTGACAATACTTATGTAAACTTCAAATCAGAGCAAGAGATGAGCAAGATGCGCCTCACAACGTTTGGTTTTGTCTTTCAAGACTTTAAACTTTTTGAAACTGAATCTGTCGAGAGAAATGTGATGTTGCCGCTTGAAATACTGAGTAATGATTCAAAAGCACGGAAAGAAAGAAAATGCCACGATTTAGTTGAAGTTGTCAATTTAACACATAAAATTAAAAATCGCGTTAGCAAACTTAGTGGCGGAGAAAAGCAGCGAGTTGCAATAGCAAGAGCTTTGGTTAACGATCCAAAAGTTATTCTCGCTGATGAACCAACCGGAAGTCTTGATGCAACAAACGGCGAAGAGATAATGAAAATTCTTGAAAAAATTTCAAAGAAATCGCTGGTAGTTGTCGTCTCTCATAATGTTGATTTAATGAGGCGATATTCCGACCAAATAATTACCATGAAGGATGGCGTAGTTTTAAATAGTGTTTTTAATGAAAAGACAGCACAGAATGTAACGTTGCCTATTTGTAAGAATCGGGATCGCCATAAGAATAAATTTACTATCCCTTTCCCCTTCCTTTTTCATCACTCTTTATCAAAAATAAAAACCCATAAGTGGCGAAGCTTTTTTACTTGCATGGTTATGTCACTAGGACTAGTAAGTATTGGGGCGGCTAACAGTGTATCAGAGACAGTCGCTCAGAATATTAAGTCGGTCTACTCTTCCCTAGTCGATGAGACAAAAATTATGATTTCAATCCAAGAAAGCTCCCCGCTTCTTTTTGGACGATATTCCGGCAGTTATTTTGAAGCCTGTGAAATTGCCGATTCCTACCAGAATTATATTCAAGACATTGGGGTTACTTACTACTGCGATTTTGAAAGCTTCTTTAAAGATCGCGACGATTTATATGTTCAAGAAGGTGCTTACCATTACCTCATCGATGGTATTAGCTCTCGTAATATCAATGAGTTTGTTTGGCTTGAGAATGCCGAAAACATCTTGCCCTCACCAATCTATCATTTGAATGATGATGAAGTGGTTTTTGGTCTCACGATAAAAATGATTGAAGATATTTGTTATTCTCTGAAGATTGAAAGAACTGTAACTTCTTTATCGAATTACTTGCATAACAAAAATATATCTTTTTATTTTGATTTTGAGAACAGTGACTGGGAATATAGTGATCAGCAATTAATAACCATGGTTGGTTTTGTATTGCAAAATAAACCAGCAATCTATCACAGCAACCACACATGGAACGAATATATGTTTGAAAATTGCATGAGGTTTCCGACAAGTGACACCATCGATCAAAAAGATGAAGTTCCTTGGAAAATGAAAAAAATTTACTATTTTGAAACAGGAAACAAAACAGACGACTTCTTGCGAGAATCTTTCTCCTCCCCCTTGTCAGACACAGCTGTGCTTGAAATCGCTGATTCCGAATATTATCCATGGCTGTATAAAAATGCTGAATTCAAAGATCTTTCAAGAGTGCTCTTTTTTTCTCGCACAAAGGGGGCCATCCCTCCTCGGTTTGGTTCATATTTCAAAGAAAACGCCCCAAATTTATCAAATGAAATTTTCTGTTCTCCGGGAGGATACTCGGCATTTCCATCATCTATGATGATTGGTTTTTCCAAACCAATATATTTTTCTTTTTCCGAGGAGTCATTAAACCAAACCGTAGATGGGTTGACGAGAACTCAAATTGAATTTGGCGAAATGATTAATTTGCCGACCGATGTTGTGTCTGGTCACTACAGCCAAACATCACAAAATGGGGTTATATTTCGCCCGCTAATCTCAGAGATTGCGAAAGGAGAATTGCCTAGAAGTTTAGACGAGATTGTTATATCGACAGGAATGGCAAAGGTTCTTTTTAATAAACTCAACGTAATCAATAAAATTTTGCACTTAGCTTTCACGAGCAGCGAAAGAGTAAATAGCCAAGGCGATATAATGAGGGAGTTTGTATTGAGGGATATCAAAGTGGTGGGATTAATTGAATCACCAAAAATGGTACTCTTTCATGAACCATACTGGTCAATCGGTTTTTTTCAATCTAGGCTCGGAGTAAGCGGTTTTGATTTGCTAACAAATACAGTTGCTTATGATGTGAAAAAATCTTCGAAAATCAATGAAACAATTTCGCTACTGACAAAAGCCTTTCCGCAATATTCTATTGTTAATCCGTTGAGTCAAATCAATCAAAGTGTGGATCAAGTGTGCAAATACATCGAACTCGCTTTATCCATTTTTTCTATAGCTTCATTGATAATTTCTTCTCTTTTACTGACGATTTCAAATTATCTTCATATATATGAAAATCGAAGGGATATCGGTTTGTCACTCTGTCTTGGAGTGAATAAAAAAGAAGCTAAAAAATTCCTTTTTTGTCATAGTTTTGTTACTGGATTGATTTCGTTTTGTTTATCTATTCTCGAACTTCTGATTATTAATATTATTCTTAGCCGCGAGTTGTCTCTCTTCATACATGCTGATGTCGGGTTTGCCTTTTCACCCCTAAGTCTTGTTAATATGTTGCTTCTTTTTAGTTTTGTTACGACTATATCGACCTACTTTACATCAAAAAATCTTGCGTTGCTTTCTCCGCTCGATGCGTTAAAGAGTTAAAGTTGCTTTTGTTTTTTCTCTATCACGCGTATATAATATACACGCTATAGTTGGGTGTATTACGTTATGGGTTTAAAAGCAGGAATTGTCGGGTTGCCAAATGTGGGAAAATCAACTCTTTTTAACGCTATAACAAATTCTCATGTTGAAGCCGCCAATTATCCCTTTGCGACTATTAATCCTAATACTGGAATTGTTGCTGTCCCAGATGAGAGGCTCGACTTTTTAACCAACTTATTCAAACCACAAAGAAGAGTGCCTGCCACTATTGAATTTTACGATATTGCCGGATTGGTTCGCGGAGCATCCAAAGGAGAAGGTTTGGGCAACCAATTCCTTTCCCATATTCGTGAATGCGATGCGATTGTTGAAGTGGTTAGATGTTTTGATAATGCCGATATTGTTCACGTTGAAACCAATGTCAATCCACTTCGCGACATTGATATCATTAATCTCGAACTTGTGATGGCGGATTATGAAACGGTCAGCAAGAGAATTGAAAAAATTGAGAATAAAGCGCGCATTTTAAAAGATAAAGACTCAATCTTTGAGATGGGTGTACTGACTCTTTTAAAGAATGCTCTTGAACAAGGACTTCCTGCTAGAAGTGTTCCTCTCGGCGAAGAGCAAGAAACTCTTGTGAGAAACAATTTCCATCTTTTAACTAAAAAACCGATTATCTATGTCGCTAATGTTAGCGAGGGCGATTTATCAAATCCAACCAACTCGGAATATTACAATCAAGTGTTTGAGCTCGCTCACAAAGAAGGGAATGAAGTTATTCCCGTGTCTTGCCAAATCGAGAGCGAAATTTCCACTCTCTCGGTAGAGGAACAGGAAATGCTGCTGCAGGATCTCAACATCAAAGAATCTGGACTGGCCCGCCTCATCAAGGCGACATATAAACTTCTTAATCTATCAACATTCTTTACTGTCGGAAGCGACGAGTGTCGAGCCTGGACATTCAAAAATGGAATGTCGGCCCCCGAGTGCGCCGGTATCATCCATACCGATTTCCAAAGGGGCTTTATATGCGCCGAAGTATATGCCTATGAAGATATTGTCGCGTTCGGTAGTGAGAGTGCAGTGAAAGAAGCCGGTAAATTAAAAACCCAAGGAAAAGGATATTATCCAAAGGATGGAGACATTATGTTCTTCAAATTTAATGTATCAGGTAA
>JAAYDH010000001.1 GCA_012729405.1 Erysipelotrichaceae bacterium
CCGCCTTCTTCTATTTGAATCCTGACATCATGCCATATGAAGAAGCCAACAAGTGGATGAAGAAATTCGCTGAGAAGAGTTACGCCAAGAAAGGTGAAGATGTCGTCAAACTCAACTGGAGAGCGATTGATGCCGGAACAGAAGGTTTACGTGAAATAAAAGTCGATCCAGAATGGACGAAACTATCACCTAAAGTTGAAAAGATTCTCACTGGTGATGATTACTTTGACTCCTTTGTTACTGTTATGGATGACCTGGGCGGCGATGATCTCCCTGTCAGCAAATTCACCGAATACGAATTACTTGATGGAACGATGAGAAACGATGTTTCTTTCATTCAAAAGAGGAGTATCGCTGACCGTGTTCCACTCTGGAATAAGAACAAATGTATCCAATGCAACACCTGCGCGTTCGTCTGCCCCCATGCAACCATTCGTCCAATTTTAATGAACGACGAAGAATACGCGGCGGCTCCCAGCATCGTGAAGGACGACTTCCTCCCCTCCAACAAGCCAGGTTTACAAGGTTTAAAATTCCGCATTCAAGTCTCACCCAAGAACTGTGTTGGCTGTGGTTTGTGTGTCGCTGAATGTTTAGGCAACAAAGCTTCAATCAACAAATTGCAACCAGGTGAAAAACTCACCTCCGATATGATGGCTCTTGAGATGATGGAAGCCAAATCTCAATATCCACAAGAAGTCGCTGCTGACTACTTATACAAACTCCCCTACAAAGCTGACAAGTTACCGCCCGCTATGCAGGCCACCGTCATTGGTGTCGGTTTCTTGAAACCATACATGGAAGTTTCTGGTGCTTGCGCGGGCTGTGGTGAGACTCCATATTACCGCTTAGTGTCACAATTATTTGGTAAAGACATGATGGTCGCTAATGCCACCGGCTGTTCTTCCATCTATTGTGGTTCAACACCATTAACTCCATTTAACACTGATAAGGATGGCCAAGGTATCGC
This sequence comes from Erysipelotrichaceae bacterium, assembly GCA_012729405.1. Taxonomy (GTDB): domain Bacteria; phylum Bacillota_I; class Bacilli_A; order RFN20; family CAG-826; genus JAAYDH01. Next base: position 971 of record JAAYDH010000001.1, read on the forward strand.
TTGGGCGAACTCCTTGTTCGAAGATAACGCAGAATTCGGTTTTGGTATGAGAATTGCCACCGATGTTAAACTCAGACACATCATTGAAATCCTCTCTGCCGCCAAGGAAAGAGATACTGTCGAAGCTGAATTAAAAGAAGTTATCGAAGAATACTTTGCCAACATCAAGAATCGCATTAAAATGCGCGAAATCGCACCTAAACTTGTTTCCCTAGTCAAATCGAGCAAGGATGAAGAAATTAAAGATGTCCTCGCTTACGAACGCGACATCGCCGATAAGTCTGTTTGGATCATCGGTGGTGATGGTTGGGCTTATGACATCGGTTACGGCGGACTCGATCACGTCTTAGCTAACGAAGAAGATGTTAACATCTTAGTCCTTGACACCGAAGTTTATTCCAACACTGGCGGACAATCTTCCAAGTCTTCCCAAACTGGCTCAATTGCAAAATTCACCGCTTCGGGAAAGACAACCGCGAAGAAGAATCTCGCTTTAATGGCGATGGCTTATGGTAACGTTTACGTCGCACAAATCGCGATGGGTGCTAACCCACTTGCTGCGATTAAGGCTCTAAAAGAAGCCGAATCCTACGACGGACCAAGCATTGTCATCACTTACTCCCCATGTGTTAATCACGGCATCAAGGGTGGAATGAGCAACTCGATGCTTCAGGAGAAGAAAGCCGTTGCATGTGGTTATTTCCCCATTTTCCGTTACGATCCTCGCTTAGCTGCAGAAGGGAAATCGCCATTAACCGTTGATATGCCAGAACCAAACTACAGCAAGTTCAGAGAATTCGTGGTAACCGAGACTCGCTTCTCGCAACTTCCACATGTTAACCCTGAGCAAGCCGAAGAGCTATTAAGCAAGGCGGAAAAATACGCTCGCGAACGACTTGAGAGAATCAAAAAATTAGGAGCGTAGTTCTTGTAAGAAACAGGCAGACAAAAATTTGCCTGTTTTTACTACTTGCTTATCACCAAAAATTTATATATACTAGTAGTAGGTTAAGGAACGTAAAGTTATGAAAAAATACGAAAGAGAAATTGAATCCTTGGTAGAACTTTTTAAAGAGGAAAAAGAAATCGAACGCATCATTGAAGAGTTACCTCGCGGATATATTTCCGTTAAAGTAATCTCTGGCCATACCTATAATTATCGTCAGTGGCGCGAAGGAGATAAAATCATCTCTGAGTATGTTCCAGAAGCATTCGTAAACAGCATTAAGCGCAAGATCGCCATTCGCAAAGAAAACGAAAGCGCGCTCAAGGAAGTTAAAAAAGAGCTTCAAGCAAAGATTAAATTCGCCTTAAAGAAAAACATTTTAAGCGAAGCAGAAATTGAAGAACTTAAAGTCAAAGCTTTCCAATAATTGGTAAGGATAACAAACTAGAAAAACAGCAGGGAAACCTGCTTTTTTCTTAACACTCTTCACAACCGCTCTTTGATTTGCTAATATTTGCAGTGTTATGAGTAAACTCGTTGTCTTATCCGGAGTTCCGGGAAGTGGAAAATCATACTTTTCCTCGGCTTTAAGAAAATACAAAGGCAGCCGCGTCTATGTTGTCTCAAGCGATGCTCTTAGAAACGTCATGCTCGGTAATCAACAGGATTTGTCCGAAGATCGCTTGATGTGGAAAATGTACTATAAACTCGCCTATGTTTATGCGACAGATCCGAAAGGTCTGGTCGTCCTTGACGCCACGCATAGTAACTCCACTTACCGCATCGAATCAACCAAGTTTCTCAAACCTTTATTCGATGAAATTGATCTAATTGTCTTTAACCTTCCGCGCCATATCGTCAACAAGCAGAACAAAGAGCGACCTTTCCCTATTCCAGATGAAATTCTTGATATCTTGTGCGCTAAGTTTGAGATGCCTGATGACAAGGATAAAGAGTACTTTCATAAGATATTTGTTCTTACCGACCATAATATCGCTCCGATTATTGAAGAACTATAACCATTGAAAACCTCTGATACGGTTTCTTTTGTCACGTCAGAGGTTTTATTTAGCACAAAAAAACTCCCAAAAGGGAGATTTTTAATTAACTGGTCGGAACGATGAGATTTGAACTCACGACCCCTACCACCCCAAGGTAGTGCGCTACCAAGCTGCGCTACGTCCCGAGACCCTTTATATTATATTATTTTTTTAAATAATGACCACAAAAAAGTGTTATCATTTCCATATGCTTTATTTATTTGATAGAATAAATCCGCTGTTATGAACAAAAAAATTATCATTAAAGGTGCTCGCGAAAATAACTTGAAAAACATCGACCTCGAGATCCCAAAAGAGTCTTTAGTGGTTTTCACCGGTCTCTCCGGAAGTGGTAAAACCACTTTAGCTTTCGACACTATCTTCGCTGAAGGACAAAGGAAATACATGGAGTCAATGTCAAGTTATGCCCGTCAATTTTTGGGCAACTATGACAAGCCAGACGTCGACTCGATTGATGGCTTATCTCCTAGCATTGCCATCGATCAAAAGAGTGTTTCGCACAACCCTCGTTCCACAGTTGGCACTGTTACTGAAATATATGATTATCTCCGATTGCTCTATGGACGTATCGGTGTTCCGTTTTGTCCTGAACACCATATTCCAATCGTCTCTTTTTCTGTCAGCATGATGACTGACCAAGTCTTCGCATATCCAGAAGGCACTAAGATTCAACTCCTCTCTCCGGTCGTTCACCACGAAAAAGGAACCCATAAAGAAGTCCTCGATAAAATTCGTCAGAACGGATTCACCCGACTTCGTGTCGATGGAGTGATGACCACCGTCGAAGAAGTAGTGGAACTCGATAAGAATAAAAAACATGATATTGATATCGTCATCGACCGCATCATTGTCAAATCAGATGTAAGAAGCCGAGTTTTTGAGTCGATTGAAACCGCTTTGGACTGGTCTCACGGATTATTAATTATCTTGTCCGATTTCGAAGAGAAGATACTCAGTGACCGTCATACCTGCCCAATTTGTGGATTTTCAATCCCGAAACTTGAACCACGCCTTTTCTCATTTAACTCACCTCTTGGTTGCTGTCCTGATTGCAAAGGTCTCGGTATCAAACGAGAAGCCGATGCCCGTTTATTAGTTCCTCGTCCCGAGCTCTCAATCAACGGAGGAGCCATCGAGTACTATAAGCACATGGTGGGTTCTCAGAATCTTGAGTGGCAAGAGTTTACTTTGCTTTGCAAACTGTATGATATTCCCATGAACATCCCATTCAAAGATTTAACTAAGAAATCTCAGGATATCATCTTCTTTGGTTCCCCTGATGTTCATAAATACGTTTTAAAATCATCTTCTGGAAATCTCAATAACCGAATTGGTTATATCGAAGGGGTAAAGATCAAAATCGAGAGATTGTATCGGGAGACATCTTCTGACTGGATGAGAGAATATTATGAAAAATTCCTCCACGATACAGAATGCACAACTTGTCATGGCTCGCGCTTAAACAAAGAAGCCCTCGCCGTGTTAATCGATGAGAGAAACATCGATCAAGTCTCTCGCCTCCAAATCAAAGAACTTCGCGATTGGATTGTCCAATTGCCCAATAAATTAACTCGGAATCAAAACGATATCGCTCGCCTCGTCTTAAGAGAAATCGAAAATCGAACAACTTTCCTCTGCGATGTCGGCCTTGAATATCTCACCTTATCCCGCATGGCGATGACCCTCTCCGGAGGAGAATCCCAACGTATTCGTTTAGCCACTCAAATCGGTTCGAAATTAACAGGTATTTTATATGTTCTTGATGAACCATCGATTGGTCTACACCAACGCGACAGCGAAAAATTAATCAAATCCCTTCGCGAAATGCGCGATCTTGGCAACACCCTCATAGTTGTCGAACACGATGAAGAAATGGTTAGGAGCGCGGATTATATCGTTGATATCGGCCCAGGAGCTGGGATTCATGGCGGTCGAGTTGTCGCTACCGGGAAAGTGGAAGACATTGAAAAATGCCCTGAAAGTATCACGGGACAATATTTGTCCCATAAAAAATTCATCCCGATTCCTCATAAACGCAAGCCTGGGAATGGCAAATATATCTCAATAAAAGGCGCAACTTGCCACAATTTAAAGAATATTAATGTCGATTTCCCTTTAGGAACTTTTACGGTTGTCACTGGTGTTTCCGGCAGTGGAAAGTCTTCTTTAGTGAATCAAACTTTGTTTACTCACCTCAAAAATTATCTCTCCAATGGTGATGGAATTCAGGAAACTGGACCTGTCAAATCAATTAGCGGTTTCGAATATATCGACAAAGTCGTTGATGTTTCTCAAGAACCTATTGGTAGAACACCACGGAGTAATCCGGCGACATATGTGAAGTTATTTGACAGTATTCGCGAATTGTTTTCCGAAACTGTCGAAGCGAAAGCGCGCGGCTTTGATAAAGGCCGATTCTCCTTTAATGTCATTGGCGGAAGATGTGAAGAATGCCAAGGCGCCGGCATTGTTCGCATTCCGATGAATTTCTTACCGGATGTTTATGTCAAATGTGACTCGTGCGGAGGCAAACGCTATAACGAAGAAACCCTCCAGGTCACCTACAAAGGTAAAAACATTTTTGATGTTTTAGAGATGACGGTTGAAGATGCCCTTGATTTCTTCGCCAATCGCCCTTCTTTAAAAAAGAAAATTGAAACTCTATTCGACGTTGGTCTGAACTATATAAAACTAGGCCAACCAGCGACCACCCTTTCTGGTGGTGAAGCTCAGCGCGTTAAATTGGCTGCTGAACTGCAAAAACGCCCAACCGGTAAGACCGTCTATATTCTCGATGAACCAACCACCGGTTTACACGCGGATGACGTTGGTAGATTGTTAAAGATTCTCCAGCGTTTGGTTAATCACGGCGATACCGTTATTGTTATTGAACATAATTTAGATATTATAAAAGCAGCTGATTATATCATTGACTTAGGGCCCAATGGCGGTGATGGAGGCGGACAAGTTGTCGCTACCGGAACCCCAGAGGAAGTAAGTGAAAATCCAAAATCATTTACTGGCCAGTATCTCAAACAAGTTTTGAAGAAAGGACCTCGCGATTAATATGGAAATTCTCGGTTTAATTTTATTCATTGTCTTCCTTCTTGGAGCGATTGCCATCTTTGTAGTTGGCATTCTCAATGTCTTAAAAAGTATCAAAAGCAAAGGCGAAGTTATCTCTTATAAGACATTAACTAAACGGCTTTTGTATTTCAGCATTGCCTTTGGCGTAAGCTTAGCGACTTCTCTGATGTTCATCTATGTTTGGAGAGAGATTCCCGCTAAATGGTACGAATACATTGCCACCAGCGTCGGAGGAACCATCTTTGGACTAAGTTTATTTATCACTGTTCATTTCTTCATCTTTCATTACTATGGAAAAGATATTAACCAAGTGCTGGATAAGTGGTTATTTAGAGGACTGGTTTTCTTCTTTATTTCCGCTTTAGTTTTCTTCTTTGTTACTCTCGATGGATTCGCTGATCATATCAATTTAACAATGCCATTGGCTCATGGCATCAATTTTTCTGAAGGTCTAGCCTATCCGGGATATTATGGACCTGACACTAATATTGCTTGGTATGCTTTATGTATTTTAGGAGGAGCCTTAATCGTTTACTTTTACTGCGATCACCGGATGTATCAGCAATACGGAAAACACGGCATCCTTGAATCAACCTTTTTGTTGGCCTTCCCTGCCGGCGTCGTCGGAGCGAGAATCTTTTATGTCATTGGTGAATGGAACACTCAATTTGCCAGCGACCCGATGAGCATGTTTGCGATTTGGGATGGTGGTCTTACCATTCTTGGTGGGGCTTTTACCGGCATCGTGGTTGGAGTCTCTTGGTTCATGTGGCGAAACAAAGGTTACAACATCTTTGTCGTCGCTGATATCGTTCTTCCTTCCATCTTGATTGCTCAAGCAGTTGGCAGATGGGGCAATTTCTTCAACGCTGAAGTTCATGGATTGCCGATGGATGGCGAATTTTGGAGTTGGCTACCAAAGATTATCTACAATAACATTCGTTTTGGCCACGATGGTTTAACAACCCTTGCTCCCGGCCAAGTTTTTGTGCCTCTTTTCTTAATTGAGGCCGCGATTAATATGCTCGGATTTATTCTATTAGCCTTTGTAATTGGCAAAAAACTCCGCAAATTCACCGCTTTTGGTGATGTTGCCCTCGGATATTTCATTTGGTACGGACTGGTGCGAGCACTTCTTGAACCTCTTCGTGACAGCCAATATATTATGAACAGCTTTTGGAGCTGGTTCTGGTCACTCGCCTTCATTATCGTCGGTGTTATCGGCATCATCGTAAATCATACAATTCGCAATCATATCGACGCCAAGAAAGGCAATTTACACCCCAAAGAGAACTGGTTTAAAACCGGGATTATCTCCTCTAGTATCTTTGCTGCATTTGGAATTGCTTTTGTGGTCGGTTCAATTCTTATGATTACTACCACGCCGCAAGTTTTAGCCGTCGGAATATCTTCCTATCAATTTCTGGCTGGTTTAACCATGTTAGCTGTCGGTGTTGGCGTTTTAGGATTTCTTGCTATCTCAATTCCTTACACCTTGAGAGGACATAGCGAGATCAAAAGGACACATGCCTAATCGATATGAGCTTATTCTCTTCGATATGGACGGAACGCTCATTGATACCGATGAGTTGATCGCCCAAACTTTCTTTCGCTTATACGATAAATATAACTTTGAAAAAAGAGCCTCACGCGAGAAGATGATTTACTTTTCTGGACCTCCGATTCGAGAGACTCTCGCCAAAGAATTTCCCCAAGTTGATAAAGAGCAAATCTTTAAAGAATTTCATAGTATTTCTTGGGAGTTGTATCCTCGATACATCTTCTTATACCCCTTTGAAAAAGAAGTTCTTCTCAAACTCAAAAAACTTAACTACCGCCTTGGAATTGTGACCAACAAAATGCACAAGACAACTGAATATTGCCTTAAACTTTTGGATTTAGAAAACATCTTTGATGTCGTCGTTGGCATCGATGATGTCAAAAATCCAAAACCTCATCAAGAAGGCATTTCTTTAGCGATGAAAATATTAAATCAACCCGAAAAGTCAAAAGTGTTGTATATTGGAGATAATAGTTCTGACTTTTTGACATGTCAAAATGCGGGTGTTGACTGCGTATTAGTGTCGTGGGGACCAAGGATTCTTGATCCTTCTTTACGACCTAGATACCTCGTCAAATCATACAAGGATATCTTGGAGGTGCTGAAAAATGAATGAGCAATATGAAGTTCTAATCGTAGGCTGTGGTCCATGTGGAATTGGAGCGGCATTAAAACTTAAAGACGCCGGCGTTAAATTTGCCATGATTGAAAGAAGCACTCCAGGTGGCAAAGTCAACATCGCTCCTCGCGTCGATAATTATCCTGGTTTCCAAAAAATCAGCGGTCCTAATTTGGCCTACGCTCTCTTTGAGAGAGTCTTGAAAGCCAACATTGAAGTTCGCGGCGAAGATGCCGAATCATTAATCAAAGTTGATGACTATTTCTACTTAAAAACTGACCAAGATACTTACAAAACCAAAGCTGTTTTAATTGCTTCTGGAACAAAAGAAAAGAAACTTGGATTTCATAACGAAGATACTCTACTCGGCAAAGGTATTTCTTACTGTGCGATGTGCGATGGACATTTTTTTAAAGGCGTTCCCGTTGCCGTCATCGGAGGGGGTAACTCCGCTTTAAAAGAAGCAACTCACCTCTCCCGTCTCGTCTCCCACCTTTTTGTGGTCCATCGTCGAAACGAATTCCGCGGTAGCGACGCCAATCTCGCTGAACTAAAAGAAAAAAGCAATGTAACAATCTTGACCCCATATGTCCCGATTGAAATTCTTGAGGATGAAAGAGTCGTCGGTCTCCGCATTCGCAACGTGGCCAACCAAGAGGAAAAAATCCTGCAAGTTAATGGTGTTTTCCCCTTAATTGGTCAAATTCCTAACACCCAGTTCATGAGAATCCCGGGTGTTCTTGATGAATCCGGAAACATTCCTGTAGACCGAAAGATGATGACTCCGGTTCCTGGTTTATTTGCGGGAGGGGATGTTCTTCCTCGCTTATTACGTCAAATCTATCTTGCTGAGCACGACGGAATGGTTGCCGCTCGTTCGATTATTGAATATTTGAAAGGAGACCAAGAATGAACGAGTTAGTCATTTTAACCGGTCAATCTGGATCGGGCATCACGTCTTCAAAATATGTTTTTGAAGAACTTGGGTACTACATCGTTGAAAACATCCCTTTTGATGCGGTCAATTCCACTCTTGAAGCATTTGTGAACAACGATTATAAGACCAATAAATTCTGTTTAATCATCTCTTTGATCAAGGCACACAAGGTTCTTGATTTGGCCAAGAAGAACCCCCATTTTAAAACTCGATTAGTTTTGCTAACCTGCGACCTTATTGAGATTCAAAAACGTTACCGCCTTAGTCGACACGTTCATCCACGCTGCTTCATGCAGAAAATCAGCTTGAAAAAAGCAATCGAGTTGGACTTGAAAGAAAGCCAAGACCTTTTTGCTTATGCCGATATTTATATCGACACCACTTCGCTGAATATAAAAGCCCTTCGCTTCAATCTCTACAATCGTCTCTCCAACCACGTAGGAGAAAACATTACGACGATATCTTTTATTTCCTTTGGGTATAAAAATGGGACTCCTATGGATCTCGACATGATCTTTGATGTCCGTGATATTCCTAATCCATATTGGGTCGAGAGCCTTCGCGAGCTGAATGGCCTTGATCAACCAGTTATTGATTACATGAAATCATTCCCCATCACTCAAGAAATTATTGATAACATCGTTAAGTTCTTGGACTTCCAGCTTGAATGTGTTCAACAGACCGGCCGACCCATGTATAACATTGGCATCGCTTGCAGTGGTGGACAACATCGTTCAACGTATGTTGCAAATTACTTAGCCAAACACTTCTCAAATAAATATCGTACTGTCGTTTTCCATCGCGACTCACCTGATTTGAACGAGGAAAATTTAGGATTAATATGAGGACAACTCAATCTTTTACTCAAAAAGTCAAAGATGAACTTTGTCATAACCAATATGATTCTTTCGAACGACTCAAAGCTCTCCTTTCGGCGTATATCCGTATTAACGGATCGATTATCTTCCAAAATAAGCAGAGCAGTTTATTGCTAGAAACAGAAAACGCAAAAATTGCTAAATTTGTTTATCAGCAAATCAATCATTTATATAACTCTGACGCTCACCTTTCTTTTTATAGGAACCAAAGAAAGAGGGCGACGTATGCCATCACAATTGATGATAAAGCCGAAGAGATAATTACTGATTTAGAAATATCTTTTCTTGAAGGCAAAATATCAAAGAATATCGTCTCAAATGACGTGAGTATCGCTGGCTATTTAGCCGGAGCCTTTCTCGCCTCGGGATCAATCAATTCGCCTACCACTTCAAACTATCATTTAGAAATATCCTTAACTAGCGAGAATTACGCGAAATGGATGTCGCATCTTTTCGCTCGTTATAAGAACAGCAATATTGAACCAAAAATCACTCATAGGCGAGACAAATACATCCTCTATTTTAAAAAGAGCGATCAAATCGCTAACTTCTTAATTATTATCGGAGCGGTTGAAGCATGCATGGAGTATGAAAACATCCGCGTCGATCGCGATTTCGCCAACAACGCGAATCGCCTCACTAATCTCGATACAGCTAATATGAGCAAAATCTATGAGACTGCCCATCGTCAAATTTCTGAAATTAAAGGAATTGATTCACGTTTGGGAATTGAGCATATATCGAATGAAAAGATGCGCCTTTTATGTGAAATTCGCCTCGAAAATGATGCGGCCTCAATGCAAGAATTAGCAGACCTTTTAAGCGAGAGAATGAATATGACTATTACTAAAAGTAATGTTAACCATCTATTCCGGGCGATTCATGAACTTTATAAGAGGATTTGCCAATGAGAACTTCTCAATTATTAGGCAAAAAAATCCGTCGTTTGAGAATCGAAAAAGGTTTGAATCAGGAAGCCCTCGCTTTTGAAGCGGGAATTAATAAGAATTACCTGTCCGATTTAGAACGTGGTTCACGCAATCCAACTATCGCTGTGATTCAGAAAATCGCTGCCGCTTTAGAAACACCCCTTTCCGAGCTGTTTAAAGGCATTGATTAATTGATTCAATCATTATTTTTTTGTTTTTCTTCCGCTTTGGAATAAGGAAATCATTTCGCTTGAAAATACTTTTTCATATAGTGTATACTATATCCCGCAAGCGAAGGAGGACATTATCGTATGTCAGTAAAAGTTGCAATTAATGGATTCGGTCGTATTGGCCGTTTAGCGTTCCGACAAATGTTCGGTGTGAAAGGTTATGAAATCGTCGCTATTAACGATTTAACTTCCCCCAAAATGTTGGCCCACTTATTAAAATATGATACAGCTCAAGGCGGATACGCCGGCTATATCGGAGAAAATCTCCACACTGTCGATTATAAAGAACCAGTTCTTGGCGAAGACGGAAAAACAGTTCTCGAGCCAGGTAGCATTACGGTCGATGGCAAGGAAATCATCGTCTACGCGATGCCAAAAGCTATTGATCTCCCATGGGGAAAAATCGGCGTTGACGTCGTCTTAGAATGCACTGGTTTCTATACCACCAAAGAGAAGGCTCTTGACCACGTTAAAGCCGGAGCTCGTAAAGTCGTTATCTCTGCTCCAGCTGGTAAAGATTTACCAACCATCGTGTTTGGTGTCAATGAAAAGACCTTAACTAAAGAAGATGCAGTTATCTCTGCCGCTTCTTGCACCACTAACTGCTTAGCCCCAATGGCCAAAGCACTCAATGATTTCGCTCCAATTCAATCCGGAATTATGACCACCGTTCACGCTTATACCGGTGATCAAATGATTCTCGATGGTCCACACAGAAAAGGCGACTTACGCCGCGCTCGTGCTGGTGCTTCGAACATCGTTCCAAACTCCACCGGTGCCGCTAAAGCTATCGGTTTAGTTATCCCTGAATTAAATGGAAAGCTCATCGGATCTGCCCAACGCGTTCCTGTGACGACCGGTTCAACAACCATTCTCGTCGCTGTTGTCAAAGGTAAGGACATCACCCCAGCCGCTATCAACGCTTACATGAAGTCCGTCGCCAATGATTCCTATGGCTACACCCAAGACGAAATCGTTTCTAGCGATGTTATCGGTATGAGATTTGGTTCTTTATTCGATTCTACTCAAACAATGGTCAGCAAACTTAGTGATGATTTATATCAAGTCCAAGTCGTCGCTTGGTACGATAATGAACATTCATACACCACTCAAATGGTTAAGACCATTAAATACTTCTCTGAAAATTGCTAACTTTTGAGCTACTCAGGGTTTAAGCACCCGGTGTGACTCAATATGTTTGGCACCTGTGGTAAGACATAGGTGCCTCTTTGTTAAAAAGGAGACTAATTATGTTAACAGTCCAAAAATTAGATGTTAAAGGTCTTCGCGTTCTTGTGCGCGTTGACTTCAACGTCCCTCTCAAGGGAGGAGCTATCCGCGATGATAATCGAATTGTCGCCGCTCTCCCAACGATTAAAGAATTGCTCAAAAAAGGCGCTCGCGTTGTCTTATTCAGCCACTTAGGCAAGATTAAACACAAAGAAGCTCCCGAAGTGGTGGAAGAAGCTAAAAAGAAAAATAACTTAGCTCCCATCGCTGCTCGTTTAGGTGAATTGCTCAATCAACCAGTCAAATTTGTTCCCCTTGCACGCGGTAAGGAATTGGCAAATGCGGTTAACGAATTAAAAGAAGGAGAAGTCCTCCTCATGCAAAACACCCGCTACGAAAAAGGCGAAGAAAAAAATGACCCTGAATTATCAAGAATCTGGGCGGATTTAGCTGATGTTTATGTGATGGATGCCTTCGGCTCTGCCCATCGAGCTCATGCTTCTACCTATGGAGTTCCCGAAATCTTAAAAAGTGAAGGAAAACCAGTCGCGGCAGGCTACCTCGTTGAAAAGGAAGTCGCTAATCTCACCCGCTGCGTCAAAGTCAGCGATAAAGATCGTCCTTATGTTGCCATACTCGGTGGACTAAAGGTATCCGATAAGATTAAAGTTATTGATACTTTGCTCGATAAGTGCGACAAAATCATCATCGGCGGAGCGATGGCTTTCACCTTCTTTAAAGCCCAAGGTAAAAGCACCGGTCTCTCCCCTGTTGAAGATGACCAATTAGAATATGCTCGTAACTGCTTGGCTAAAGCCAAAGGCAAGATTATTTTACCAGTTGACACTGTCATTGGTGATGCCTTCTTACCCGAAGAGCGCAAGACGGTTCAAGTTGTCAACATCAACGACATCCCTGAAGGATTTGAAGGTTTGGATATTGGACCTGAAACTGATAAATTATTTTCTAGCCACATCGCTAAAGCGAAGATGGTATTTTGGAATGGCCCAATGGGCGTCTTTGAACAAGCGGAATTCCAAAGAGGAACAATCTCCATTTGCAAGGCTATCAAAGCCCTTGATGGCAAAGCCTTTACTGTCTGTGGTGGCGGAGACTCAGCAGCCGCTATTAAGCAATTTGGCTTCGATAAAGATTTCTCCCATGTCTCAACTGGTGGTGGTGCTTCTCTCGAGATGATCGAGAACGATGGTCATCTCCCTGGTATCGATATCCTCGGATAAACATATGAGAAAGAAATTATTGCTCGGCAACTGGAAGATGAACAAGTTAGCAATCGAAGCTAAAGATTTCGCGATTGCTAGCCGTCCCCTTGTCGATAAAGCCGTTTTAAACAACATCGATCTCGGTGTTGCTCCCACCTACTTATCTTTGGCTGCGGTAAAAGAAAACGCAGCGAAAGATATGATTGTCGCGGCTCAAAATATTCATTTTGCCGCCTCTGGGGCCTATACAGGCGAAGTATCGATTCCGATGCTTAAAGAGTATGGCATCTCTTGGGTGATTATCGGTCACTCTGAGAGAAGAACCTACGACAATGAAACAAGTGAGAAATGCAATCAAAAGATTGCTGCTCTTTTAGACAACAACATGGTTCCAGTTTATTGTGTCGGCGAAACTCTCCGAGAGTTTGAAGCTGGAAAGACCAAAGAAGTCGTCGCGGAAGCTCTCCGCGTTGGCTTAAAAGGTTTCCGCGGTGACAAACTCCAAAACCTCGTCATTGCCTATGAACCAATCTGGTCAATCGGAACCGGAAAGAACGCTTCGGCGGAAATAGCTGAAAGCGTCTGCGAATTTATTCGCAGTGTTCTCCGTGAATTGTTCGGTTGTGTCGCTGAGGATCTCCGCATTCTCTACGGCGGTTCGGTCAAACCAGAAAATATCAGAACCTACTTATCCTGCCCTAATATCGATGGAGCCTTAGTCGGTGGCGCTTCCTTGAAGATCGAATCTTACGAAGCACTATTGAACAACATTATTTAAGGTTAATTACGAAAGGAGTAATTTATGTACGAACAATCATTTAAAAAGCCCGGCAGTGTTCCTGCCTCCTCGGTCGATGTCCGCTCGAACAGCTTTCTATCCAAAGTCTATGGCTACATGGCCATTGGCATATTGATTTCTGCTGTTGTCGCTTTCCTTGCCGCTCTTGGTTTTCAAGCGTGGTTTAACGCCAGTCCCTCAGGGACGGTTTATACAACCTATATCTATGTCATGATTGCTTCCTTTGTTGGATTGATCATCACGAGCGTTGTCATCAGTTTCATTTCTTTAAAAGGGAAACGCAGCATCATCGTTCCGGCGATTATCTACTCCGTTTTAATGGGTGTTGTCTTCTCGGAATTCGTCTTGTTTGTTGATTCCTATATTGTCGGAACCGCTTTTGCTATCACTGCGATGACTTTTGCGATTATGTACTTTATCGGCAAAGTGGCAAAAAACCTCTCGTGGGTTGGAAATCTCGGTTATGGCTTATTTTTCGGGGCCATGATGATGTCCTTATTCTTCCTGCTTCTTTATTTTGTTGCTCCCGGAGCTCTCACTCCCTTTGCTATCATTCTTGATAGTGTCATCTTCGTGGCGATTCTCTTAATCACTATGTTTGATGTCTGGCGCATTCAACAAATCGCTAATCGGGGAGCACAAAGCAACAATCTCGCCTTATACTGTGCCTTCTCCCTGTATGTTGATTTCATGTATATCCTGATGAGACTAATTTTTATTCTCATTCGCCTCTTCGGATCATCGAGGAGATAACAGAACCACAAAAGATAGGTCAGGCAACTGGCCTTTTTCTTTCCTCGCACACGCACGCACATAACAATTAATATAATTGTAACGCGCGCTACGCGCGTGCGAAACGGCCTTTTTTCGGGATTAAAATTTTTTTTCAAAAAAAGTGAACAAAGTGGTTGACTATGTTTTATCGCCGAGTTATCATATCAAAGCGTGAATTGGGGAGACCCAATAAATATTACTATGTAATAGCATAGTGAGCACGCCAACTGATCTTTGAAAACTAAACAGATGTACAAACACAAATAAACGTCAATTTATTTTTAAATTAAAAAACAAAACCAGATAATAATGAACTAGAATACAAACTTTGAGAGTTTGATCCTGGCTCAGGATGAACGCTGGCGGCGTGCCTAATACATGCAAGTCGAACGGGGGTAGCAATACCCTAGTGGCGAACGGGTGAGTAACACGTAGGTAACCTGCCTTTTAGATTGGGATACCCGAAGGAAACTTTGGCTAATACCGGATAATAACAACCGAGGCATCTCGGATGTTTGAAAGGGGCCTTTAAAGCCCCACTAAAAGATGGACCTGCGGCGCATTAGCTAGTTGGTGAGATAACAGCCCACCAAGGCGAGGATGCGTAGCCGAACTGAGAGGTTGATCGGCCACA
>JAAYDH010000082.1 GCA_012729405.1 Erysipelotrichaceae bacterium
ATCTTGTAAGGCGCGCCATTTTTGATTGCGCTAATTCCGCTTGTTGTATCGATGACGATCATATCATATGGTGAGTTCTCGCGCATATCCGCGAGTATATTTGCTGGAACACCATTAGTTTCAAACTTCGTATCAGTTGCGTAGTTGTAAAAAGCGACAGCGGGGGCTCCATTGGGAGTAAGAACCGAAAAAGGAAGCAAATGAGTGTTGGTTGAGTTCGCACATCCGGTGAGAACTAGACTAGTTAATGCTAATAAAGGGAGTTTGTATTTCATTTTTTATTTTGCCTCGCTAGTTATTTTAACAAAATAATATATAATAATATGTGATTATGCTCACAGATAAGTCACCTAAAAAAATCCCACTCCTTTCTCTTCTTACTCCCTCAGAAAGAAAACTCATTCGCCAAGAAGAATTTACTCGTGGCCAAATTATCGCCCGAGAAAACGACGAGTGTATGGAAGTGGGTTTTGTCATTGAGGGCGAAATCGTAATCTCCTCTTACACTTACCACGGAGAGGAGGTCGTCTATAATATGCTGTCTGATAATGATATGTTCGGCAACAATTTACTTTTATCAAGCGATCCTCATTACAGAGGCAACATTATCGCTACCAAGACTTCGAAAGTCGCGTTTATTAATCGAAAATCCCTACTTTTTATACTAAGTGAAAATATGAGTTTTCTAACGGCCTATTTGAGGGTTCAATCTGATTTTGGAAAGCGGCTGAACGCAACCATAAAATTGCTGTCTTTTACTAATGCAGAAGAAAGGTTTTTGTACTATCTTTTTCTCAATGATAACCGTGTTAATTACTCAAACGTTACCGCCTTGTCTAAAGAGATTTTTATGAAACGAGAGACGCTTTCCCGATTGCTGACAAAACTTGTGAAAGAAAGAAAGATTATCCGATACCGGAACCTAATTGTCTACAATGAAAAAAGCCGCTAAAATGCGGCTATTTTATTTAATAGAGGCCTATTTCGCAGTCTTTTTGTACTTTTTTCTATACTGTTTAAGAATCTTTTTTTTGTTGACAATTAATCCACAAGACTCGCAGTCTCCAGTGGGTAAACCCTTGGTTTTTTTATAAACCCAAGTACCAAATACTCCTCCGACAATCGCGACGCATACAATGATGACAACAATCTCAATTACAGCCATATTATGATGCCATCCTTTCTTTCTTATCGCGATGCTTATTGATGATAAAAATAACACTAATTCCAACCCCGATTGCTCCAGCAAAAATGAAACTTGTCCACCACCAAGAACCGATTAAATAAATCATACTTGAAACGGCATATGAAGTGACTAGCCAAAACGCTAGTGTACCACCGAATTTTTTCTTTGGTAATTCAGCTTTTGCGGTGGCGACTGCGGCGAAGCATGGGATAGTTAACAAGTTGAAAGCAATAAAAGCTATTAGACCAGGAATGGTAATACCAGTTCCTTGAATCATGGTCGCAACTGCTCCGACCCCTCCATCTCCTCCGATATCAATAATCGCTCCGGCCACACAAGCGCCGAGAACTCCAAATGTTGAGATGACATTTTCTTTGGCAATTAGTCCCGAAAACGCCGCAACAACAAACACCCAGCTAAAAGCAGTTAATTGAGAACCGAATCCAAGTGGTGTAAATAGTGGTGTGATGAGTTGTCCAAGTCCGGCGAGAATTGATTTATCGATATCGACATCATCGAGGTACTGCCAACTAAACGAGAAGTGGGAAAAGACCCAAATAATTATGGTAAAAGCAAGAATGACAGTAAATGCCTTTTTAATGAAGTGTTTCATCTTGTCCCAAAGGTGAAGCATCAAAGCTTTAAATTGAGGAAGGTGGTACGCGGGTAGCTCCATAATGAACGGAGCAACAGGACCACGCATTATTGTCGCACGCATCAAAATAATAGAGACAATCGCCACTATCATACCAAGGAGATACATACTAAACGTAATAACATCAGCATTACCGATACCAAACTGAAGGATGATGCCTCCCGCAACAGCGGTAAGAATTGGTAACTTTGCCCCGCACGAGAAGAATGGAATAACACGGATGGTGGCAATCTTTTCATTATCATTAGATAACGTTCGCGTATTTATCATCGCAGGAATTGAACAACCAAACCCCATAATCATCGGCATTAAAGATCTTCCTGTTAATCCGAATCGACGGAAGAGGCGATCTAAGATGAAGGCCACACGAGCCATATAACCAGAATCTTCAAGTATTGAGAAGAACAGGAATAATAAAAGAATTTGAGGAAGGAAAGACAAGACGGCAAATATTCCCCCAAGCATTCCGTTGGTAATTAAACCAGCCACCCATTGAGGTGAACTAGATAGCCACCCACTCACGACTTCGGTAAGCCAAGTGGTAGTGCTCCCTAATAAGTTGGCAAAAATCACACCCGGAGAATTTATTCCGGAAGATGTCCAGAACAAACCTTCAAAGAAGGTCCCCTCAACACTAGGCGGAATGTTGGCAAATAAACCACCGAGAAAAAATAGGTTTTCGCTGAAGGTCATATGGAAAATAAAGAATAATATCAAAAGAAATAGCGGAACGCCTAACCACTTATTAGTTAAAACTCGATCAATCTTATCGGAAGTAGAGAAGGATTTAGTTATCTCATTAATTTTTTTCGTTTTTGCAGCTGTGTATTTACTGGTGATGTATTTATACCTACTATCAGCGATAATAGCTTCTAAATCGGAGCCAAATGTCTCGTCCTTGAAGTATTTCTTAAACTCATCAACAACCCCTAATAATTGAGGGTGGGTTTTAACCTCAATTTCATCATTTTCCACTAATTTAATTGCATGGAATAAGGGATTATCCACCTTTAATCCGCGAAATGATAATTCGACGTCATTAATCAAATGTTTGAGTTCTGATGACATCAAAACACTGGAGGATGTGCGCTTTTTTTGTGATTCTTCATAGGCGCGGATCATCAATTCGTCTAGTCCTTCTTCTTTAGAAGCAGAAATGCAGACGACCGGAACACCGATTTCTTTTTCAAGAAGAATGGGATTGATGGTATCTCCGCTTTTTCTCACCGCATCCATCATGTTGAGAGCAATGACAACTGGCACATCAATTTCTAAGAGTTGAGTTGTTAGATAAAGGTTTCTCTCTAAGTTAGTAGAGTCGACGACATTGATAACGCAGTCCGGCTTTCCATCAATAATAAAATTGCGAGAAATTACTTCTTCTGCAGTGTAAGGCGAGAGAGAATATATGCCAGGCAAATCAACAATTGATATTGGCTCTTTAAGTTTCTTGTATTTTCCTTCTTTTTTCTCAACAGTTACTCCTGGCCAGTTACCAACATATGCGGAAGAACCAGTTAATGAGTTAAAAAGTGTGGTTTTGCCACAGTTTGGATTTCCAGCAAGAGCAAATCTTTTCATAATTATTTTGCCCCTAGTTCGCAAACAATGAACTCGGCTTCTGATTTTCGCAGAGTTAGTTCGTACCCGCGAACATGTATTTCTAATGGATCTCCAAAGGGAGCTTTCTTTCTTAGAAGAACTTCCGCTCCAGGGGTGATTCCCATATCAAAAAGACGACGACGTATTTTTCCTTCGCCAAGAACATTGATAACTACACCGTATTCGCCAACCGCAAACTGGTTCAATTTCTTTTGCATCTTGTTCTCCTTCCATTCAATTTTGATTGATAATTTTTCTCAAGTTAGGTTTAACTAACTGGTAATGTTATACTATGACAGCATGACTTTAGTCAAGCATTAAGTTTGTTATGACTAACTACGTGTGGTAATGTTACTATGTATATGGTGAAAAAACGCAAATTTTTAGTTAAAGGAATGACCTGTAGCGCTTGTCAGGTTCATGTCGAAAACGCGGTCAAAAAATTACCAGGTGTCGATAATGTGGTGGTCAACCTCATCAACAACACTTTGGAGTTTGAAAGCGGCACGGTGAATGACAAGACAATTTCAAACGCCGTGAAGAAAGCTGGTTATCAAGCGGTTCCTTTTCAAAAGATTGATTATCGAGCCCAAGAAAAGACCAAAGGCAAATCTTTGATTGTGTCGCTTGTCCTTTTAGTGGTCCTGCTCTATTTAGCAATGGGGCATATGCTTGGCATTCCACTTCCTAGTTTTTTTACGGATCCGTATGGAGGGATCTACCTCTCTGTTAGTCAGTTTGTCGTCCTTGTCCCTATTGTTGTTTTGAATTTCCATTATTTTACGAGTGGCTTTGCCAAGTTGTTTCGCTTGAAGCCAAACATGGATTCTCTCGTGGCTCTTGGATCCACAGCCTCAATTCTCTACTCGATTTATGCCTCGGTAATGATTATTATCGCGGAAGTCAATCACGACCCATCCATGGCGCATCACTTCATTGAACAACTATATTTTGATGGGGCCGGGACCATTCTCGCTCTCGTATCCCTCGGAAAATATATCGAATATAAATCGAAACGCAAGACCAGCAACGCGATTAACGATTTGTTGAAGTTGCAAGGTGACAAGGCCACGATCATTAAAGGCGAACAAGAAATCATTATTGATATCAAAGATATTCAAGTCGGAGACATCATTAAATTGACCGCTGGAACAAACTCTCCTGTCGACGGCGTGATTGTTGAAGGCCATGGCAGTTTTAACGAATCATCCTTAACGGGTGAAAGTCTGCCTGTTTTTCATCAAGCGGGAGACAAACTTTTAAGCGGAGTAACAAATTTAGATGGATATCTTCTCTATCAAGCAACTTCAACCTCTGCAAATTCAACAATCGCCAAAATTGTTGAAATGGTTAGTGAGGCTTCTTCTTCAAAAGCCCCAATAGCTAAGGTTGTCGATAAAATTAGTTTAATTTTTGTGCCGATAGTCCTTGGTCTATCCATAATTACCTTAGCCGTCTGGTGGATAGCGACCGGAAGTTTTGAAACCGCTATCAGCTTTGCTATTCCTGTCCTTGTTATTTCGTGCCCCTGTGCTCTTGGACTTGCAACCCCAATTGCAATTATGATTTCAACTGGTGTGGCGGCAAAAAACCATATCTTAATTCATAACGCCGAAGCGCTTGAAAATCTCAGCAAAATTCGAACTGTCGTCATGGATAAAACAGGCACCCTTACAAAGGGTGATTTACGCGTTTCTCATTTCGTTGGTTTCGATGATAACTTTGACGCCCTCTTCTTTGGAATCGAAAAAACATCCTCTCATCCATTAGCTGTCGCAATTAATAAATACCTCAGCGAAGACAAAGTTGTTGCCACAAAGTTTGACCAAGTCACAACCATCCCTGGCAGAGGCTTAAAAGGTGTTTATAGAGGACAAATTTTCTATGCTGGTAATGCAGCTTTTATTAAAGATATGACTGGGCTTGATTTCACTTATGATACCCTCTCTTCTTCATGTGTCATCCTCGCTGATGAAGAAAAGATATATGGCTATGCTTTGATCAACGACTCAATTAAAGATTCAAGCGTTGAAGCTATTCGAGCGTTCCAAAGAGCTGGTATTAAGACAGTTATGCTTACTGGCGACAATAAAAAGAACGCCGAGGAAATGAATCAACTACTCAAGATTGATGAAATTATCGCTGAAGTTTTACCTGACCAAAAAGCCGAGATTATCCGTGGCTATCAAAAAGATGGTATGACACTAATGATTGGTGATGGCATCAATGATGCAGTTGCTCTTGAAGTGGCGGATGTTTCAATGGCCATTGGGGCGGGCAGTGACATCGCTATAAAATCATCTGACCTCGTACTTGTCAAAGACAATCTCTTCGATGCCTATCGCGCTTATCGATTAAGTAAGCGAACATTACGAAACATTAAAATGAATCTTTTCTGGGCATTTCTATATAACGTGGCCTCGATTCCAATCGCGATGGGAATATTCTACCCGGCTTACGCATTAGCTCTCAACCCGATGATTGCCGCTCTTGCAATGACCTTCAGCAGTGTCTTTGTTGTTGCGAATGCCTCTCGGCTTTTTATCAACAAAACATACAAATGATAGAAGTAGATTTTATTACTTCGTGATAAACTAATATCAAATGGAAATATTTGTATTATGAATGATCCTATCCTTATCTCAATAATTGCCATCTCTCTCATCTTTTTCTCAACTGTTTTAGGTTCTGGTCTTGTTTTCCTATTTAAGAAAGACTTAACTCCAAAGCTTCGCTCCATCATCCTCGGATTTGCCGGTGGAATCATGATTTGTGTCGCCTTCTTTGGTCTGATACTCCCCGCGATTGATCAAAGTAAGATCAACCCAGCCTATAATGGCTGGTCGTATGTCCCTCCGGTGGTTGGTTTCATCCTCGGTGGTCTCTTATTATTTGCCCTTGATAAAATCATCCCTCACTTTCATAAAATGACGAACACGGAAGAAGGTTTACCCAGCCGTGCAGTCAGCCAAAACATTCGTTTCTTTCTCGCTGTGACCATTCACAATATTCCAGAAGGATTGTCGGTTGGCTTTGCCTGTGGTCTTGCGATTGCTTTAGCGAGAGACTCTTTGACAGACCCCATAGTCGTTACTGGAGCGATTGCTTCCGCCTTATCTTTGGCAATTGGTATATCGGTACAAAACATCCCTGAAGGTGCCGCGATATCTATTCCCATGTTTGGCGATGGGATGAAAAAGTGGAAAGCTTTCTTATTCGGTGCATTCTCGGGAATAGTTGAGCCACTCTTTGCAATTGCGGCTTTGTTCTTGGCTCAATTGGTGGTGGTTACTCCGTGGCTCCTCGCAATGGCGGCTGGAGCGATGCTGTATGTTACGCTGGATGAGATTATGCCCGAAGCTCGGGGAAACGGTTACTCCCATCACTCAATGTGGTCGTTTATGATTGGTTTTATTCTCATGATGATCATGGAAGTCGCACTAGGATAAGAGGAATTTTTATGAACAAAATAGTTATTAAAGTCGATGGTATGCACTGCGGAATGTGCGAAGCTCATGTCAATGACGCGGTGAGAAAAGTCAAAGGTGTCAATAAAGTAAACTCTGATCGCTCAAAAGGTGAAGTGGTCGTCATAGCTAAAGAAGATATCAATATCAAAGATATTAAAGATGCGATTACCAAACAAGGCTATCGTGTAATTTCCGAATACAATGAACCTTACGAGAAAAAAGGTTTTTTTGATTTTTTGCGCAAAAAATAGATATTAAATAATATTATTTGCTGATTTTACGAGCATCTTTCTTGGTTGCGCAAATTCAAGAATTGAATCGTTCCTCAGCGTGTTCTGTGAAACGCAAGGGCTATCGCTTTTTTCGCTTGTAGTCCGTAAATTATTAAAATGTTATTAATCACTACTTTGATGAAGAAAATTCCCGAAGATGTCGCGATTTGGAAAATCGACTCTTCTAGAGAATTCTTTCTTCAAATCTTCGAAAAATTTAAACCCTATTATCTTGAAGGGATGAAAGAATTTGCTGAAGTTCGAGCGAATTTCGCGAAGAATTGAGCAAACTCTGTC
>JAAYDH010000105.1 GCA_012729405.1 Erysipelotrichaceae bacterium
TTGGCTTGCTAAGCATCATTACCGTTACTGGCAAGTTTTGCCCCTCAATCCAGTGGGGCCGGGGTATTCACCTTACATGTCTACTTGTAGCGAAGCAATTGAAACCCGCTATATCTCTTTAGATGTGTTGACAAAACAAGGTCTTATTAGACATACCGCTTCTCATCGCCCCCATGCTCAATACATCGACTATTACGATGTTGATAGGTGGAAAGACAAATATCTTTGGAAAGCTTATCAAAAATTCCTAAAAACAAAGATGAGAGGATATCAGAAATTTAAAAAAGATAATCCTTGGCTTACAAGTTATGCCACTTACATTATTTTTCATAATGAAAACAATATGCGCCCTTGGAATGAGTGGACAGATGAACAAATTCATTACTTTGAAAACCATTCATCCTATCCCGAAGATAAAAAAGAATTAGCGGAATTCTATATTTTCTTGCAATTCATTGCTTATAAACAATGGATGAAATTATGGAACTATGCCAAAAAGAAAGGCATCATCGTTATCGCTGACTGCCCATTCTATGTTGGTATCGACAGCACCGATTGCTGGCTCCACAAAGAACAATTCTTAATGGATGAGAAATACAATCCAACAATGGTCAGTGGTGTACCACCGGATTGTTTTAGTGATGATGGTCAATTATGGGGCACTCCCATCTTTGATTTTGAAGTGATGAAAAAAGATAATTATCAATTTCTTGTCGACCGCCTTGGTTCTTTAGCCAAGACATGTGACTATCTCCGCCTCGATCACTTCCGGGCCTTTGACACATATTGTGTCATACCAGCGGAAGATGAAAACGCTCGCAGAGGAAAGTGGGAAATTGGACCTCGCTATGATTTCTTTGATGCCTTATATAAAAAATATCCTGATATTAAATTAATTGCTGAGGACTTAGGTGACCTCTTCCAAGGTGTTCACGATTTAAGAGATCATTATAAACTTCCTGGGATGTTCATCATGGAATTCTGCGTCTTTGACATTCATGCTGAGAGCAAACCATCTCAATTAGTTTATCCTGGTACTCATGATAATCAGACTCTTGAAGGATGGTTTAAAACCCTTCCTCCGTGGAATAAAACCTTCCTTAAAAATCGCTTTCCTGGTCAAAAAGACCTAGTAAAAGCGGTTTTTGAGCATACTTGGAATGTTCCATCTCTGATGACAATTTTCCCTCTTCAAGACTTGTTGCGCCTTGATGATCGAGCCCGTCTTAATTGGCCAGGAACAGTCGGATCGCCAAACTGGACCTGGAAGCTAAAAGACACGAGCTGGGTTAAAAAAATAAAACTTGGACAATAATCTATATATAATTAAGGAAAAGAGGATCCCCTATGACAAAAGGAAAACTTATAACTAAACTTGCCTTAACTATCCTAATTGGAATGAGCACAATCTTACCAACTGTTTTTCCTGTTTCACCCTCTATTGAACCTGATAATGTTATATATGAAACCACTTTAACTAGGGACTATGCAGAGCCCAATATGCTATCGCCTCGAAAGGCTACCATTACGTGGCCGACTTCCGTGACTATTCATTACCATAATGATGATGGAGAAAATGATAATCGCAGTTTCTATTTTTGGTTTACCGGAATAAACGGGGCTGAATATACTCCTGATTCAATCACTAACGAAAACAAAGACATGCAGATTTCTTTTGACTTCACTAGTGAAGAAGGTAGCCTATTATACAAGAAAAAGATGTTCATGATTGTCAAAACGACTGGTACCTGGGCGGGAAAAAGTGATGATACTCCTATCGATTTCGCTGCTTTCCCTCCTGATGGAACAGGTTTAACTGAAATATGGTGCATTCCAGGCGAGGGTAGTTCAATTGAAATGTATGCTACCGAAGCGGAGACCCAAATGGATAAAATTACCTATGCTGTATTCACGGATTGGAAGACTATTCGAGCTATTACGACAATTGCCCCATCTTCTTATCGCTTATATGCTTTTACTACTAACTATTACAAACTAAATAGTGTTGATAAAGAAATCCATCGTCAAGAATACATTCTTACTACTGGTACTTCACCAAGTACGACACCAACAACTTTCAATAGCATGAATTGTGAACAATTCAACATTGTTTTAAATTACACAATACATGTCAATGTCCAATATGTTCTTGAAGCGACTTTTTCCACCAATTCAAGCAAGTGGCTCTCTAAAAATGTCGCATTTGACCCTCTTTATGAAACAGAAAGGTTTAACGCTTACTATAACTATGATGGCAGCGATCTGGGAGCGACCTATTCCTCTAATGAAACTACCTTTAAAGTTTGGGCTCCGACCGCCACTCGTGTGATAGTGATGCTTTACAATTCTGGTATCCCTTCCGAATATCCTAGTGGAGATGACTCTTGGGGTGGCTACAACATGGCTTATCGTCCAGGTGGCATATGGGAATTAACCATTACTGGAAGAGATTTAAACAACCGATATTACAATTATTATGTAATAAATTCTCTTGGGGCGAATGAAGTGGTGGATCCTTACGCCAAAGCTTGCAACGTTAATGGCGATAGAGGCATGGTTTTAAACTTCAATCAAACCGACCCAACTGGTTGGGAAAATGTTCCCCAGCGTTGGGATGGTGAGGAAGGTTATGACATTGAATCGGCTAATGAGCTTAGCGTTTATGAAGTCCACGTTCGCGATTTAACTTCTCATGAATCATGGAATGGAAATGAAACTCCTGGAACATATAAAGCTTTCTATGAGCCAGACACTCGCTTAGCTAGCGATAGCAATGTGACCACTGGTTTTGATCATATCGAAGAATTAGGTATTAAAGCTATTCAACTTCTTCCTGTCTTTGATAGCGACAATGACGAAGTCAACTATTCATTTAACTGGGGATACAATCCGAAAAATTACAACTGTGTTGAAGGCGCTTTTTCTAGCAATCCCTATAACGGCGCCACCCGAGTGAGAGAATTCAAATCTCTCGTTCAGGCTTATGCCAATAATGCTAACCATACACGAGTTATCATGGATGTGGTTTATAATCATGTTTCAAGTGCTCCCGCTTCATCTTTTACAAAGCTGATGCCTAAATACTATTTCCGCTATGCTGAAGGAACTTATTATTACGATGGTTCTGGCTGTGGAAACGAAGTAAAAACCGAAGCTCCGATGATGAGAAAATTTATTGTAGAATCGCTTTGCTGGTGGGCAAGCGAATACAAAATCAAAGGTTTCCGCTTTGATTTGATGGGTTTAATCGATGTTGAGACCCTCAAGGAAGCGGCCACTGCTCTATATCAAATCGATCCTGACATCGTTCTTTACGGAGAAGGATGGAGAGGCGATGGTGGTGATTTCCACGGCGAAGGTTTAGCTGCTGACACCGGAAATGCTTATTCTCAATTATACGGAACAAATACCCGTCTTGCTGTCGGAGGATTTAATGATACTGGACGCAACGCCTTAAGAGGTGATAACAACCCAGGATATGGCTACATGCAACAAGGCCCCGCTGATATCAGCGCGGATACCCGCAATAAAGTCGCTACCACTTTATGGGGAATTCATGAGGGTAAAGGTGGTAATCCTTCCCAGACCATCAACTATGTTTCTTGTCATGATAATTATACTTTATACGATCAATTATTTGCGACCTTAGGAGATGGAACAAATTCTGCTAGCAAAACCGTCTTATTTAATGCCAGTACTGCTGCTCATGCCTTTATCATGATTTCAAATGGAATTGCATTTATGCAAGGCGGAGAGGAATTTTTCCGAACGAAAGTCGTTGATTCTTCTTTGGAAGAAGATATATTAAGTGAAACCTATCATACATTCTATGGGGTAAATATTTCTCATAACTCATACAACTCCCCTGATAGTGTTAATACCTTTGATTGGACGAGAAAAGTGAGCGTGGATGGCATAGATACCAGCGGCTATTTCGCTAAATTTAGCCAAGCCATAAAACTGCACTCTTCACTCCCTAAATATCCATATTCTCTTGAAGCTTTCCCGTACACACAAACGAGCGCGGGAAATCCTATTCATAATATTTCGTGGGCGGGAAGCGAAAAAGGCAGTTCCAGCCCCAATACCTACAATGGTTGTAGTGGTTTCCAACTCGATGAATATTTTGTATTCCTCGGCGGACGTCAGTGGGGGTGGGTCCAATTTGGTGATGTTAATATTTCCGACAAGATTTTTGAATCCGGAGAGAATACTTATGATAACGGAAATGGAACTGTAAATCTTGGCAACTACGCGAGTAATACTGGCGGCAGCATTGTGGTTTACTACCGAGGAGCATAATGTATGAAAAATAAAATTTCTTCTTTGTTATTAGTCGGATTTGCTTTACTTTCCTTACCTGGATGTAAAAAGACCCCAGATCCAATTGACGAATCAAAAACAATAACCGTTAATTTCTATGTTGATTATAACTATGCCGCTGAGCAAATTATCTATCACACTTGCGATGTCTACTTAAACGCAAAAATAACTGACATTCCAGCAAATCCAACGGAAAATATGTTTGTTGATTTTCCAAATTTCCTTGGTTGGTCATCTCAACAACTGATAGATGATGTGAATGATTTATGGGATTTTGAAGTAGACATTGTTGATACTACCTACTCTACTCTTTCCATATATGGAATATGGACTGAATAGCGACTTATTCTCTCATAATCTAATTTATTTAGGTCTCCAAA
>JAAYDH010000026.1 GCA_012729405.1 Erysipelotrichaceae bacterium
GCTTTTAAAATATTTAATGAAGAAAACTTCATTACTTTCTTCCTATAACGCGAACATGGTCTCCATTGTCAACGGAAGACCCAGAACCCTTTCCTTGATTGAAATTCTCGATGCTTATATCGCTCACCAAGTCGAAGTCATCACTCGTCAGAGCCGCTTTGACTTAATAAAATTCTCTGATCGACTCCACATTGTCACCGGTTTAATCACTGCTTCTTTATCCATCAATGAAGTTGTGGATATTATCCGCAAGAGCAAAGATAAAAACGATTCAAAAATCAATTTGAGCAAGCGTTTTGGTTTTACCAACGAGCAAGCGGAAGCTATCGTTACGATGCCACTTTACAAGTTAAGCCACACCGATGAAGAAGTTCTCGAAAAGGAGAAAATCCAACTCGAAAAAGACATCGCTGCTCTCAATGATATTCTTGGTGATGAAAACAAGTTAAATCGTGTCCTCATCAAGGATTTAAAACAATTGAGCGTTAAGTATGGTGATGATCGTCGCACCGCAATCGAAGACAAAATTGAGATGGAACCGATTGATAAGCGCGACTTAATCGCCAAAGAAGCGGTTATCGTCGCTGCGACACGTGATGGTTATATCAAACGTTCATCGATCAAATCATACAAAGGCTCAGGAGCTGATGCTCTACCGGGCCTTAAGAGCGGAGATTGCCTCGTCAGTGCCGGAGAAGCTTTCACGACGGATTATTTAGTCTGCTTCACGAATTTAGGCAACTACGCCTGTATTCCGGTTCATAAAATAATCGAGTCGAAATGGAAGGATGAAGGCGTTCATCTCAACACTTTCGTTACTCTCGGAGCAGGTGAAAAAGTGATTAAAGCAATCGCAATCAGCAAATTTAGAGATGACATCTATCTCGCTGTTTTGAGTCGGTTCGGTCAAATCAAGAGAATGGCGAGCACAGCCCTTGATGTCGGTTCTCGTCCACGTTTATCACGCTATATGCGCCTTTTATCAAGCGACGAGGTTGCTGACGTACAAGTGTTAACGGGTAACAGCGATTTACTAGTTTTAACTAGTAATGGATATGCGACTCGCTTCAACGAAAACGAGTTAACCATCCTCAGTTCGAAGGCTGGAGGCGTTAAATCAGTCACTGGTTTAGGTAAGAACCAAACCGTGAGCTTATTCGCTTTTAATGGTGAAGAAAAAGGCAAAATTCTCATCTTCACGGATAAAGGCCATGAGCGCGTTTTAGATCCTAATAAGGTTCCGTGCACGCCGCGCCTAGGTAAGCCCATGCTTATCATGCCTTGCTTCAAGAGCGATACTCATCGCATCGTCTATGCACTAAAGGCAAAAACTCAAGTTAATGGCGATTATACCGTCAACCTCGGCCTTAATAATCAAATCGTTTTTGCTTATAAGGTTGAGGATTTATATCTAACAGATATAAACAAGTACGCGAAGAAGAATATCTCGATTCCGAGCAAAACGAGAGTTGATTATGTCTTTGATGATTCTCTCGACTATATCTATAAGGACACTGTGTCTCACCCCATCATTCAAAAGGAACCGAAGGAAAAAGCTGTTCCATCAGCCGAAGAGATGATGTCCGATTCTTCGGAAAAGTCTAGTAAAGAAGAAGCGGGAACTTTCGAGCAGATTTCAATATTCGATGACGAAGAATAACATACTTTGTATGTTCTATAATGAAAATAGTTATATTTTAGTAGTTTTTTAGTATATCAATTTTGTAGATTCAATCTTCTCTTTCACTTTATAGAGGAGGTCAATTTACCAATTTGTTCGTATTGCTAGTCAATCACTTATTTTTGATATAAAATAAAGGTTAGAAACTATGTGCTTAAACAGAAGAGTCTTTGCATATGCAAAATCAATTTATGACATCGAGATTCAATTTTTCACTCAACAAGGTGTTGAATATTTGCTGATTGATTTGGATAATACGCTCGACTCATATCGACTGTATTATCCAACTTTGCGAGCAATTAATTATATTAATTCTCTTATCGACGCTGGAATCAAACCGATTATTGTCTCTAATAATCGCGGAAAAAGAGTTAAGACATATTCAAACTTTTTGCAAATTGATTGCATCAGCCAAGCGATGAAACCGTTTCCAAAAAAAATTATTGAATATTTAAAAGCTAATGATATAAGTCATGACAAAGTCATGATTATTGGAGACCAACTGATGACCGATGTCGGAGCAGCTAATGCTGCTAACATTAGAGTCGTATTAACTGATAAAATAGTATCAGAAGACCAATGGACGACAAGATTTAATCGACTATTTGATCGACCCCTTCGCAAGCGAATGGAAAAACAAGGAAAGTTACCAAACTGGAGGACTTTATATGGGAAAAGTTAAAAGAGTAATGCGCTGCTATCACTGCGGTGATATTTTGCAGAGTGTTAAACAGCACGAAAAAGGATATATCGAAAAGAGTTTTCTCCTTGCCCCTAACGCTGATAAGGAAGTCCTTTACTGCCACGGCTGTTACGAAAAGATGAAAGCCATTAACACTGGAATGCTTGAACGAGATGCGGATGAGGAAATTTTGAAGATTCTCGATGATGCAGTTGCGACCGACGCGATGGTGATTTGGGTTATCGATTTATTCTCTTTTAATGGCACATTAAACCCTGATGTAGTAAATAAAATCAAAGGTTTGAAGGTTATTATCGCAGCGACAAAATTAGACCTCTTCCCAAAGGGAACAAAGAGAGAGGGCCTTATCCAATTTGTTAATGAACGATTCGTGGAATTTGGGCTTACTCCCTATAAAGTTGTTCTTTTTGGCAACACTGATGAAATCGATGTCGGCCAGTCGTTAGATAAATTATCTGAAGCGAGAGCGGGACACGATGTTTATATGATCGGTTCTATTGCTTCTGGAAAGACTACCCTCATCAACAAGATGCTTAAGAGCTATTCCAACAAGACTCGACGCGCTATTAGAACTGAATATTATCCTGGCACATCCGTGAAATTATTAGATATTCCTCTATCCAATTCCGCCTCCTTATACGAAGTTCCTGGATTCTCTCTTGTTACATCCGTCCTCGGAAAAGTTGAGAAAGATGTCCAAAAAATTATTATTCCAAAGAAGAGTATCAAAATCACCAATAAAACTTTGTCTCCTGGCGAAGCTCTCTTGGTGGGTTCATTAGCATGTTTTGAATTAATCAGTGGAAAAGCAACCTCCATCAAGCTTTATGCATCAGAGATGGTGGAATCTAAGAAAATTGTCGCTAAGAAAGTTCGCGAATTAATGGAAGAAAACCTGGAGAAGAAGTATCTACGTCCAGTAAGCGCCCGGTTTACAACCTTCACAGATTTTGATTTGTTCGATTATACGATGGAAAAAGATGGTAAAGTTCACGACATTAGCATCGCTGGCCTCTGCTGGATTTCCTTCGTCGCCCGCGGCCAAGTCATTCGCGTAATGATCCCGAAAGGAGCCGCGGTCAAAGAGTACCTCGGAAAATTAAGGTAATTATGTTAACCGCAAGTGAAAAGAAACAACTCCGCGTGTTGGCCGAAAAGCTGACCACTAGATATCAGATCGGCAAGAACGAGATCTCCAATTCTCTTATTTGCATGCTTGATAAAGCTTTAATCGCGAAAGAGCTCATCAAGATTGATGTTCAAAAAGGAGCATCCTCTTCGGTGATGGCTTTAGCCCTGGATTTATCAACTCAGCTAAAAGCTGATATTGTCCAAGTCGTCGGTGGTGTTATCGTCTTATTTAGACGAAACAAAGAAAAACCCATCATTAAATTTACAAAATAAACATGAACAAAATCATTTTTGGAGGAGGATTTGATCCGATTCATCTCGGTCATATTAACATGGCGCAATTAGCCTCAAGGCATTTTGACGCTGATGTCATTTTTGTTCCGTCTCCAATTTCGATTTGGAAAGAGGAATCAGCTCCGATTAAAGACAAAGTGGAGATGATCAAACTTTCCATTGAAGGCGATAAGCGCTTTAGTATCGATTTATTCGAAGTGAATAGTGGAAAAAATCATAACTATTCCATCGACACGATCAAGTACTTTAAAAACAAATATCCCACCGATCAGCTTTTCTATCTCGTCGGTGGTGATCAGGTCAATGAATTTCATCGCTGGAAGGACGCTCTAGAGCTTTCTAAGCTCGCAAAGGTCATTTATATGGCCCGTCCAGATTACGACCTTAGCAAAGAGAATATCGAAAAATTCAATATGCTTAAGGTTCCTGGAAGAATGGTGGATGTCAGCGCGAGCGAGATTCGCTCTTTTCAATCCCTTAAAATTGATGAGAAAGTGATGAAATATATCGAAGACAACGAACTTTATTATATAAAGAAGATAAAATCCTATCTCGGAGATGTCCGATATAATCACAGTAAGGGCGTAGCTAATTTAGCGTTTGCAATCGCGAAGAAACATCGTATTAGAAACAAGGATCTATACTATGTATCAGGTTTCCTTCACGATATCGGCAAAGAGTCGAGGAGTCTGATGGATATTATGAATAAGCATTTTAAAAAATATCTCGACTTGCCTTCATTTTCATTTCACCAATTCGTCGGATCATACATTGCAAAAGCTGATTTTGCCATTCGCAATCGTTCAATTCTCAAAGCAATTGAGTTCCACGCGACAGGAAACGAAAAAATGGACAAGATGGGTCGAGTGATCTACGCTGCCGATAAGATTGATCCGAACCGAGATTATGACTCGCAATATATGATTGATGCAATGATGGAAGATATCGATGGCGGATTCAAACTCATCTTAAGCGAGAATAAGAAGTTTTTAGAAGAGAATCGAAAGAACATCGATAATCGTTTAACAAAGAGTTGTTTTAATTACTATCTGAACTAATTCAACAAAACATACAAAAAGAAATGATGGTGGAAAAGCCATCTTTTTTGTTAATGAAGTTCTTCTTAACGCTTTAACCTAATACATTAAACCAATCTTGAGGATCAGAAATAATATAAACACATATCTAAACGGATTCATTTCTCTATATAAGGAGGGGGGAGTGTGGATAAACATCTTAAAAAATATACCACTTCGCATAATGTCCGTTATGTTAACCATGAAATACTTTTATATAGATATAGTCAGCATTTGTTTTAAATCATAAGAAAAGAATCGGTTTATCTCGTTGACCTGATAAGTAAGTTTTCCACAGATTATTCGTATTAAATATCTACTAGAAAACTACTAACGGTATTCACCACTTTTGTCATTATTGCCCATTATTAAAAGGTTTATATAAGCTTGTTTGATTAGATCTAACTTTTTTTCTTCTAACCTATACATTTCATCAATGGGATCGTTGGTTTCCCTAAATTGATTCTCCTGTCCAATCGCAAACTTGGTGTAAATGCGAAGTTTATCCACTGCGCGAATTTGATTGATGACCGCCAAGGTGCTGTGCGTTGTTTTTAGGCATGGAATGATTCCTAAATCGACATCGCTCCTCGGATGACCACCATTTCTATTCGTTTTTAAAGGGCAAACGATGACCAATGGGTTAAATTCACCTGAATCCACTAAAACGACTCCGTAATGACGATTAGAGAATTCGGCGTTCACATTGATTCCCCAGTCAAATTCGAGTATCTCGCCTCTTTTTAGGTCATATCGGAGCTTGTACTTCTCAGCAAAGGAAGAATACTCTAACTGCCTTCTAATCCAATCCAGTTCCTCTTTTCGACCAATCATCTTGCTCGGCATGTTTTTATTTTCAAAATCGACATTATCTGTCCACCGGTATTTACCTGTACCGTAATATATTGGGCTATTCATAGAAAAGACCTCCCAATAACTTTGTTATCTCTTTTTTGATTAAAAGTTGGAAATAAAAATGAAAAATAAGTAGGATTGCGCCTACTTATTCTAATTAATTATTTATCGTACTAGTCTACAAAAATATCTTTGATTGGTGTACCGATAAGATTGTTTGGCTTTTCAAGTTTGAAGTTTTTGAGAATGGTTGCGCCCATATCAGCGAACGAGCCTCTCTCTTCGATTTGACGTCCGTTCTTGAAGGATTTGGAGAACAGGAGGAGCGGAACTCTTTCTCTGGTGTGGTCGGTTCCGTGCCAAGTTGGATCATTTCCGTGGTCGGCAGTGACAATTAACAAGTCATCTTCTCGGAGAACTTCAGTGAGTTCTTTTAAACGCTTATCGAATCTTTCAAGCGCTCCGGCATAGCCGGGGACGTCGCGGCGGTGACCGTATTCGGAATCAAACTCAACTAAGTTGACAAAGCATAAACCAGTGAAATCATGGTTCTTAGCTTCAGCGATGGTTTTATCCATGCCGTCTTCGTTGCTGATTGTCTTTTGGGTTTTGGTAACACCGTATTGATCGTATATATCAGCGATTTTACCGACGCAGGAGGTCATAAATCCATTATCTTGTAAAATGTTCATTACGGTTGGATTAGAAGGTCTAAGCGCCAAGTCGTGTCGATTTGGTGTTCTCTTAAAGTTAGAAGCATCTGTTCCAATAAATGGGCGAGCGATAATTCGTCCGACCATCCACTCAGGCTTCATACAGATTTCGCGGGCAATATCGCAGCATCGATATAACTCTTGGACACCGGTGACTTCTTCGTGAGCGGCGATTTGAAGCACGCTGTCCGCAGAAGTGTAGACTATGAGAGAATTCTCTCTCATTTGTTGCTCACCGAGTTCTTTTAAAATCTCAGTTCCGGAAGCGGAATAGTTACCGATAATCTTGTGTCCAGTTTTCTCTTCGAGCTCTTTAATTAATTCGGGAGGGAATCCAGTATCAGTAAAAGTTTGGAATGGTTTTTCAGTATAGATACCCATCATTTCCCAGTGACCAGTCATCGTGTCTTTGCCGTTGCTCTCTTCGCGAGATGTTGTCGCGTAGGAATGAGGGTGGGCAACTTTGGTTGTTCCAACGATTGGAGCGAGGTCGCCAATGCCAAAGGAATTGAGAGTTGGGATATTTAAACCTCCGACGCCTTCGGAAATGTGGACAAGGGTGTTGCTACCCGCATCGCCATACTTCTCAGCATCTGGTTCTCCTCCAATGCCGACAGAGTCGGCAACAATTAAGAATATTCTTTTAAATTTAAACGCCATAAGGTTTCTCCTTTTTGACCTAAGTCATTATAAATTACTTTTTTCGCATATACAAATCATAAGCGCTCAAGATGCGCTTGGTCGAAACGTGGGTATATATTTGCGTAGTCGCTATATTAGTGTGACCAAGCATTTGTTGGACGGCGACTAATTGGGCTCCGTTTTCTAAAAGGTGGGTCGCAAAGCAGTGACGAAGCGTATGGGGGGATATCGAGACTTCAATCCCGGCTATGGAAGCATATTTCTTTACCTGTTTGAAGAAGTACTGACGAGATAATGGCTTTCCGTATCTATTTAAAAATAGATATTTACTATCTCGCCCTTCGTTTTTGCACCGTACCTCATCGAGATATTTTGCGATGCATTCAATCGCGTAATCTCCGATAGGAACTTTTCGCTCTTTGGCACCCTTACCCATCACATTGACAACCCCAGCCTTCAAATTGACTTTGCTTCTCTCTAAACTAAGCAACTCACTGACGCGTAATCCGGTCGCATACATCGTCTCTAGCATCGCCCGGTCACGAATTCCTTCTGGTTTTTCCATGTCTGGCATATCTAGTAATCGATCAATCTCCTCAACTGATAAACAATGAGGGAGGTGTTCCGGTTTCTTCGGGGTGTCGATCTCTGGAATATCGTCCTGCAGATAGCCTTCCTTTTTAAGGAAAATGAAGAAACTTTTCGTGGAAGATAGTCTTCTTAAGGCGGTGGAAGCAGATAAGCCAATTGAAAATTCATAACGGAGAAAGTCGACGAGGTCGGTCCCCATCAGATCTTCAACTCTTGTCCGTTGATGGAAAAAGAGGAAGAATTGTTTTAAATCATCTAAATAAGACTTTACGGTCTGGTTTGATAAACCTTTCTCCGCAAGAATATATTGCTCATAGAGGTCAATCGCGTCTTTAATATCCATAATTATCTCTTCTTTTCTTTCGGCTTAACTTCTGATGCCCGCATTAGGGAGTCTTTCTTTAATTTACGATTCAACTCATTGATGAGTAATCTCGTTCGGTTTTCTTCTTCGGCTTTTTCATAATCAAAAAGCGATATCTGAATCGCCATATCACGAGGATCGATTAAATTTTGTAAGGTGATTCCCACCAATCTCACGGTGAGAGAAAGAAAGTTTTTCTCATAGAGCTTTAAGGCAATATCTAGAATTTGTTTGTAGTCATTAGTGGGAGTATCAATGGTCATCGACTTGTTGTGAACAACAAAGTTAGCTTCTTTAACGACGATTTGAATAGTTGTGCCCATCTTATTATCTCGAATCGCTCGAGAAGATACTTCTTTAGCTAATTGTTCAAACATGTATTTAATTTCGCTGTAATCGTTCGTATCGTGATAAAAAGTCGAGGAATTACCGATTGACTTGGCATCTTCGGGTTCGGAAGCAACAACATCAGAACCTCTGCCGTTAATCCAATCTTTGATGACGAAGTAGAACTTTCCGAGAATATTCACTAAATCGGAATCATCTTTTTCGCTTCTAGAGGCGAGATCTCCAATTGTATTAATTCCGATGCTTCTTAATCGAGGAGCGGTCTTTTTCCCGATGCCGTACATCTTCTCAATCGCTAATGGAAAAAGAATATTAGGGATATCTCGCTTTCGAATGAACGTTAAACCCATTGGTTTCTTATAATCGCTGCCCATCTTAGCGAGAAATTTTGTCGCTGCAACGCCGATGGAGCAGCCTAATTTGGTCTTTTGATATAAATCGAGCTGCATCTTTTTGAAAAAGGCTGGTACATCACTGACCTTTTTCACCACTTCTGTGAAATCCGCGTAACATTCGTCTACGGAAGCGATTTCCACGAGAGGGGTATATCTTTTCACAAATTTGAAAAACAGGCGCGACAAGCCCCCGTAATAGCGAAAATCGACTGGTTTGATAATAAGATTTGGGCACAACTCTTTCGCTTTAAACATTGGCATTCCACTCGAGACCCCATATTTACGTGCTTCATAAGAGCAAGTTGAAACAATACCCGAACGGCCATCATGACCGATAGCGACTGGCTTTCCTTCTAAACTGGCATCGCGAATTTCTTCAGCGCGAGCAAAGAAGGCGTTTAAATCAATGTGGACGATGACTTTTCCCATCTGCACATTCATTGTAAACGATGTTTTAGATTATGTTAACCAAATCTATATAATTTTAATGACGTCTTCGGGGAGCAAACTAAATTCGCGTTTCTGCTCTTCAATCGAAGCATGATTCACAAAGACGGAAGGAATCGCTCTGACGCGAATATCGCCTTTATATGATCTTTTGATTAATTCGGCAATTAAGTATTTCGCAAAACCATTTTCCGTGGCGTATGGATCGTAAATAATTACTTTTTCGTAAGTGATCAATTCATTAACTGCCTCCATATCAAGGGGTTTTTGATAAATCGCATTGAATAAAGTGACATTAAGTTTCTTGTCAACGAGTAATTGTTTTAATGCTAAAAGTTCGGGACCGACTGCGACGATAGCTGTTTTCTCGCCCTGGAGTTCTTTTTTCCATTTCCCGTAGGGAATGGTGGTGGTTTCCTGCTTCGAAGAGTAGTGGAAAACTCTCTCTTTCGGGTATCTGATGCAGAATACCCCGTGATTGTTGAATGATTCTTCCAACAAAGCGCGAGCCTCTTTGGGGGTGGCCGCCATGGTGACGACTGTATTTGGCATATCAATTAAGAAAGCTTGATCAAAGATTCCTTGGTGGGAATTGCCGTCTTTGCCAACTAAACCACTGCGATCGATTAACAAGGTCGCATTGAGTTGGATACGGGCTAGGTCATGATTAACTTGGTCATAAGCTCTTTGCAAGAAAGTTGAATAAATCGAAATTATCGGATGAAAACCGCTGATTGATAGGCCGGCCGACATCGTCACCGCGTGTTCTTCGGCTATGCCGACATCGACGCAGCGATCTGGATATTTAGCAAATAACTCGGAGAGATGGCTTCCGTATCCAGTTGCAGGTGTTACTGTAATCGCATTTTCATGATTTTTCATTACATCGACTAAATAGTCATTAAAGATCTGGGACCAGCCAGTTCCGTTCTCGTATGATTGTTCGCCAGTTTCGGGATTAAAAACATGGACACCATGCCAAATTCCCTTGTCATCATCTTCGGCAAACTTATAACCCTTACCTTTGATTGTCTTAATAAAGACAACGACCGATTTATCAGTGCTCTTAGCACGGATAAGTGCCTTCTCAAGAGCTTTAATGTTGTGACCATCAATCGGTCCGATGACAGAGAATCCAAAGGAATCAAAAATGTTGATCTTGAGAATTTTACGTTTGAACCAGTTTTTGATTTTGACCGCTCCGGCGTACATCTTTCTGCCAACCTTAGTCCCACTTAACAATCTTTTGAAAAAATGTTTCGATTTGCGATAGAAACCAGAAGTCGAAAAGCTGCGGAACATCTTAGCGAATCCACCGACTGGTTTAGAAATAGACATATTGTTATCGTTTAATACGATAATCATCTTATGTTGGTTTTGACCAGCGTCGTTTAAGCCTTCAAAAGCGAGACCGTTGACAATGGAAGCGTCACCAATGAATGAAATGACATCGTGTTTTTCTTTTTTTAAATCGCGAGCCATCGCTAAGCCAAGGCCAGCACTGATGCTCGTGGAACTGTGTCCGGCTTCAAAGGCGTCATAACTGGATTCTTTGATATCTTGATATCCGGCAGTTCCGTCCTTTTGTCTCAAACGTTCTAAAGAACGTCCGGTCAATAATTTATAGGTGTAACACTGATGACCAACATCAAAAATGAGCTTATCTTTTTTGAAATCAAAAACCCGGCACATAGCGATCGTTGCATCAACAACGCCTAAATTGGACGACAAGTGACCACCATTCTTGGATGTGACTTGAATGATGTACTTGGAAATGTCATCGCTTAAAACATTCAGCTCCTTATAAGATAAATCTTTTAAGAAATCTGGATTCTTGATTGTCGATAAATCGACACGTTGGATTTCTTTCTTCTTTTTCATTGATACTATTTTTCTACTAATATTCTACTAATAAAATGAATTTTTATTTGATATCCACTACTTTTTCGACTTTCTCTTCCGCTTCCTTCAAAAGCTTAGAGAGCTTAACGATAATTTCTTGTCCCTCTTGATAAAGTTTGAGGCTTTCTTCCAAGGGCAAAGTTTTAGATGATATCTTGGAAACGATTTCATCGAGTCTTTTTAATTCTTCTTCGAACTTGATTGGAGTTTCTTTCATTTGCTTTCTTCCTCACTTTGCTTGACAGTACTGATTATCTTTCCATTTTTTAAGACGGTGGTTATTGTCTGTTCGGGTTTAACTTTTTTCACATCATCCACCACTTGTCCGTCAGCGGATAAGGTGATGGAATATCCTCTTTGGAGGATACTGGTGGGATTCAGCGCGGCGAGGCTCTCTTTCCGCCACTTGATTTCTTGCTCGAGGTAATTCACTTTATCAGACAAAGCGTCTTTCAACTGCTCACTGATTTCAGTGATATTGTCGCTCATATCGTGAAGTTTCTCAACTATTGCGCTTTTCATGTCCTCGAGACAATATTCAAAATGCTGTTCGATTTCTCTTCGATCAACTGTCGCGAGTTCAGCCGCTCCAGTGGGCGTGCTGGCTCTTTTATCAGCGACGTAGTCGATTAATGTCATATCAATTTCATGGCCTACCGCGGAGATTACGACCATCTTGCTATCCGCAACTGCTCGAACCAGCTTCTCGTCGTTAAAGGCGCTTAAATCTTCGCTAGAACCACCGCCACGACCAATGATAAGAGTATCTAAAGGATATTTCTGGGATTCTTCAAAGGCGCGGAGCAATTCTTTAGGTGCGCCCTCGCCTTGAACGGAGCTATAGAAGACGTAGATGTCTGCGATGGGGTATCTTCGTTTAATGTTAGTTAGGATATCTTTAATTGCCGCACTATTCGGGGCGGTAATCACGCCAATGGCGTTCGGATAAATATTGATTGGTCTTTTTCTCGAGGCGTCAAACAAGCCTTCAGCTTGGAGTTTCTTCTTCAACTTTTCGAGTTCAATCAGAATCGCTCCCGTACCGACTTGTTGCATTTCGTAGATGAGGAGTTGATACGTGCCTCTCACCGCATAGACGTCTAATGAGGCTAAGACGATTACTTCGTCGCCATTTTTCGGTTCGAAAGAGAGGCGAGTAGCATTTGAAGAAAACATCACCGCGCCGATAAGTGATTTATCATCTTTCAATGAAAAATAAAGATGTCCTGCTGCACCACTTTTGAAATTGGACACCTCTCCTTTGACGAGGATATATTTTAATCTCGCATCTTGAGAGAGGACAGCTTTGACATACTGGTTGATATCATTTACCGAGTATATTGTTCTCTCGACATCCATTTAGTTTATGACTCCATCCAATATTGCGTTGATGAATTGTGACTGCTTGATGTCGATGTACTTCTTAGCAAGGCTAACGGCGATGTTGATGACGACGCGCTTATCGCTTTTCTCGACAAAATAATAATGGGAATATGACATTAATAAAATAGCTTGGGTAAGCAAAGGAAGGCGCTCCCATTTCCAGTTCTTCAGGAATGGGACATAGGCATCGCGAATGATTCCGTATTTACTCAAAGAAACGATGACCATGTTCTTCACAAAGTCATCGACTTCTTCATATGGTTGGCCACACATCTCACTAATCAATTCGCGAGCGTCTCTCTCCCGGGATTTGTTAGAAGTAGAAAAATCGACCAATTCATCGTAGATGACGGTCATGATTATATAGTGGAGTTGATTTCTTGATAAAGCCATAAATTAGATGATGGAAACAACGCGAACCTGAACATCGAAAGGGATTTGTTCACTCGAGATCATAAAGATGTTGTTGATTTCATCTTGAATTAAACGAGAGACATTTTGAATGTTGCTGCCTTTTACGACATCGACAGAGACACTGATGTGGACAATACCCTTTCGGATAGTTGTCTTTATCGGAGTGTTGAGGCGGAACAAAGACGCTAAAGCGGGAAGACCTTTGGTCTTTTTTGAGGTAACGTTAATGCCGGGAAGTCTTTCGATTGCTTCGGCAGCCAAACGATTAAAAGTGCGATAAGAAATCGCGAGCTTGCCTCTTTTTAGATAGTCGTCAATGTAAATGTAATCAGCCATATTCTCTTGTATCAATATATATGAAATATATGAAACGTGCAATTGTTACGAATGCAAAACAAGAAAAAAGGCAACGTCGCGGTTGCCTCGTTTTGATTTAGTGAACGATTTATTTGAGAATCTCTTCGCACAGCTTAACTAAGTGATCAGCGGTAAAATCAAACTTCTTGATGATGTCGCCGGCTGGAGCGCTGGCACCAAAGGTGTCGATACCCATGTGGTGAGCGGCGTAGCGATCCCAACCAAAAGTGGAGAGCATTTCAACGGAAACTCTCTTCTCTAATGGCAAGGACAAGACTTCCTTCTTATAGGCTTCATCTTGAGCGGCGAACAATTCCCAGGAAGGCATCGATACGACGCGAACATCTTTACCGAGCTCTTTGAGCTTCTTTTGAACATCGATGGCTAAGGAAACTTCTGAGCCGGTAGCGATGAGGATTAATTCCGCTTTCTTTTCTTCCTTACTGATAACGTAAGCACCTTTGCTCACTCCTTCAGCGCTGCTGGTAGCGATTAAAGGAAGATTTTGGCGGGAGAGAATTAAAGCGGTCGGAGCATTGACACTCGCCAAGGCTTGATACCAAGCCGCATATGTTTCGCGTTCGTCGCATGGACGAATGACACGTAAGCGAGGAATGCTTCGGAGCATCGCTAATTGTTCGATTGGTTGGTGAGTTGGTCCATCTTCTCCGAGTGCGACAGAGTCGTGCGAGAACAGATAGATGGCTGGTAAATGACTGATAGCCGCCATACGGATTGCTGCTTTCATGTAATCAGCGAAGACAAGGAAACAACCAACATAAGTTCTGATGCCGCCATGCAATAGCATGCCGTTTTGCGTGGATGCCATACCGAATTCGCGGATACCGAAGTTTATATTGTGGCCGTGTCTAGTTTCAGGCATGAAATTAACACCGCCTTCTAATTTGGTCATAACCGAGCTTGCGACGTCAGCGGAGCCACCGATTAAGTTAGGAACCGAGAGCATGTAGGCATTTAACGCTTTGCCTGAAGCAGCACGAGTGGAAATGGAAGAACCTTCGACAAAGTCGGGCATGACTGTCGGGAGGTAATTTTTGATGCTTAAATCAATTAATTGATTAAATCGACCGGCGTATTCCGGATGTTTATCAGCATACTTCTTTAAAACTTTTTGATTTTCTTCGTAGGCTTTTAAACCGCGGGCGGCGAAGGTTTCTTGAAAGTGGGCACGAACTTCTTCGGGGACATAGAAATCGGGATGATCAAATCCATAGACTTCCACTTTTGCGTGTTGTCCGTCTTCAACTCCTAAAGGAGAACCATGGACCGCGCTGGTGCCTTGTTTCTTTGATCCGAAGCCGATAATTGTGTGAACAATGATTAATGTTGGTTTCTCTTTTGACCTTTTAGCTTCGACAATTGCTTTGTCGATGGTTTCAATGTCGTTGCCGTCTTTGACTTCTAAGACATTCCATGCGGAAGCTAAGAAACGCTCTTTGACATTCTCAGAGAAAGACATTTCTAAAGCGCCATCGAGGGTGACTTGGTTGGCATCGTAGAAGAGAATCAATTTATTGAGCTTTTGGTGACCAGCTAAAGAAATTGCTTCTTGAGAGAGGCCTTCTTGTAAACAGCCATCGCCACATAATGAGTATGTGTAGTGATTGTGAATCTTATCGCCATCGGGATAGTTAGCTTCAACGCTTTGTTGCGCCATCGCCATACCAACAGCTTGAGCGATACCTTGACCTAAAGGTCCACTGGTCGCATCGACGCCGGCTGTCCAGTGATATTCTGGGTGGCCTGGAGTTCTGGAGTCAATTTGGCGGAATCGCATCAACTCTTCGATAGGTAAATCATATCCAGAGAGGTGCAACATTGCATAAAGCAATGCGGAAGCGTGACCCGCACTCAGGACAAAACGATCGCGGTTGAACCAACTTGGTTGTTTTGGATTAGCCACGAGGTGTCTGGTGAATAAGGTGTAAAGCAGGGGAGCACTACCTAACGCCATACCAGGGTGGCCAGATTTCGCTTTATTGGTCTCATCAATACAGAGAGCACGGATTGTAGCGATTGACAGTTCTGAGATTTTTTTGTTCATTTTTTAATTCTCCTATTAGTAGTTTTTTAGTATATTACTAGTTCTTATTATAAACAAGTTTATAAATGTTATTTTTGTTCATCGATGAGTGAGAGTCCCAATTCCTTTAGTTGCTCTTCGCTCGCCTTCGTCGGAGCGTTGGTCATTGGATCGACCGCGGATAGGTTCTTTGGGAAAGCGATGACATCGCGAATGTTATCAGTGCCACCGAGAATCATCGCTAGACGATCAAGTCCAAAGGCCATACCACCATGGGGAGGTGTTCCATATTGCAAAGCATCGACAAAATAGCCGAACTTCTCTTTGACTTGTTCGTCGGTCAATCCGAGGATATTGAAGATTTTCTTTTGGACATCTTGGTCATAGATACGGAGCGTTCCGCCGCCGGCTTCGTAACCGTTGATGACGATGTCGTAAGCATAGCTTAACATTTTGGTGGGGTCAGTATCTAGGTACTTTAAGTCCTCATCTCTTGGACGAGTGAACGGGTGATGGCTAGCGACAATCTTGTTGGATTCGATATCTCTTTCAAACATCGGGAAATCGATTACCCATAACAAATCGTAACTGCGGGGTTTAATTAAACCGAGTTGACGGCCGTAACTTAAACGAATCGCACCCAGTAATGGATTGACGCGATTGGCGGGTCCAGCGGCGATAATAAAGATATCGCCATCCTTAGCATCAAATTCTTTGATGAGGGAGGATTTTTCCGCTTCTGAGACGAATTTAACAAATGAACCGGTCATTTCACCATGCTCGAGTTTTAGGACGCTGAGACCGCCTAATCCGAACTTCTTCGCTTCGAGATTGAGGGAGTCGATTACTTTGCGGGAGGTCGCTTCCGCTACTCCGTTAACGCAGATGCCGCGTACGACATCGGCTTTCTGGAATGCTTCAAAAGAGGTATTCGCAAAGACTTCTTTTTTTAAATTGTGAAGTTCAAGTCCAAAACGAGTGTCAGGCTTATCGCTTCCAAAACGGCTCATCGCTTCTCGGTAAGTCATTTGGCGGAGAGGTAATTTTACTTCGTAACCAATCGTGTTTTGGAAGATTTCCTTAATCAATCCCTCCATCAAGTGGAGGAATTCGTTTTGATCGAGGAAACTGGTCTCGATATCAATCTGAGTGAAGTCAGGTTGACGATCGGCACGCAAATCTTCATCGCGGAAGCAACGTGCGATTTGGTAATATCTTTCAAAGCCGCCCACCATCAAGAGTTGTTTAAACATTTGTGGGGATTGGGGCAAGGCATAGAAACTGCCATGATGAATGCGAGAAGGAACTAAATACTCCTTGGCTCCTTCAGGAGAAGAGGCACAGAGAATTGGAGTTTCAATCTCAATAAAGTGATTTTTATGTAAATAGCTGTGGGTCGTAATCTTAATTTGGTCGCGGATATCAAAATACTTTTGCATCGCTGGACGACGTAAATCGAGATAGCGGTATTTCAAACGAGTATCTTCAAGAGCGTCGGTCTCATCGGCAATAATCATCGGAGTCGTCTTTGCCGTGTTTAGGATGATAATTTGATCAGCGATCACTTCGATTTCGCCGGTTTTCATCTTCGGATTGGGAGTTTCTCTTCTAGAGACAGCTCCTTTTACCTGAACAACATATTCGTTACGGAGATCTGGAAATTTGTCCGCATCTTTAATCATAATTTGAATGATTCCGGAACGATCACGGAGGTCAATGAAAAGAATGGAACCGAGATTTCTTCTTTTACTCACCCAACCGAGGAGGGTGACTTTTTCATTGATGTTCTGAACGGATAATTCCGTATTCCAGCATGTTCTTTTCATTATTTTTTCTCCTCGTGACATTCGCAGTCGCATTCTTCGCCGTCTTCGCAGTCACAGTCGCCACTGCAGCAACATTTAGTCTCTTTATCGTGGTCGTGACATCCACAATCGCAATCACCGTCATGGGCGTGTTCGTGACAACCGCAGTTGTGATCGTGCTCGCTCATGAGGTCGATGATTTTATTTTCAAAGTCT
The DNA here is from genome assembly GCA_012729405.1 of Erysipelotrichaceae bacterium. Taxonomy (GTDB): domain Bacteria; phylum Bacillota_I; class Bacilli_A; order RFN20; family CAG-826; genus JAAYDH01. The sequence continues at coordinate 17,362 of JAAYDH010000026.1, forward strand.
TCTTGAGCTACTTCGATTTGTTCTTTGGTTTCTAAATTTTTGATAATAACTTTGTTATTATTCATTTCATCTTCCCCAATAATAACGGCGAACTTAGCGCCTTTTTTCTCCGCTCTTTTAAACATTGTTGTAAGTTTGACATCATCGAAGCAAACATCGGAACTATAACCGAGCAAGCGGATGTTAGTCGCGACAGCATGAGCGGTGAGGTGGGCTTTATCGCCGACTGGAATTACATAGAAGGAGAGATTGAAGGCCGGCATATCAGCTGGGATGTGGCCATCATCTTTTAAGACGGAAATAATCCGTTCGATTCCGAAAGAAAATCCGACACCTGACATATCGGGGCCGCCGAATTCTTTGACGAGTTTGTCGTATCGTCCACCACCTCCGACAGCGCCGTAGTCATTACCTTTCGCGCTGACGTAATGGAATTCAAAGACGGTTTCGCTATAATAGTCTAGGCCACGAACAAGCGTATCATCGATTTCATAATGGACACCTAAGGTGTCGAGATAACCAATGATAGTCGCAAATCTCTTTTTCGATTCCTCAGAGAGATAATCTTTGAGTTTCGGAGCGCTTTTCACTAAAGCATGATCGGCGGGAACTTTGCAGTCGAGAATCCTTAATGGATTCAATTCATAGCGAGATTGGCAGTCTGGGCACATCTTTGGAAGCAATCCTTTGAAATATTCACGAAGCGCTTCTTTATAAGCCAAACGGCTCTCTTCATCACCGAGATTGTTGATTTTAATCGTGACATTCTCAAGACCGAGAGTGTCGAGAATGGTATAAGCGAGAAGGATGACTTCTAAATCAACGAAAGGTGAGTCGTTGCCGACGGCTTCAACACCAAATTGATTGAATTGACGATATCTTCCCAATTGCGGTCTCTCATAACGAAAGACTGGTCCACAATAATAGACCTTTAGTGGCAACTCGTTGGTGACAAGCAACTTGTTTTGCACCATCAAGCGAATAATGCCGGCGGTGAACTCTGGACGCAAAGTTAAGCTGCGATTTCCTTTATCAAGGAAAGTGTACATTTCTTTCCTGACCACATCGCTTCCTTCGCCGACTCCCCGAACAAAGACTTCGCTGTGTTCAATGACCGGAGGTCTGACCTCCATAAAAGCGAATAGTTCAGCGATGTTTTTCATCATCGCTTCGACTTGCGAATAAGCTGAGGCTTCACCCGCGAAAATATCGTGAGTGCCTTTTACATTGTTGATTTCCATAAGTAATCCTTTCTGTTAGTGAATCATCCGAGTGACTCGGAAAACGCCGGGAACATTCTGGACGATATTGAATATATCGCTGAGTCGTTTCGCGTCGCTGACCATCAAGGTGCAGGTAATCGTCACGACGAAATTGGTGTTATTTGTTGAGGCATGGAGACTGGAAGCCGAGACTTTCGCAACCGACAAAGTTGAGAGAATATCGACGAGCAGGCTGGGGCGGTCATTCGCTTCGATGTAAACATCAACCGGATAAGTTGAAGTTTCGATGTCGCTTCTCCAGTAAACGTTAATTAAACGATTTTCCTCTTTAGCGACGTTCGGGCAGGTTTTGCGGTGGACGCTGATGCCTTTACCTTTGGTAATGTAACCAACGATATCGTCTCCGGGTATTGGAGTGCAGCAGTTGGCGAGAGATATCGCGAGGCGACTTCCACCACCGCGGCAATAAACTGGGGTATTTGAAGGAGCGATTCTCTTTTGACCACCTAAGACGTTGAGAGATACTTGTTTCTTGATTTTTAAGAACTCGAGAATGGCGGCCGGAATTGGTTTGCGGTTCGTCACACCGATGAACAAGTCTTCGATGTTATCGAAATGGAAGTAATTCAAGACTTTAGGACTGTCAATGAGTTCCATCATATCAGGTTCATCAATCCCCCGATCCTTGAAAGCATCGAGACAGGATTGGCGACCTTTGGCAATCTTTTCGATTCGTAGGACGTCAGCGTTTTTCTTCGCAATGAACTTGCGGATGCAATTCTTTGCCTGAGCGCTCCTAACGAAGGAGAGCCAGCCTTCACTTGGTCCAGGAGAATTCTTTGAAGTTTTGATTTCCACCATGTCACCCGTCTTCAAGACGGTGTTGAGCGGAACAAGAACACCATTGACAAGAGCGCCTGTCGTGCTGTCGCCTACTTTCGTATGGATTCGATAAGCGAAATCGATGGGAGTGCTGCCATTAGGCAATTCAATAACCTTACCCTTTGGGGTAAATACATAGACATTGGCTTCGAAGATGTCGCGGCTGATATTAGAGAAATCAGCTGATTCAGCACTTTCATTAGTAGCTGAGACAAAGTCGCGGAACCAGTGAAGTTTGTCTTCAATTTCTTGTTGTTCACGACGGGAGTTGTAACCACTATTCTCTTTATAAGCCCAGTGAGCGGCAACACCGACTTCCGCGACTTCATCCATCTCCTTTGTGCGGATTTGGATTTCGTAGAAGTTGCCGTTTCCCGAGACGATCGTCGTGTGGAGTGACTGATACATGTTTGGTTTCGGCATAGCGATGTAGTCTTTAAAACGACCAGGAACGGGTGTGTAAGTTTTATGAATTAAACCGAGAATCTCGTAGCAACGCATCGCTGTGTCGGTAATAATTCGCAATGCGAGGATATCGTATATCTCGTCGAAAGGGTGACCTTTCATGTACATCTTCGCATAGATGGAGTAAATCGATTTGACGCGGGCTTCGATCTCAAAATGAATGTTATTCTCAAAGAGAATATCAGCGATTCTCTTGCGGATGGAGTCGAGAGATTTGCCCATTGTTTTCGCTTTATGAGAGAGCAGTTTGGTAATCTCGGAGAATTTTTCCGGTTCAAGATATTTCAGACAAAGATCTTCCATCTCGCTTTTCACGCGATCAAGACCAAGTCGGTGAGCGATCGGAACAAAAACATCCATCGTCTCTTTACTAATCGCATTTTGGCGTTCAGGAGAAAGCGCACCGAGAGTTCTTAGATTGTGGAGGCGATCCGCGAGCTTGATGATAATGACGCGAATGTCCTTCGCCATGCCGATCAAAATCTTGCGGTGATCTTCGGCTTCGAATTCAGCGGCATCGAGTTTTGAGAGTTTTAGTCTTTGAATCTTAGTAAGGGCATCGACAATCTTTGCGACTTCGCTGCCCCATCTCTTTTCGATGTCTTCGACTTCAACATCAGTGTCTTCGACAACATCATGTAAAAATGCAGAAATAATCGTCGCTGGTCCAGCTTGCAAGGAAGCGACAATATAGGCAACTTCGACAAGATGATGGTAATAAGGTTCACCACTCTTGCGGTATTGGTCTTTGTGTTTTTCCAAAATAAAATCATAGGCCGCCCGAATTTGCTTGCGATCTTCGGGAGACGAAATGTAATTTTGATAGATGGCTTCAACTTCTTCAAAAGTGTGAAGAGGATAACCACCATTAATAGGAATGTTTTTCTTTTCTTCCATAGACTATAGATTAATGATAAAGGGTTTTCTTTATTTTTTAAAGAAATATGATGACTTCAAAAATAAAAAAAGACGTATTTGACGTCTTTTAGTTATCAGCGAACTGAAGTTTATATAATTTGTAGTAGAAACCTTTTTGCTTTAACAATGACTGGTGATTACCATTTTCGATGACTTCACCGTGTTGTAAAACGATGATTTGATCTGCCTTTTGAATGGTCGAGAGACGGTGAGCAACGATCAGCATCGTTCCGATGTTTTTCATCTTCTCGAGCGATTCCTGAATTAAGACTTCAGTCTCGGTATCAATGTTGGCCGTCGCTTCATCCAAGACAAGAATTTGCGGCTCGCTCAACACAGTACGAGCGAAGGAGATGAGCTGTCTTTGTCCTTGCGAGAAGTTTTCACCTCTTTCAATGACTATTTCATCGAGTCCTTTCTCGCTCTTGTTAATGAAACTATCGGCGTTGACATATCGACATGCCTGCATGACTTGCTCATCAGTGTAAGATTCATCATGTAGGGTAATGTTATTTCGCATTGTGCCAGAGAAGAGGAAGACGTCTTGAAGCATCTGACCAATCTTCTTGCGGAGCGACTTAATTTTGATGTCGCGGATATCGATATCATCGATGAGAATTTGGCCCTTTTGAATCTCAAAGTTGCGGACGATTAATCCGAGAATAGTCGTCTTACCTGCGCCTGTTGCACCGACGAAAGCGACTGTCTGTTTGGGTTGGATAACAAAGGAAACATCCTTGAGAATCCAGTTATCTTTTTCATAAGCAAACCAGACGTTTCGGAATTCAATTTTTCCTTCGAAGTGGTCGACTTCAATCGCGTCAGGTCTATCGAGGACTTGAGGATCGATATCTAGGAGATTAAACAATCTTTCTGAAGCCGAGTTTGCTTTTTGAATCGCGTTCAATTGATCAGCGATGGATTGAACTGGGTTGAAGAAGCGGCTGACATAGAGATAGAAGGCAACTGCCACAGCGGCAGTCATCTCAGATTGCATGCCAAGGACGAAGGTCGTGACAATCGCCCCATAATATAAAATAGTAAGAAGTGGTCGATATAATCCGAATGCTAAAACGACTTGATAACGGGTCTTTCTTAGGTTCTCGTTCTTGACAAGGAATTCGTTTTCTTTGCGTTTTTGCTGATTGAAAATTTGGGTGATTTTCATACCCGACAAATTCTCGTTAACAAAGGCATTCATCTCCGAAACGTATTGTCTTTCTTTCTTAAAAATGCGGTATACAATAACGCGGAAAATATAAGAGATAAGGAAGACGGCGGCGAGGAATCCGACTTGGACTAATGCGAGATACCAGGAGAGAATCATCATCATAATAAAGACGACGACCACCATCAAAATATTCTTTAATAGGTTGACTAAAACATTGGTAAACAAATCAGACATCGAGGTCGTATAGTTAGTCACACGAGTAACGAGCGATCCGACCGGCATATCATTAAGTTGGTTCTGCGACATGCTTTCGATATGCTCGAATACTTCCATACGAAGTTTGTAAATAATTCTTTGACCCGAACGTTGCAAAATAATTCCCTGAATATAGTAGAAAATAAAGGAAACAACACTCAAAACGAGATATCCGATAGCGACAATAATTATGTAGTATAGGTTATTTACCGCTGCTGAGTCTCCGGTTTCAATTAGATCTTCGACAAACTCAAGTTTATCGACAATCATACTGATAAACTGAGGCATAATGGCTTCAATGACGACATTAACAATGATGAAAAGGAAAGCAAAAACGAACCACCAGATTTCTGGTTTTATATAGTACCAAAGACGTTTAAAGAGTATCGGTAAAGGGATCTTTTTATCGCCCTTTAAAGACTCTGTCTTATCGTAAACAGACATTCTACTGGCCTCCTTCCTCTTCTTTTTCTAATTCTTGGAGATGCACCATCTTGCTGTAGAACGGTGAGATTTTCATTAAGTTGGCGTGCGTGTCGAAAGCTTCAAGCTTACCATCGTTCAAAACGATAATACGATCGAGATGGGACACTGTTGAGGCACGCGAAGCAATGACGATCGTCGTCATATCTTTTCGTTGTTCGGCGAGATTATGGAGAATCTTTTCTTCTGTCTTGACGTCAACCGCGGAGACAGAATCGTCTAAAATCATAATCGGGGCATTTTTTACAAAAGCGCGCGCAATTGAGATACGTTGCTTTTGTCCACCGGATAATGTGACTCCTCTTTCACCACTGATAGTCTGATAGCTGTGCTCAAATTCAGCGATATCATCGTGAACATCGGAGAATTTAGCGGCTTCTTCAACCCTGTCTTGAGAGATGTTGATATCGCTGAAAGCGATATTATGGGTAATTGTGTCACTAAATAAGAAGTTATCCTGTGGGACGTAGGCAATCGCGTTTCTGATGGAATCAATATCGCATTCCATGATGTCGTTGCCATCGATAAAGACGGTTCCAGGAGTGACGTTATATAAACGCAGCAAAATATTCATTAGAGTGGATTTACCACAGCCAATTTTGCCCACAACACCAATCTTTTCTCCTGATTTAATGGTTAAATCAATATTCTCAAGGGCAACCTTTTCTTCGTTTGGATAGCTGAAGGAGAAGTTTCGGAAGCTAATTTCGCCTTTGACACCTTCGAGGACGATTGGATTTTCTGGATTCTTAATATCTTCCGGTTGATCTAAATAGTCAGCGATACGCTTCATCGAGCTCCCAGCGCGAGAACGCATGCTCACAACTTGACCAAGTGCAATTAACGGCCAGATGAGAATGTCAAAGTAGCCGATAAATTCGAAGAATTGTCCAGGAGTTTGAATAGCAATCTTTTGGCCGAAGATCGACATCGGCTCTCCAATGATGGCTTGATAGACAAACCAGCCCCCGAGGCAGAGAATAAGAGTTAAAATCATCACAATGATGATTTCTAAAATAACATCGAAGAAGATATATAATTTTCCAAAGGAATAATTGATGTCACGATTCTTCTTAGCAATTTTGGAGAAAGCTAATAATTGTTGGTTTTCTTTAACGAAGGCTTTGATAACTCGAATGCCAGTGAAACTCTCTTGGGAGAAATTATACATTTCATCGTTAGCCTTCTGTCTTTGCATCCATTTAGCTCCAACGAGTTTCTCAACTAATGCCCCCCAGAAAATAATTAGAATCATCGGAAGTAAAGAGATGAAAGCTAGCTGCCAGCTGGCTCTGAACATGAATATAAGAGAGAAGGTCGAGAGGAAGGTCGCATCAATGAGCATGATGGTTCCCCATCCGACAAATTCTTCAATCGTTTCAAGGTCACTGGTAAACCAGGACATGATTGTTCCTACGGAGTTCTCGTGGTAATAAGATAACGAGAGGCGTTCGCCTTTTAAAAACATGTCGTGACGAAGCCCAGCTTCAATCTTTTGAGAAGCCATAAAAAGGGTATATCGCCAGATGATACGACCAACAAACATGGTGACGCCGATAGCTAAAATGGCGTAGCAGTTATTGAGGATATCCCCGGTTAGTGAACTTAAATTATTACTGCCTAACATATCGACGATTTCGCCGATATATTTCGGGATAAAAACCTGCACGAAATCCACGGCAATAAGCATGAGTATACCGATTAGGTACAACCACGCGTAACGGATATAGTATTTTTTGAGGTATTTATTCCAAAGCATTATCACGTGTTAATCGTCAATGATTAACATCTCTTTGTATTCTAGCACTTCTTATATTTTTAACAATAAAAATAAAACCGCGTGGAGCGGTTTTTTTGTTTTTGAGATTTTTCCTATTCTGTTGAGGTGTAAACCACGATTTGAGTTAAGATAGCGCGTTTCCCGTGAACCTCGATTTTAAGGTGATCAATTTCCTCATCTATTTCATAGGAGCAGGTTGTTTCTTCGATATCTTCAATCGCCTCAAAATCAGTATCGATTCGGACATATTTTGAATCATTAACTGCGACAGAGACCGGGGAATCAATTGAATCATAACTTCCCGTTTGGGAGCCAATTCGAGCGCTTCTTGGTTTTGCGTATATTTCGATGTAGGAAATATTTACTGGAGAAGAAATGTTCATATCTAACACGCCGTTTACTAAGCTGTTGGAACTGCCGATTTTTAAGCCACCGACACCTAAAGCAACGTATTTTGCTTCTTCAATGGAACTAAAAGCACCCTCGGGTTCACCACTAAGATAATCGAGAATTTCATCTTGATTTTCTTCAGTGAAATCGCTCCCTTGTTCACTCACACTATCGTCAAAAGTGAAAGTAAAAGAATCGTAGTCTTCGGGGTCAAAAGAATCGCCATAGCCATCGTAATATTCGATGACTTCTTCCTCAATATCACCATCCTCTAGACCTTCATCGCGATCAACATCGGAAAAGCCAATGACCTCACAACCAGCGAGTAAGAAAGCGAGGGGAATTAAATAGGATAGACGGAATTTTCTTGTCATATTGTTATTATATCAAATCTATGATTTATCGCTGCTAGAAATTTCACTGATTAAAAACTCGATGTTCTTGAATCCGCGGTATGTGTTAATTCTCAGATGGCCAGTCAAGTCGATAAAACGATGCTGCTGAACTTCCGAACGAGGGAAATTAAAACCAGTCAGACGAGTGGAGTGACCAATTTGAGTGAGAATATGTTTCTCGTCGCGGGAGAAAAATAGCGAGGAAGTGTCCACTCTTTTCAAACTCAGTAGAGGTGCTGGCCAAGATTCTCCAAAAGGAGAAAAGGCTTGGATTATGCGATATGAATCTTCATTAATATCAGTGATTCCGATGGATATTTGGTCTTTCTTTACTTTTTGAAGAGGTGTCGCTTTGACGAGCTTTATAAACTCAGCTTTGAAGATTTCGAAGTTTTTGCTGTCTAAAGTGCATCCTCCGGCCGAGGCGTGGCCACCATAGGCAAGAAGGTATTTGCTCAGAGTTTGGAAAGCCTCAACAACATTGAAACCTTCTGGAGCGCGGCAACTGCCCTTCAAAAGATCGCCAGACTTGTCTTTCGTTAAGACAATACAGGGAACTTGATATTTGTTAACTAGTTGATTCGCAATCAATCCTAGCAAGCCTTCTTTAGCATCGGTCACATGAACGATAGCTGGCTCGTCAGGAGAATAATGATCGAGGGAATCGCTGGCGGATTTCGAGGCTGTTTTACGCGATTCGTTCACTTCGTTAATCCACGAAATATAGGATAACAATTGACTTTTATCACCTTCAGTAAAAAAAGCTACTAAACGGTTGATATCATCGCCGTCGATTAACCGGCCAATCGCGTTGATTTTCGGAGCAATTTTCAAACCGATGGTTGTCTCGTTAAATGGTTCGTCTTCCTTGAGCGCGTCGATTTGAAAAAACTCTCTATCGTGATAGTTAGCTATTACCATTCTCAAAAGATTTCGGTTATAACTTACAAGCGGCATGATGTCAGAAACAAGAGAAATTGCCGCGAGAGTAGAAAGATATTTGTCAAAACGCTTTAAGAAGGCGAGAGAAAACATGAAGGCAGTGAAAGCTCCACTAGAAGGAACTTCGCCAAAGTGAGAGAGGATTGGGTGAATGATAAAATCTGCCAAAGGCAAGATTTCTTGCGCTTGGTGATGATCGATGATTAGGACTTTTACGCCTTTACTTTTTAAGATTTCAATCGGTTCAAAAGCCGAGATTCCGTTATCGACAGTAATTACTAACTCGATATCATTTTCGATGGCTTCTTGAGCCTTTTTGATGGTCAATCCATACCCGTCTTCGTAGCGATTCGGTAAGTAGTATTCGACTGGGTATGAGACGTATTTAAACATCTTGACAAGGACTGATGTGCCCATCACTCCATCAGCATCATAATCCCCGTAAATGAGAATCTTACCATTATGAGACATAACCTCTTTGACAAGGGCGACAGCTTCCTCTATGTGATCA
>JAAYDH010000113.1 GCA_012729405.1 Erysipelotrichaceae bacterium
CATCAAGAAGAAATCATTGCTCTGCTTAGGAACGGAGTGCCAAAGAAACGAGTAGCAAGTAAATATGGAAGCTCCGCTGTGAATCTGTACAACTGGATTTTAAAGAATCAACTTGATGTTGCTGTCAGAGGGTAGCACGGAGGGTATCAAACATGAATACACAGACAGTGGTGAAGAATCTTGAATCCGCAATCAATCGGATATGTAAAGACATCAAGGATAAGAAGGGTGGATCGGGTGCTGACAAACTGGACTCCCTTGCTAAACTTGTCAATGCCTACAGCCGATTAATCGAAAGAGACAAGGACAAAGAGAAAGAGTACGATCCGATGGAAGACGGTGACCCGAATTATTACAAGAAACTTGAAGCGAACAACAAAGATAGAAGAGGAATCATAAGGTAGGGGGGTACGTCTCCATCTATCTCAAAAGAAAATTCCAGTGGTGCTCGGGGGGACCTGACCATAAATTTTTTCCCAAAAAATCACTTCCGAAAGACATCTTCCTATTATCCGGAAATCATCAACTATGATAAAATCATTTAAGATTTACAACATAATCATTGATATATTACTTCGATATATACGATAGGTAATGCTCGAACTTCATCTTACTTCCACAAAAAAATAATGAATTAATAAAACGAAAACATTCAATTGGACATGGTGCAGAATTGGTGAAGTACGTAAAAATTGATCACGAAGGGAAGCAATATATATGGGACGGTCAAAGATGGTATGGGGCCGATGATTATATGACTGCACCTACAGCGATAATCCAAATTTTAAATAAAAGGCGGCTGATGCATAAAGAACCCCTTTATCCTCAAACTCAAATAAAGCAAGGTATTATTTTTTTTGATAAAAAAGAAGATAATAGTACTATCTTGACCGATCTTTGCGTTATATGTAATAAACCTGCACCTCACGGACAAGTACTGTGTGATGGTCGCGTTTACCATTCTGAGTGCTATGCAGAACTTATATCCCGGCGTGAAGGTCAAAGTAAGGAATTAGGTGAAATCTCTGTTCGCGTACGTGAGCATAAAAGAAAAATTATTCAAGCATCTTCATGGATATATAAAATTACAGCTTTTTTTACTGGCGAAAAAATTAATGTAGAAGATTGTGAAAAGGCAGTTGGTTTATTTCAGGAGAAGGAGAAAGAACTCAGAGAGGGAATTGAGTGGATTAAACAAAGGATCATTGAACTATGGGATTACTGGCCAGAATATCCACCTGATTGGGATGAACGAAGTCAATCTATACGCGACGAAGTTGGATTCTGTGAAAGATGTGGAGAAGTTGGCCATCTCCAAGTGCATCATCGCCGACCTGTTGCTAAGGGTGGCAATCATTGTCCCGAGAATCTTGAAGTAATTTGTGTTAATTGCCATGGCAAGATACATGGCAGAGATTTTATAAATCGAGAATATCGGGAAACCACATCGCAAAGTCCTTATAGTAATAGGATTAAAATTCTGAGGCGTGCAATAGAGGAGGGTTTGATTATTCACTTCTCGTATAGAAAAAGGGATGGCGAACGTTCAACACGTTCTTTTAAGCCACAGCGATTCAAAAGCTATGGCCGTTCTCTTTGCATAGAGGGATGGTGTTACCTTCGTAAAGATAAGCGTACCTTCGCTGTTACCCGAATGAGCCAAGTCAAGATAGTCTCTAATGATTAAGCAAAAGTTATATCATTAGACGACACTGAAAATATTCTTTGCGGGTAGCAATAGGGTAGCAGAAAAAGAAAAAGGACCTAACCATTTTTGGCTAAGTCCTTGATTTTAATGGTGCCTAGGGAGGGAATCGAACCCTCACGACCGCAAGGATCGAGGGATTTTAAGTCCCTTGCGTCTACCAGTTCCGCCACCCAGGCTCCAATAGTTTTTCGTTTATTATTTTTTTTGCAACAACTGTCAAGGAA
>JAAYDH010000140.1 GCA_012729405.1 Erysipelotrichaceae bacterium
GGTGGCGTTTTCTTTACAAACAGACAAAATCCTAAATAGATTTTGGGATTAGTATGAATTAGAATGTTTATTGATAAAGCATATCCGAGCGGAGGATGATGTATGGCATTAGATAGGACATTCGCGGTCGTTGATAAAACTGTAAAAGATTTCACAAGAATCTCTTTTTGGGTCACAATCGTCGTCCAAGTGGTATTCCTCGCCTTATATGGATATAAAATATATCTCAATTTAGACCATCTGACCTACCTTATTATCTATTCGGTTTTGGCTCTTATTTCTATGTTTGGTTTCATTTTTTATCTCTCGACCTATAGAAGTCGCAAGAAAAAAGCTATCAAAGGAACGAAAAAAGGATTGCGAATTTTTAAATACTTCGCCAACGGAGCCATGATGGTGGCCATCATTGTTGAATTCGCTCTGAATGGAGTTACCTCTGATTTAGAATTGATTATCTCTGGTATTTCAATGATTTCCTTTATCTTACAAATCATCTTTGAATTAGTCCGTTCTGCCTACACCAAATATTCCGAACTTCTCATCATAGCGATTCGCCTCGATGTCGCGGGAATGGAGTCTTTTATTACAAAGACGACTAATCCGAAGGAAACGTTCTTCTCCGCACTTAACGTCCCACTTAAAAAGTTAAGTCGAAAGATTAAAGGCGAAGACAAGCCGGCCGATAAAGAAAAGACCAAGACCGAGCAGTATGTCGAGCAACTTGGCGATGACTACCGCACCAAAAAGAAAGAGAAAAAAGCTGAACGCGTCAAAAAACAAAAGGATGAAATAAAGGAAAACCTAAAAACTATCTTTGGCTTCTTCCGTAGAAAAAAGAAAACGAAAGCCGACGAAAATTAAGGCAAAAAACTGAAAAGGACTGAAGTTAAAAATCAGTCCTTTTTCTTGTTTGCTTGCATTTTCTTGCGATGTCGCCCGATTAGATATCCCACTAGCACGGTAAGAGCCGTGAAGGCAATGTATCCAATCAAATCGATTCCGATATCGATTATCGATCCACTTCTAAGAGGAACAAATAATTGGATTAATTCGGTTCCGCCGGCGATGAATAAACCAAAGAGAGTGCTAATCAAGATGATTAACCATTTTTTCTTTATGCTCTTATCGAGAATTAAAAACATCGACCAAGTCGAAAATACAGCACTTGCTCCAAAGAGCAAGAAGTGTCCGAACGCCTTACGGATAAAAGAAGCAAAATCTTTGTACCCTTCCCCATCTATCGCTTTTTTCGCCTGGACCTCAAAGGTCAAAGTCTCGGTTAACGATGGATTGGCTATTGAGGTCACGGTTAATGTGGCGGTTCCGGAATCTTTTGCCAATACTTTGCCGGTTCTCCCTTCGATACGCGGTAAGAGAACTCCATCATCGCTGGACTTAACATCAATATAGAGATTTGTGGTGTTTATCGGTGAGAATATCGCCCTTATTGAGATGGTGTCGCCCACAGTAAATATTTGATTTAGAGGACCTCCACTAGGGGTAACATGAATCTCCATACCAGTCGGCATAACTTCGAGGACACTGATCGGGAAAACTTTTTCCTGAGTGGGGTCCATGTTACTAATTGCAATAACGTTGGTCATTCCAGTTTTTTTATAACCTCTCAACTTTCCATCGGGGCTGATTTTTGCAACCAACTCATCCTGAACTTTCCAAGTAATTCCTGGATCGGAAGGAATTGTGTCTCCCCAATCAATGCTAAGCTGGCTAAACTCGGTTTCCGCGTGGTCCATATCATACACATGAACAACATTATTCCCGATGATTTGCCATTCTGTATCAACTGGATAGATGAGTGTCTCAGAATTAGATAGGACTTCAATTTCGATTGCACGAGATGGATAATCTGTGGCAAAAATGGTGGTGGTTCCGACGCTTTTGGCATGAACCACTCCGTTTTGAACGGTGGCGATGCTTGGATCACTTGATTCAAGTTGAATTAAGGATGTATCAAAATAACGGACTGCTCGGTTTTCGATGTATCCATCAATCGAGAAAACGACAGGTTCGCTAAATCCGTTGAGAATTTGCTCGTTTTCCACACTTAAAGAGAATTGACTCGGAGCCGGTCTTTCAATAACACTAATATCAATCGTTTGAGTAATGCTCTCATCGACTAAAGAAGTCACGGTCAAAGTTGTGGTTCCAATTTCGAGACCTTCGACATAAGAAATTGAACCCGATTGAACCGGATTAATTTTCGCATCACCCGCCTCAAATTTGATGCCGGTGAACGTAGTGTTCGCTGGTTCATATGTGACAATAAAACTATTTGTTGTTCCGATAACGATGTTTGAATTACCAGATAAAGTTAATGATTTAAGAGGAATTTCTTCGACACTACCCGGAATAAAAGTATTGATGATATCAGCGAAAATGTTTGAAATCCAGTTGCTGCGGGTAACGGATATCCCTCCTGGTAAGCAAGATTCAAAAATAATCAACCCATTTAAGAGTATCGCAAAAGTAATAACGATGATTTTTGAGGCTTTCTTCATGTGATTATTCTAATTCAAAAAGTTTTGATTTTCATTATATAAAATGAAGAGCTTTCTTAACATCTAATTGCTGAGGGGAATGGTACAAAAAAGCGGAGTCTTATCGACTCCGCATTTCAAATAAACGATCAATTATTTTGGAAATTTTTTGACTTTCTCGTACTTTTTATAGATACGAGGATAGTACTCACGCCAGATTTCCTTAACATGCTCCTTGGAATAGAATTCGCTGATGTACTTCGAATTTTCGCTGGCTTTCTCATAGAGATCCGGATTGTTTTTTAAACCTTGAAGAGCTTTCACGAAGTCATCGACATCATGACCCCTCTCGTATTTTTCAAAAAGAATGTCGACATAGAGGTCAAGATCTCTTAATAGAACTGGCTTGTGAGCATTAACCGCTTCGAGAATGGCCATTGGAAACAGTTCAGCAAAAGAAGGCATAAAAAGAACATCAGACATGTTAAAGATTTCGTTCATCTTCTCGCGTTTAACAATACCGGTGAATTTGACGTTTTTGGGTGGGTTGTCGACAATTTCTTTTAATTCTTTATAGCCATCGGTAATTTTGCCGAAGGAGAAACCGCCTGCCCAGACAAAGAACATATCGGGGTTGCGTTTCGCTGTTTCGACAAAGTCGATGACGCCTTTACGGGTTTGGACTTGTCCGACACCTAATACAACAAAGCGATCGCGTGGAACACCGTAGAAGTCTCTAGCAATCATGCGTTCCTCTTCGCTAATCATGTGGAATTGCTCTTTGGACACATAATTTGGAATATATGTGATGCAATCTCTCTTGATGCCAAGATCGACTAATGGATTGATAAAGATAGGGTTTACAACTACGATTTCGTCCGCCTTGCGGTAGAATCTTTTGACGTAGCGTTTAAAAATTTTAAAAATAAGCTTTGGCAGTTTGATAGAACCATCAAGTGTGTCGGGAAGCATATGCACGTAACAAACGTTAACGTGCTTTTTATTCATCTTGAATAAGTACGATGGATTAATTGTATGTGCGTGAACGATGTCGAATTTTGAACCTTTATTGTTAACTGTAATATCAAAAATGTCATCGCATTCTTTGACAAGGGCGACTTGCTCAAGATATGCGGAACCGACACCCTGTCCATCGACAGAATCAGCTTTCGAAAGCATGTTAATCCGAAGTTTTTTCATGTTATTCTCCTTTAAGTAGAGATGGAACGTTATTCTCTTTCTCGCGACTTTAATTATACGATAAAAAACCAATAAACCAACGACAAAATCTCTCTAGATGTAGATACATCAGGATTCTTCTCAATGGGTTTTCAAAAACATCTGGTGAAGTGGATTGTGGATGTATCAAAAAAACATGCTGCGAAGCAGATAGATCTAATGAAAAAAAGTTTTGTTTTTGTCAAAACATTCTTGATTGAATAGAACCCATCTTTTGATACAATAGAAGTAATAAGGAGACTATACATATGGTAGTTTGTATCATAGTCGTCGCTTTAATGGCGATTGTTAATACTTTTACTTTTTTCGTTGACGCCCTCGCTAATACTGGAGGTACGATAGTTCCCAGCCTGCTTGACTTTATGTTTGGTTTAGAAATCGTTCCTGGGCTTTGGTGGAAACAATACATCGGCTTAACAATTCTATTTATTATTCAAATGGTGATTGTTGTTGGTGCCTTAATTGGATTTTTTGTGGCTTACAAATTAAAAAAGGGCGCAATTGGAATGGGGCCAATTAAAGCTTATGCACTGATCATGATTTTACTCCTCGGTGCCTCTGCCGTACTTGCTTTCCTCACTATTCAACTCTCTGGGGGAGAGGCTTTTTCGTCTGCAGGTGTCACTCTCGGACTTGGACCAATTACATATGGAAGTCTTAATGTTTCGATTACTCTCGTGCTTCTCTTTGGCGTGTTATTTTCAAGAAAAGCACCCGTAAAGCACTATGCTGGGCCAAGACCAACCACACGTCCTGATCGCTCTTCGTTTTATAAGTCGAACAATCCATTAAGCGATGAAGACGCTAAAGCCGACCTAATCCTCAAGTATAAGCAAATGTTGGATGATGGAATCATCACCCAAGAGGATTACGAGAAGAAGAAAAAAGACATCCTCTCTTCTTAATGATTGATTAATAGAAGAAAGCGCCACTCGCATGTGGCGTTTTTTTCTTCAGTGCGATTATATGGGCAGGAAGCTATCCCGTAAACTATCACTAATTTCATTATTGGTTGTACCCACCTTTTTTTATCTTATTTTATCAACGGTTGTGTTGAGCACTATTTTCTGCTTTTTATTTTGTCTTTATGGAGTATAGACATATTGCCGATATCGGCATAGAATATTTGCATGGAATATTTCTCAGTTCAGCAAATCGCTAAAAAATGGTCGCTCGCCCCTCGGACGGTTCGCCTCTATTGTCAAAAAGGGCGAATCAAAGGAGCGAAGTTAATGGGCAAAACGTGGATTATCCCAAAGGATGCTATTCAACCGACTATTAATAAAGAGGCATACATCGAAGATAAGATTTACCAGGACGAAAAGAGCCAAACTGTTCTTATTGTCGGTGGTGGAATCAGCGGTGTTTTTGCCGCTATCCGCATCAAAGAAAAACACCCATCTTTTAAAGTGAGTATTTTTGAGAAGAATAATAAACTTCTTCGCAAGATTTACGCGACCGGAAACGGCCGATGTAATTTTGCGAATCAAGGCATTCTAACCAAAAAATACACCAACGAAGACTTTGTTCTCCCTATCATTCAGGAATTTTCTTACGCCCACATCGTCCGCTATTTTGACAAGCTTGGTATCAAATATAAATCCGTTAACGATTTGCTTTATCCTATGAGTGATTCTGCTGAGACGGTTGCTTTAATGCTCAATAAGAAAGTTGAAGAACTAAAGCTAGAAATTCATCTAGAGGAGAGTGTGATTGATTATACTGCTGGTCACTTAATAACCAACAAGGGGATGTACCATTACGACCATCTAATCATCGCTGCAGGTGGGAAAGCCGCTCCTCAATTTGGCAGCGATGGGAGCATTTTCAATATATTGATAAAACATGGTTATTCTCTGGTTGAAGCACGTCCTTCACTCTGCCCTATCAAGGTTAAGGAAAACGTTAATTTAATCGAAGGGATCAGAGCCAAGGCGCGCGTAAGTCTTATTGTGGATGGAAAACAAAAACACATTGAAGATGGAGAGCTACTTTTTAAGAAAAACGGACTCTCTGGAATCGTAATTTTTAATATATCTCACTTTATAAATGCAGAAAAAAATAGTAAATTAGTTCAAATTTGCATCGATTTTGCTCCTGATTGTGGCAAAATTGAAAAAGATCAATATGTTCAGTATCTTCATCCGCGCCTCGCTTCTTATCTTGTTAGGAATAATTTAGATATTCATCGAACAGTATATACTTTTAAAGGCCTTTTCGATTTCCTAAATGCCCAAGTGACTTCTGGCGGTGTATCAATTAATGAGGTTAATTCAAACTTGAGTTCCTTCCGAGAAAATAAAGTTTGTTTTATCGGTGAAGTTATCGATGTCGATGGGGTGTGCGGCGGATTTAATATAATGTGGGCACTTGCATCCGCGGAAAAAGTAAGCAATAATCTTTTTGCGTATGGCAAAGAAAGTACAAGAACCTAAAGTTGTATTCTACGAAGACGAACGCAATGAAGACTTCGCCGGTATAGATATAAAGAATAAAGGAGTTCGGAGCAACTACCGCTATTTTAACCACAATGTCATATCCCGCACTGGAGGGTGGTTTTTCCGTCGAGTAATTGCGATACCGCTTCTTTATTTAGCCAATCTTTTTCTTTATCAGGCCCGCGTCAAAAATCGTCGCATTCTCAAATCAGTCAAAAAGAAGGGTTATTTTATCTATGCGAATCACGTCTTGGATTATGATCCGATTATTCACCCTGTTTTGATTAACCCAAATAAATATTGTCTTGTTGTCTCTGGGCCGGAAGCATTCTCAATCAACCCGATTGTTTCCTGGGCAGTCCGCTCACTAGGTGCTATTCCTATTCCTAACAAGAATGATTTGAGTATGTATACCAACTACACAAAATACATTTCACATCACATCCAGAAAAAACACCGCGTCTTGATCTATCCAGAAGCTCATATTTGGCCTTACTGCAATTTTATCCGTAACTTTTCCTCCGGTAGTTTCCGTTATCCGGTCGTCGATGATGTTCCAATCATCACAGCCACAACGGTTTTCAAAAAGAAAAAACATAAAAAGAAACCGGTCGCGATTGTCTATCTCGACGGACCCTTCTATCCGAATCCAGAGCTGAGCGGAAAAGAAAAAGTTGATGACCTCGCTCAAAGGGCCCAACAAGCGATGCGCAAAAGAACGGAAATAGCATGGAATTACGAATACATTAGATATATTAAAAAACCTCGCGAGGAGAATCCTTCCTAACGAGGTTTTCTTTTTAAGCTAGAATTAACTGGGTTGAACCATCAAGGTTGGTCCGTCCAGTGCGATATCCAAGTGTGTTTGGCTCGGCATCGAATCGAGCACCAAAAGTACCATAGTTGAGATACTCACTAAATGTTGCATAGTGATCATCAGTGAAAACGGCGACTGGTTCATCATCGTAACACGTCCATCCATAAACCCACATAACCAAGCGTCCAATACTTCTATTTGAAGTGGAGTATGAACTATCCAAACCGATATCAAATTCATAATAAACAGGGGTGGATTTTCCGGGTTCGTTTCTCCACGGTACCGATTCCGCATAACCATCATCTCGAGTATATGAAGTTATCAAACGCGCATCAGATCCAAAAATAGAATTCACTTCGCTCTTGGTTCCCGCTGTTTCAAAAGGCTGATTGCGAGAATCTTTACCGTAATTAGCAGGGATTGAATGGAAGGCGATATAGTAATTGGCGACATCAATTGGATCGGTCATCGCGATTGAATCTAAATTAAGGTTATTTTTATTATTTTTAACATAGTTAAATGAATAGTAAGTATATGTGCGGTAGGAATTAATGGTGTAGGTGTTTCCAATCACGGTTATATCGTCAGCGACCGAGATTGTGCTTTGTCCATCAACGAGAGTTCCCTCATACACAGCGGGAGCGATTCTTTGATCATTTGTTTCAAAACTATTTGTGTTGGGGATAAGCGTGTTGTTGTAGCTAACTTTGACTGACTTCAAATAGAGAATTTGGGTAGTGGTTTCAAGCGAGAAATAAGCAGAAGTAATGGCTAAATTAATGGTCGTGGTTGACCAGGTATTTCCTGTGCTAGGAGCGACTGAATAAGCATAGTTGCGAGTTCTTGTATCTCCGTATTTAACGACGAGTCCACTTGTGGACATGTAGCTAATTGTGAGCTGTCTAATTCCGCGGATGGGACTATCGTTATAAAAAGATCCCGGCAACGCACCATAGTCGTACTGGCTATCCGAAGGGAAAAGTTTCATCATGCCACTATTAGAGGTGTACTCATCAACACGGTAGAAGCCATATGTAACCGTTTTATAGATATCGGTTCCAAAATTTGTGCTGTAATTGCCGTAGTAAAAATTGGCCGTTCTATCGATTGTAATATCAGTAAGAGATGGTTCGCCCTGAACCGTCATGATAGCGGAAGCAGTAAATCCTCCATCGACAGTTGTGGCTGTCAAGGTGGTGGTCCCAATCGACTTAGTTGTAATTATTCCTTCGGCAATAGTGGCAACATTCGTATTAGAAGATGTCCAAGCAACGTTTTTATTTGTCGCGTTCGCTGGTTGAATAGTAGGTATCAATTGTGGTGAGTCGCCTACATAGGCAGTTAACGAAGCGTGATTCAATGTGATGCCAGTGACATTGACTGGAGTTCCGGTAACATAAATCAAGCAAGTATCAGAATAGCCTCCATCATCCGTTAAAACAGTAATTGTTGCCTGGCCCACGCTTTGCCCCGTGACTTGTCCGCCAACTTCGACAGTTGCAACTGTTTCATTGTTGCTCATCCAAGTTAGAAATTTGTTTGAAGCGTCTTTAGGTGTGAATTCCACATTTAAGTTGTATGTTTCACCGACGGCAATGGTCTTTTCGTTATCGGTGATGTTGATGCCTTTAACAAGAACTTGGGGCCAAGTACAGGCTGATATTAAATATGCGAAAACAAAGAAAATAGGTGCCCATAAAAATGTAAAGCGTTTCTTCTTTTGCTTAAAAGTTGTTGTGATTTGATTTAAGTTTGCCTCTTCCATAGCCAATTTACTTTATAGGTA
>JAAYDH010000045.1 GCA_012729405.1 Erysipelotrichaceae bacterium
ATTTACCCTGACTAGGAAATTGTCTAATAGAACCTCCGATTCTGCATCATCGTAAATTTGTAACCATCACAAACTCTATAATGCAAAAAATAAGGTCATTATTTAGCGCCGAAATGTCCTTAGCGAAAGGAATCAAGAGAAAAGTATCTACACAAGAAACAAGGATTTGCCTTCGATGTGGAAGTAAGAGGAGTGACAAAAAATGATTCTTTTTTATTTATAATAAAAGCCCAATTCTTCATTCGAATCGGGCAAGTGTTACAAATGGTGCCCCCTGCCAGAGTCGGACTAGCGTTTGAGCATTACCATTGCTCCGTTCTACCGTTGAACTAAGGGGGCGTCGCCAAGCATTATACAATAATAGGTTTTAATTTAACAAGTATAATCAACCACAATTTGACTCTAAATATTTAGGCGTGGGCTTTCTCAAGGATCTGCTCTTGTTTTTCTTTACTGATAAGAGGGGTGGCTTGTTCTTTGGTCTTAATCATGATGTCGTGAACGCGAGTATTAAATTCTTTAACGCTATCTTTTCTCTCTAGAGAATAATCAGCCCATTCTGGTTTACCAATTGTAATAGTAATACACGGATAGCCATGCCGTTTCAATAACTTAAAGATACCTCTCGGTGGACGATAGGAAATGACCAAGGGGACAATCGGGACACGATTATCATAAGCGATGGAGAAAGTGCCGTTTTTAAACGGGCGAATCTCTTCTTCGTAATACCACATCGAAGCTTCCGGATAGACATGCAGCCATCGTTTGTCGGAGAAAATTTCTTTCACATCAGAATGGAATTTCTTCATCCCGTCGTAACGACTGGGAATCGGAACTGATCCAGCCAATCGCATCGCTTTACCAAGTTTCGAGTTGTGATTTCTAATCCAAGCTAAGAAATAGCTTCTCTTTGGCATCATCGCTGCGCGGACACAGAAATAATCCCAATCAAAAACGTGATTGCAGACAGTAATAAAGCCATTTTTGTTTTCTTTTTTATGTTTGCCTTTGATATTTTTCTTCCCTTTGACCACCAATCCATAACGGATTGAGCAGACAGGAATAGCCAATATCCAAAACAGGATATTCATCATATTTTGCCAGAAGCGGAACCACAGCGATTTGCGGTAAAAAGGATAGTTTATATCCAACGCATCGTCTCGGACTTGTTTGGGATCAATCATGTGACCATGAATATAATCCGGATAATCGAATTTCAATCCTGTTTTATAACGAACCATAACTATTAATAAATGTCTTAAAAACCATTAACCATTTTAGGTGAAGCGAATCCACTATTCAATGTCTTTATCGGTTAACTATTTCTCCCATCAAGTCGTAGACAAAGGCTTCGGTGATTTTAACTTTGACCTTGTCTCCGAGATTAAGAGGATTTTTGCTTCTCACAAAAATCTTTCCATCGACATCATCTGGGGCGTTCCAGTAACTTCTAAACAAGTAGTTTTCTTTGTCTTTTCCGACGATTAAGCCTTCCATCACTTCATCGATGTGAGTCTTATTCTTGCGATAAGAGATGCCCTGTTGAGTGCGCATTATCTTATCGAGGCGCTTTTTCTTCTCTTTTTCCTCGATTTGGTGAGGGAAAAGATAGGCGGGAGTATCTTCTTCCCGGGAATAAGTAAACGCGCCTAAATGGTCGAATTCTATTTCCTTAATAAAGGAAAGCAAACCCTTGAAATCATCTTCCGTTTCTCCGGGGAAACCCACCATGACAGTCGTTCTTAAAATCGCGTGGGGCACACGAGAGCGAATCTTGGCAAAAAGATTAATTAAATTTCGTTTATCTCCCCGGCGATTCATTGCTTTAAGAATATTGGATTCACTATGTTGAATAGGGACATCAAAATAAGGGGTGAGGCGAGGTTCGCTAGCCATCAAATCAATTAAATCATCGGTAATCTCATCAGGATAGAGATACAACAAACGAATATAATCGAAATCCTTAATGGCCAATAAACCTTTTAATAGAACGACGATATTCTCACCATTAGCGAGATCAACGCCGTATTTGGTCGTGTCTTGTTGTAAAACAACAATTTCTTTGATGTTTTGCGAGGCGAGTTTCTTCGCTTCATCAATGATGTCCGCATAGGGACGAGAGACAAAGTCTCCGCGAATGAGGGGGATCGCACAATAAGAGCAGCGATTCGAACAACCTTCGCCAATCTTTA
>JAAYDH010000029.1 GCA_012729405.1 Erysipelotrichaceae bacterium
AGTATTTCTAGAGAGTCCTTCCGACGAGAATAACATAAATCCAATTGGACAAATTACCAAGTCTCGCAGCGAACAAATATTTAACTTTTCTCGATTATGTGTGATTCTAACCTCATTACACATAAAGTCATAAGGTAAAATTCCAAGAACTAGCTATTATGTCAGTAGTCCCGGGGAGATGGGATGTTAAAATTATCGATAAAAATAATCAATGAGGAGGTCCCAGAGAATGACTTACAAACTTAACGGGGAGGTGGTAGGGAGTTTATTTGTTATGCCAATATACCAACATTACATGGTGTGTAAATATGGTATTTTGACACTTGGCATCTTTTGAACTATAATGCAGAAAATGAATGTGATATTTGTTGATGATGAGTTAGACCGACTAGAAATCGATGTAAATTACACTGGTGGCAGATCCGCTGCTATCGTTAAAGCTTTTAGAAATAGGATGCAAGCTATCCGAGCCGCTTCTGACGAAAGAGTTTTTTACGCGATGCGTTCATTTCGGTTTGAGAAGTTAAAAGGGAAAAGGAAGCATCAACATTCAATGAGACTAAATGATCAATACAGACTTGTTGTTGAAATCGTAAAAAACAATTCAAGAGGAAATGTAATCAAAATAGTCAGTATTGAAGATTATCACTAATTAAATAGAGGAATAGGAAGGAAAAAGGGGGAACGATGAAGGATAGGAAACTTGCCGAAGTGTTTCCGCCTGGCGAATTTATTCGCGAAGAGCTGGAAGCGAGAGGTTGGGTCCAGGATGATTTAGCGGAAATTCTCGGACGTCCCGTCCGTCTTGTAAACGAAATAATCACTGGAAGGAGAGGCATTACGCCAGAAACCGCTAAAGGACTTGGAGAAGCTTTTGGAACAGGGGCCGAATTCTGGATGAATCTTGAATCAATATATCGATTGAATGTACATCAGCCGGCTCATGAAGACGTGAGTAGACGAGCCGCTTTGTATGCAAAAGCTCCTGTAAGGGCTATGGTAAAAAGGAGTTGGATAGAATCGTCTTCGAATATTGACGTTCTTGAGAAGATGATTTGTGATTTTTATGGATTGGATTCGCTTGATGATGAACCTTCATTAGTGCATGTTGCACGGAAATCCACCTCGTATGTAAAACCTACTCCGATCCAGTGGGCTTGGTTGTATAGAGCCGTACACTTGTCAAAAACGCTTACCGTCGGGAAATATTCTCCTGCAAAGTTAAAAACATTATTAGAACAGCTGAAGGCATTGATTCCTCACCCTCAAGAGATAAGAAATGTACCAAAGTTATTAGCTGAAGCGGGTATCAAATTTATGATCATAGAACCGTTACCCCAATCGAAAATAGATGGAGTGACATTCTGGATGGATGATACACCCATAATTGCCCTATCCATGAGATATGATCGAATCGATTATTTCTGGCATACTCTATCACATGAGTTGGCAGGACATGTTCAAAACAAGGATGGGAAGAATTCTGAAGCTATTGTTGATATTGATCTTGGTGGTGATGAAGATTCGCGACCACAATATGAAATTGAAGCCGATAAGAGTGCTGTATCTTACTTGATTCCACAATTCGAGCTTGATAATTTTATTTATCGTGTTGGTCCGCTGTACTCTAAACCAAAGATTATTCAATTTGCGAACCGGATAGATGTACATCCTGGTATAGTTGTCGGGCAATTACAGCATCCTAATCGTGGAGAGCTAAG
>JAAYDH010000107.1 GCA_012729405.1 Erysipelotrichaceae bacterium
GGAAGATGGTACGCAGATTGATGGCTGGGAAGTCATCGACGGGCAGCAGCGTCTGACTACTCTGTATATCATGATTCATTACTTGGCAAAAGCCCATATGAAGGTCGACAGCCTGATTGATGTCTTTGGAAAAGAGCTGTTTACCATCCGATATGAGACACGGCCAGGCAGTGCTGCCTTCCTAAGAAACATAAGGCAGGATTCCGCCAACATTGATTATTACCACATGTACCAGGCATACAAGTCGACCGAATCCTGGTTCACGGATCAGGAGCACACGAGAGACTACAATGAACGCAACCAGTTTCTGCAAGCGCTACTCGGCCGGATTGATGTATGTTCAGTCCAGGTTATCTGGTACCAGGTAGAGGAGCAGATTAATAGCCTAAATATGTTCACTCGCCTCAATATCGGAAAGATCCAGCTGACCAATGCTGAACTGATCAAGGCACTCTTTTTATCCGAATCGAGTTTCACTGATCAGGGCAAAGAGACCGCATCGCATAACAAAATTGAAATCGCACTGCTCTGGGATGAAATGGAACAGGGCTTGCATGACGAGGATTTCTGGGCGTTCATCACCAACGTAAAGCCAAACTCATATATAAACAGGATCGAGCTGCTCTTTGATATGATCGCCGGCAAAAAAAGCACTGAACCAGACCCCTTATTCACCTTTTTGTATTTTTTGAAAACGGTCCGCGGCAGTTCCGCGGCGCTCTGGCAGATCTGGTTGGATATCGAACAGTACTATATGACGCTCGGTGAGTGGTTCAAAAGTAAAAACCTCTATCACAAGATTGGTTACCTGATCGCCGTTGGTGAAAACCTGAAAACAATGCTTGCAGAGTCCCTAACGACTGCCAAAGATATGTTCGAAGAATCACTTGATCTGCGGATCAGTGCTAGTGTCAATGTGGATGTCGAGGAACTCGATTATGAAAAAGATAGAAAGCAGATCGAACGGGTCTTGCTTCTATTTAATGTGGAATCGATCCGCCGCAATGCTGCTCTGACAGAAAAATACCCGTTCAGGTTTCATAAGTCCACAGCTTGGAGCCTGGAGCATATCCATGCCCAGAATTCAGATGGTCTAGACAGGACGAAAAAGGATATCTGGCTCAGATGGCTGCAGGATCATCGTTCCTTGATGGCAGATTTGACGCAAGAGATAACGAGCCAAAGCATTATTGACAGACTTATGGCGTTCATAACCGAAATCGATCAGGTCCGGGAAGAAAAACTGACATGGGAAAGGTTCTCAGAGCTTTCTGAACGTATCATCAGTGTTTTCACCGAAAATGGGGACGGGTCGGAAGACATCCACAGCATAACCAACATGGCACTCCTCAGCCAAGCTGACAACACATCCCTCAGCAATGCTGTCTTTGAATTGAAAAGACGTAAAATCATTGAGATGGACAAAGAGGGTCAGTATATACCGGTCTGCACACGCAGGATTTTTCTCAAATATTATAATCCTAACCCAGCCGCATCGCAGATCGCGTTCTGGGGCAGGGATGACCGACAATACTACATTGCTGCGATGAAAAATGAACTGAACGCGTATCTGCCTCAAGATTATGATGCTGCTGGAGGGTCAAGATGATGCGAAGCTTCTGGAGTCTGCTGAACGAATTTCACGTGGTCATCCCGATTGTACAGCGCGACTATGCGCAAGGCAGAAACACAGCCAGGGTTAAGGTGATCCGCGAAAATCTCCTTAACAGTTTATGCGGTGCGCTCAAGGCTGCACAGGAACCGCTTGTACTTGACTTTGTTTATGGATACACAAGAGATAAGGACGATAAGCAGATCTTTTTCCCACATGACGGGCAACAGCGGCTGACTACACTTTATTTGCTGCATTGGTATCTAACTGCTCGAGAGGGGCGGCTGGCGGAAGTTACTGAGACATTGGCTAAGTTCACCTATGAAGTGCGCCACAGCTCGCGCATATTTTGTAAACAACTAGCCCAGTATTGCCCGAATCAGTTTAACAGACCAGTCAAAGAGTCGATCATCAACCAGCCTTGGTTTTTCACCGCCTGGATCAACGACCCTACAATCCAAGCCATGCTGACCATGCTGAATGCAATTCAACAGAAAGTTGCTGCATTTGATCTACCTCCTGTTTGGGATCAGCTCTCATCTGACCATTCACCAATCATGTTTCACCTGCTGTCTATGAACAACTTGGGCTTACCAGACGACCTTTACATCAAGATGAACGCACGCGGCAAAGAACTGACAGATTTCGAGTACTTCAAAGTTCGCTTCTCTGAAATATTGGATCAAGATCAGGCGATGATATTTAATCAGAAAATCGATCAGATCTGGTCCGATATGTTTTGGGATCTGTATAAGGATAGCCCGGCAGTTGATATAGCTCAGGCGGTTGACGCCGGCATCATGAGGTTTTTTAGTTACATCACGGACCTAATCATCGTACGGCGTCATATGGAATCGTTAAACGGCGAAGATGAGTTGGCGCGCTACCGCATTCTGTACAGTGACCACGAACATGTAACGTTTCTGTTTGAAACTCTGGACTTGTTCTGCTCGATGAAGCAAACAAATCCTGATTTCTTCCAGTCCATCTTCTCCACTGACAGGGATGCTTGGTTAGAAGGCAAGGTCAGGTTATTTTTTATTGACGCGACAGAAGACCTGCTGAAAAAATGTGCCGATAAATATGATCCCAAACTGCGCAACAACCCGTTTTCAATCGGTGAACAGCTGCTGCTCTATGCCTGCATCCTCC
>JAAYDH010000120.1 GCA_012729405.1 Erysipelotrichaceae bacterium
AGATTGCCGAGACCAAAAGCAATATTAGTGGTGTCCGCTCATTGGTTCGTATCCGAAACATGCACCAATGATAGGGAAAGTCCAAAAGTAATTAATGATATGTATGGATTTCCAAAAGAGCTATATGAAATCAATTATGCCGCCCCAGGGGCTCCTTGGGTGGCCGATTGCTTATTGAAACTTCTTGAAGGAAATATCAAAATCAATAATTTATGGGGTATTGACCATGGCACGTGGTCAGTCCTCGCCAAGATGTATCCTGATAAAGATATCCCAGTTATCCAATTATCAATTAATTACACCCTGTCTCCGATTGAACATTATCGTATAGGACAGTTACTTAAAGATTTAAGAGATCAAGGTGTCCTCATCATCGGTAGTGGTAATATTGTTCATAATCTCATGATGGTGGATTGGTACAACCAGAACAGCGGTTTCGTTTGGGCGGAATCTTTCGATGCCTTGGTGAAGAATTATATTATCGAAGGTAAAGATGAAAAACTCATCGATTATCCAAATCTTAGTCAAGACGCTCGATACGCGATCCCAACCCCTGATCACTATCTTCCCCTTCTCTATGTTTTAGGAGCTCGCGACAAAGATGATTTTATTGAAGTGTTCAATGAAAAGCGAGTGATGGGTTCTCTTTCGATGACAAGTTACATCTTCTGGCCGAAAAGTTATTTATATCAATGAAGCTCATAAAGGCCCTCCAGAGATAAATTGAACTAACGGGCGAGGAATTTACCGGATGTTTCCGAAAAACGCTTCCTTGCCCTTTTATTTGCCTTTTTGGGAATATCTGGTTTATTGTTGGGCTTGAGTAAATGTGGGCGATAACTAAATACCCTATTAATCAGAAATAGATCCCGCTATTTTGCTCATAATTTGATCAAAAAGCATTTTTTCAAATATTTAAGAAATTGGTTTCTTTTTTTTGTTATCTTTTTCAAATTTATTTTCTTCAGCTAAAATATAAAAAGCTTTGATATTCAAACAAGTAAATAAAATTAAACATTGTACAAAAATAGGGTTAAGAATATTTTAATAAAATGCAAAAAAATAAAAACAAAATAAGTAAGATATTATCAAAGTAAAGCAAACCTATTTGTCGAAGAGATTCTAAATAAGATAAAAATTATCGGTCATGAAAAAATAGGACAAAAAAATTAGTGAAAAAAAAGTCAAATTAGTCTCTTGACAACTTATTAAAATAAGAATAATATTTATAACTAGCACAAGCGGTAAAGAGGCCGACTCACATCTATTCGATTGTTAAGAGAAGCGCCAGGCCTCCATACGATGTGCAATAAGTTAAAATCACATTTGTTTTTTGGAGGAAAGAATGATGAAAAACAACAAGAAAAGTACAAAAAAATTAGCCATCGCGCTATTAGCCTTGCTCGGTGTTGTCAGTACCGGAAGTACCTATGCGTATTGGCAAGGCGCTGTTCTCGGTAGTAGCAAAAACGCAACCGGAAACATCGTCATTGGTGAAGCTGGTGAAATCACTACTTCTGTCACCGTCAATGACGTTAACGCTGACAAAGTTCTCGTTCCTAGTGGACGCGTCGAAGATGCCGTTACACAAGCTGATCAAGTTGACTTAGATTTCTCAATCACCTGGTCTAACACCAATTCTACCCTCAGCGATGCTATTGGTGCGGGTACATTATCAGTTGAATTATTGTCAGCTGAAATCGTTGATGCTGAATCACATAGCGATTTAGTCCTTGTCACTACTCCCGCAGACGTTTCTATCAATTTGAACGAAACCGTTTCAAGAACTGTTACTGTTGTATTGGATGAACCAGCCGATGCCGCGGCTTACGAAGCAATTATCAACAGAGACATCGTTGTCACATTGAAGTTCAGTGTTGCTGTTGCTTAACTTTTAGTTTAAACGACAAAACTTTTGAGACGGGAACCCAACAGTTTCCGTCTTTATCTTTAGAAGGGAGGTTAATAATATGCGCAAAAATCACAAAATGTCTATCATTTCGTTAGTTTCTCTTGGACTATTAACCTCTTTTTCTTCTACTTTAGCCTTCTGGCAAGGATCTGTTTCTTTCGATGATAAGACTCAAGGAGTTATTATTGGCATAGGAAACTGGGACCAAGGCGGATCAAGCGGACCTGCTGAGAATGTCCCTGAGTACAATGAGGACTTTAATGGCGATGGAGATGATTATGTCTATCATGATGGCGATTACTATGTTATTCGTTATGATACTGGCGCCATCCCGGAAGATAATCAACCATACGGTCCATATAATTTAATTTCCTACAATTGGATTCCTTCTAACACTTACAAAGCCGACAATGTTGTTTATTACGAAGGAAGTTTCTACCGTGCCTTAAACGGTGGTGGTAATGTCACTGATGTCTGTCCTGATCAATCTCAACCGATTGGCTGGTACAATATGAACGATATCCACTTCACCACCTCTCAAGCCTTCTATCAAGGCGATTTCGCTATTTTTAATAGCGAACTATACTACACAATTTCCGACAATGTCTGGAACAACGTCCAATACCCACCTAGTGGTGCTGGCAATCGTTACTGGAGAAAAGTGGGATCTTTTGAATTTAGCACCAGTATCGTATATCAATATAACGACGTCGTTCTCTATAACGGAATCTACTATCGTAACAACAGCCATGCCGAGACGACCTGGAATGCTCCGAGCGGAACACCA
>JAAYDH010000071.1 GCA_012729405.1 Erysipelotrichaceae bacterium
ACAATTAGGAAAAGCGGTTTTGGTAATCATATTCAATGCTCCTATGAGGAATAATTCCTTACTTTATTCTACAACGAAAAGAAAAAGCCTCGAATCATTTTTCGAGACTTACACTTTAAAACAGTTGGCTGGGGTGGCTGGGATCGAACCAGCGAATGGCGAATTCAGAGTCCGCTGCCTTACCGCTTGGCTACACCCCAAGAATAGTTAGTTAGCTTCCGCCAAACGAACTTCTAGTACGCCAGGGACTTCTTCCTGCAAAATGACTTCCACCAATTCTTTAATGTCAGCATCAGCGTAGATACAGTCTTGGCAGGCCCCATGCATTTTCACATAGACGATGCCATCAACAAAGGAAACGAATTCGACATCCCCGCCATCTTTTTGTAAGAAATGACGTATTTTATCAAGTGTTGAAATAATTAATTGTTCAGTGCTATCCATAAATGTCCGATACAAATATTAACACAAGTAACATAAAATGTTTATAGAGATGCAAAAGAATGGAGTAATATTAAAATATGAAGATTGATTTAGAGGGCAAAAAACTCCTAATTTACCTTGTTCCAGGGTATCACCAATTTAACCCTAATGACTCATTTGCTCCTTGTGCATTAGGCCTCACCCAGACTTCGTTAATCATCTATAACGATTACGCACCAGATGAGATCCGCCAGGACTCTTTTCTCTATCGTGTAAAAAAGGAAATTCCCCTCACCGAAATCAAATCTGTCATAAATCAAAAAATCAAACATGGCGCAAATGTCGATACTTTTAATCGCTTAAATTTCATTCATGTAATGGTTGATGATTCCTTCTTTGTATACTATCTAAAAAAAGATAAAAAAATGTTCAAAAAATTACTAAAATTGCTCAAAAAAGCTGGAACGCGGATCAAAAAGATGAAAATCAGCCTCGCTTCTAATGCCTAAATAAACCGCCAATGCGGTTTTCTTTTTTATTATTTGTCATTTATAATGGAAGTAAGATTTTATGTATGATGTTTTAATTATTGGAGCAGGTATCACTGGTATCCTCGTCTCTCGCGAACTAGCGAGATACCAGCTTAATATTGCTATTCTCGAGAGAAGCAATGACGTTGGAAATAAAACAACTAGTGCCAATAGCGCTATTATTCACTCGGGCTGCGATCCAGAACCAGGTACAAACAAAGCTAAGTTTAATATTTTAGGCAACGCGATGTTTGATGAACTCACCAAACAACTCGATGTCGAATTCCGAAGGAACGGTTCTTTAACAATTGCTCTTTCCGAAGATCAACTAAAAGCTCTTGATGCGCTTGAAGAGCGATCCAAAATTAACGGTGTGCCATTTAAGAGACTTTCTAAACAAGAAGTCTTGGCTTTAGAATCACACCTATCAAACAACGTCACTGGCGCGCTTTTCTTCCCGACAGCCGGGATTATCGATCCGTTTAATTTAAGCATCCACGCGATGGAAAACGCCATCGATAATGGAGTCCATCTTTTTTTGAGAGAAGAGGTAATTGATATCAAGAAAAAAGTGAGTCATTATCTCGTTAAAACAAAAACCGGCGAATATAAATCCAAAATTGTTATTAACGCGGCTGGCAACCACGCCGATGTAATCGCAAAAATGGTGGAACCGATTGATTGGAGTATCATCCCACGAAAAGGTGAATATTTTATTCTCGATCACTTTGCAAAAGGCTTTGTCGAACACACGATTTTCCCTCTTCCTTCCGATAAAGGAAAAGGAGTGTTAATCAGCCCGACGACATCTGATAATTATATCGTTGGTCCAAGCAGTGAACCGATTCTTGATAAAGATGATTATTCTACCGACGGACCAACCCTCCAAAGTGTGAGACAGCAAGCTCTCGCCATGGTTCCTAGCATTCCTTTTGGAAAAGTAATCCGTGTTTTTTCAGGATTAAGACCTTCCTCATCGCGCCATGATTTTATCATTGAATATTCTAGAAGTGATAGTCGTTTTATTAACGTTGCTGGAATCGAATCTCCAGGACTGGTCTCCTCTCCTGCAATTGCTCAATATGTTGTCAATGAGTTAGTTAGGCCACTAATTTCTTTAAAAGAAAAAAGTAATTTTAATCCAAACATTCGCCCCTATGTTCATCTCAATAAAATGAGCAAGAAAGAAAGGGAAATATTTGTTAAAGAAAACCCTGAATTTGGTGAAATGGTTTGCAGTTGTGAAAAAGTCTCAGTTGGAGAAATCAAGGATTTACTAGTTCGTAGCTGTCCTCCGCGTAGCATTAAAGGCGTGAAGAGAAGAACCCGTGCTGGTTTTGGTCGCTGTCAAGGTGGTTTTTGCCAGCCTAAAATCCTATTTTTGTTAGCCAATCATTATGGAGTATCCCCGTTAGAAATTCCCCTCGACGATGTGGATAGCCCCATCCTCACCTCGCGAATCAAGGAGGTCAAGTAACATGAAAATAGTTGATCTCGTCATTATCGGTGGCGGCTCGGCCGGTATGGCGGCTGCGATTCAAGCTAAAAAAGAAGGTGTTGATAATCTTCTCATCCTTGAAAAAAATGACACTCTAGGTGGCATCTTAAATCAATGCATTCACAATGGTTTTGGTCTAACGGAATTTAAAGAAGAATTAACCGGCCCAGAGTATCTCCAAAGATTTGTTGATCAAGTTCACGAATTAGATATCCCCTATAAATTAAGTTCCGCGGTCATCAATATTACTCGCGATAAAGTTGTATCGTATTCTAATCCTGTCGATGGAAGTGTTTCCGTTCAGGCCAAAGCAATCGTTTTAGCCACCGGCTGTTACGAAAGAAACGCCGGGGCTATTCAACTTCCAGGCGATCGATGTTCAGGCATCATCACCGCCGGAACAGCGCAAAAGTATTTAAATATCCATGGATATCTAGTCGGTAAACGAGTTGTTATACTCGGTAGTGGTGATATCGGTCTCATCATGGCGAGGCGCCTCACCCTCGAAGGCGCTAAAGTTGTTTGTGTCGCGGAAATCATGCCCTATAGTAATGGCCTTAATCGCAATATAGCCCAATGCTTAAACGATTATAACATTCCTCTCTACTTATCAACTTCGGTTAGCCGGGTGATTGGAAAAGGACGCCTTCAAAAAGTCATCCTGTCAAATGTCGATGATAATTTTAAATTTATTCCTGGGACCGAGATGGAAATACCATGTGACACATTGATTTTGTCAGTTGGCTTAGTTCCATATGTTTCGTTGTTGGAGAACATTGGAGTGCCTATGAGTTCAACAAAAGGCGCTCTAGTTAATGAGCACATGGAGACGATGATTCCAGGCATATTTACTTGTGGCAATTGTCTTCATGTTCACGATGTCGTTGATTTTGTGACCGATGAAGGTCGTTTGGCGGGTCATGGGGCAGCTTTGTATCTACAAAACCTCCTTCTAGGCGTCAGAGAAATTAATGTCTATCCCAACTCAGGAGTTTCATATGTGGTGCCCCAAAAAGTAAATCTCGACAATCAAGAAGATGTCACCTTTAAGTTTCGTGTTCAAAAACCGGTGAAAGATGTATTTGTTCTATTTGAGAGTAATAACGTTATTATCAGCAAGGTCTTCAAATCGGCGCTCATTCCGAGCGAGATGATAATGATTAAAGTAAATCGCGACAAACTCGCAAATGTGACCGGTGATATTACGGTTCACTTGGAGGGGAGGTAAAAGATGAATAAAGAAATTGTCTGCATTGTCTGCCCTCGAGGATGTAATCTCATTATCGATGAGAAAATGGAAGTTACTGGCAACGCTTGTCCACGCGGTAAGGCGTATGCAATAAGCGAGTTGACTCATCCAGTTCGGATGATTACCAGTAGTGTCCGCGTAACAAATCGTCTCGAAACCCTCGCCTCAGTGAAAACATCTGATTCAATTCCAAAAGACAAAATAATGGAAGTGATGGATATTATTAACTCTCTTTCTGTTGAAGCTCCAACTCACATTAATCAAATAGTAAAAAAGAATGTCCTCGGTTTAGGTGTGGACATTCTCATCACTAAAAAGATTGATTAGTTTTTTAAAGATAAATAACCTTGATATGCTTCTTCCGCATTTCCTAAGAAATGGGCCGCGACATTAAGGAAGTTGAAGTTGTGGATTTTTCCTTCCCCACGATAATGTTTTACAATGGCGACTTCGTACCATTGGAGGGAAATATACATTCTCCAAAGGAAGAAACGTTCTTTTTCAACATTGGTTAGGTTCGGAAAATAAGCTTCTAATAGTTTATATCCTTCTTGAATCGAGCTGTTGCCAAAGCAGGCGATATCATAGATTGGATCGTTGTTGCCGACAAATTCGAAATCGATGAAATAATATTCATTATTAGGAGTCCTAACAATATTGCTTCTTTGAGCGTCATTGTGACAAATAACTTTTTTCTGGCTGGTTAAATAATCTTTTTTGCTGAAGACAACCTCTCTTAATTTGAGAAACCGATTATCTTGATGAGGGACGAAACTGCACGCCTCTTGCTCATATCCTTTGAATCTTTCAAAAGGTAAATAATCTTTATCGCATAAGCGACCGGAGTCGTGAAGAATATGCATTAATTTAGCGATTTTTTGATAGTTAAATTCACTGATTTGATCGATAGAAACGCCCTCAATGTACTCGTTTATTTTGATTCCGTTTTCCTCATCAAAATAAACATTTTTGCTAGTGATTCCTAAATCAAAAAAAATCTTTTGATCTCTTCTTTCGCGGGAGCGATCAACCATCTCATTAGCTTGCTTGGTCGAGATATAGAGAACATATTTTTTCCCACTATTCACTACGATGTAAGATTCGTTCATCATTCCGCCCACTAAAGGAGATAACACAGCGGCGTCTGGGCCAAAGGCCTGGTTTAATATTTTTTCTATTTTCATAACAATCAATTTATCACAATCGAGGGAACATCAAATATAAAAAAATCCATTTCGTGATGGCTAATTTTATCGGCTCTTTTCCATTACTTAATGGATCATCTTGCTGAACCGCTTAGCCGGGAGGTTAGAAAACTCCTCGTAAGGGATGACACCAATGACTTCAACTGGACGTTCGTTAATCGCTTAGATAAGCGCTTTTTGATCTCGTCGGTATCTTTAATAGCCGTGATTGGTGATGTAATCCATTCCGCACAGCATCCACACACGGATCCAACGGCTGATATTGCGATATTCTTTTTCCTCAACATTTAAACTGACAAGGACGACGAATAAGATTAGGATAGCCAAACCCGCAAGATAGTCTCCAAAGAGAAGCCTAATCGGGATATGAAAGTCATACCAATTGTGAACTTGTCAAAAGAATAAGCTTCCAGTTAGAGCGAGACTGGCGCCATTAAAACATTAAAAATTCAGATGCTATAACTAATATCTAATCAGATTGAAAACTGCAAATCGAGGGGAATAAAAAAACCTCCAGCGAGGAATTTTTTGTTCCATTAATGGGGGTGTTTTTATCATTTGGTGCCCGGGACCGGAATTGAACCGGTATGGTATCGCTACCGCAGGATTTTAAGTCCTGTGCGTCTACCTGTTCCGCCACCTGGGCAGAAATGGTCACTCTCTGGAGATTCGAACTCCAGACCCCTTGATTAAAAGTCAAGTGCTCTACCGACTGAGCTAGAGAGTGAGATGGCTGGGGTGGCTGGGATCGAACCAGCGAGATGACAGAGTCAAAGTCTGTTGCCTTACCGCTTGGCTACACCCCAACAAAGTTGGTGGGAGGGGGCAGATTCGAACTGCCGAACCCGAAGGAACAGATTTACAGTCTGCCGCGTTTAGCCTCTTCGCTACCCTCCCGTTAAGACCTACTGGTGGATGCTGAGGGGCTTGAACCCCCGACCTCCGCCGTGTAAAGGCGATGCTCTCCCAGCTGAGCTAAGCATCCGCATTACGGAACATGCGCTTAAATAATATATCACTTGATATATAAGCAAGTCAACGAAAAAAATCGCCCTTTCGAGGCGACTTTTTTGGTGTTTTAAACTAAAGTTTAGTATCCTTTTTTCCCGAGCAAATGGAACATATTTTTCTTATATATCTCCACGCCCGGTTGGTTAAATGGGTTTATTTCTAATAAATAAGCACTCATCGCACAGGCTCTCATGAAGAAGTAGAAGAGGTGGCCGAGAGTGAATGGAGTGAGCTCATCAAGGGTAATCACATTGCACGGAACTCCGCCTTCTTCGACGTGGGCTTTTAAGGTTCCTTCGAAGGCTTTTTGATTCACAAATGCGAGATTTTTGCCGACTAGATAATTCAGTCCGTCGAGGTCTTCCTCATCATATGGAATGGCGATGTCAGCTTGGGGCTTTGTGACATTGAGAATTGTTTCAAACAAGAGAGGGGTTCCGTCTTGGATGAATTGACCGAGCGAATGTAAATCAGTGGAGAATGTCGCGCTAGCGGGGAACAAACCTTTCTTTTCTTTGCCTTCGGATTCTCCGAATAATTGTTTTAACCATTCGGAAATTTGACTCATTTGGGGTTCGTATGTGACATACATTTCCACAAGTTTTTCGTGACGGTAGAGATAATCTCTTGCGACAGCATATAGGTAGCAAGGGTTCTTATCAAGATTTCCATGGGAGTATTCTTGGCGGGCAGCCAGCGCGCCATCCATAAAGGCTTGTATATCCACTCCTGCACAGGCAAGCGGAAATAGTCCGACGGCGGTGAAGACACTGTATCTTCCTCCGATGTCATCGGGGAGAACATATGTGGCATAACCTTCCTGATTACAAAGTGTTTTGAGAGCGCCACGGGATTTATCGGTGGTGGCAAAGATAGCTTTTCGAGTCTTGTCTTTTCCGACCTGTTTTTCGAGTAATTCTTTAAGTAGGCGGAAAGAGATGGAGGTTTCAGTCGTGGTTCCGCTCTTACTGATGACGTTAATGGCAAAATTTTTGCCTTTGAGATATTCCATTACCTGGGCGACATAATTTGGTGAGAACGTCTGACCCATGAAGATAATTTCCAGTTTATTTTTGTTTTTCAAACCTTGAAGAGCTTCTAAGGCAGCACGAGCTCCGAGATAACTACCTCC
>JAAYDH010000025.1 GCA_012729405.1 Erysipelotrichaceae bacterium
CCGCTCATAACCGCGCAGAAATAATGGAAAAACTATTGTAGAGTAGATTTTGAACCCTTCAATTTTCTCTCCCTCCTCTTTTTCTCTATCCACGGATTTTTGAAACGTATCCCTACTTCTTTCCCCTCCTCACATCGCCACTGTTTTGCTATGTGCACTGCCAATATGCTTCAAGCGTATAATCTTGCCTTGCTGTTTGGTGACTATTTGTCTGCTGTTTTCACTTTACGTATGTGGGTCATTCCCTTGATTCTAGCCCATCTGTCCTGTCCATTTAGTGCCCTAAAATCACCAATAATTCATCTTTTTACTCGATGAATTGCTGGATTATCACTAAAAGCGTGCAAGTCAGGAGACAAACATGTAGGCCGGATTCTTGAAGTGAATCCAACTTATAGGTGAACAACAGAACCCCCTCCAGAGTTATGAGAAGGAAACTAAGCGAGCACTGTAGGCCGGATTGTTCTCTTCAATCCGGCTTTTTATCTACCACGTCAACCCGTGAATACCAGCCCGTGATCTAAGAACAGACAAGACCCAGCCCCTTAGTCCCCCTGCCAAGGCACGCAAGCAGTCCCCGTAGGGGGTTTCGTTGCTTAATAATAAGCAAGTTTCTCTTTAGGAATCCGTTTTTTTTGTTAGGGCTTGTTGCCATATATGCCCTCTAGGTGCGCCAGCCGCCAGTGAATGGCAAGCCTGATCATTTTTATGAATGTCGGGTTCAAATGAGGAACCCGACCTACTTGCTCAGTTAAAGACAACTAAGTAAAAATGTTGATTTATATGCATATGTATAAATTAATTGTTATCCGCTCCGTGAGCTAACCACACGATAATGTCTTTCATTACTTCTTTTGATACAGCATACTTACTAACTGCATCCTCAGTACCAATATAATCAGTACTAGAATACTCACTACCAGGCATGACAATAACACGACCTTGATTTTTATCATTTTCTATAATAACAAAACTTATACGCCAAATTGACCCCAATGTACGTTTGTGTTTATCAATATATTCTTTATTGTGCCTTAGCAAGATATTAAATGTATAAGGAATTAACTGTCTGTTGCTAATAACAAGTTCGTTAATGTCATATTGAACAATAGACAGTTCAGTTTCAGCCCTTGGATAATTTATTTCATCAATATTATCAAAGAATAGATCTATATTTATTGAATTGTTTTCCCTATCCCTAATTTCAGGCGGTAGTTGATTATCAATCTGTTGATCGGTTAAGGGTTTGAATTTAAGATCAAACAAGAACAGCTTGAAAGTAAATTCGCTGTCAGGATCTGGATTTCCGATTAGCAATCCTTTATTACCTCTATCCAGATAATTCCTAATTTTTCCCAGGTCAAAAGTATTGGCTGTGCACGACCAACTATATGGCATATAAAGAACGTCGATGTTGGAATAGTCATCATTAATTTCAACCTCAAACGCATTGAAACCCAATTCTTTTAAACCTTCAATAATTTGATCGTTTTTATTGTTTTCTCCACAATCTTCATCATTCAGTGCAAGAACTCCAACTCTGTACTTAGATAATTGGGATGTTGGGGTTGGGGAAGGAGTATCCGTTGGAGGAATAGGAGTATTTGTTGGGGTGATAGTGGGTTCCGTAGGATCAATCGTTGTTTCTACTGGCGATGTAGGAGGTTGGATTGCTGGCACAGTCTCGATTATTGTAGTAGTAACTGGTGTCTTATTAATATCATCACATATACTACTTATATTATCCCAAAAGAAAGGCGAGGTAATAAATGTGATAGCTATTATTGCGAAGATTACTAATTTGACAAAAAAGAGGCCACAATAATTTTTCTTTTCCCCTTCTTTCGCCTCGCCCTTCTTATCGTCCTTCTCTCCTTCTTTCACCCCTTCTTTTTCGTCTCCATTTACCTTTTTACTGCATAAGGATTTACGGCCTAAAAAACCATCGGTTTTCATTGATTCAAGCAAAATAAAAAATAAAATAATTATAGACTTTACCAAAATTAGGAGGCTTAAATCCAAGATGCTTTTTGGGGTATTTCTTATGATACTGTCTTTGAAAATTTCTACAACTAAATCTCTCAATGGTTCGAAGAAGATGTAGACAAATACAGTTCCTATTCCTCCTGGGATAATAGCTTTCGTTATTTCAAATTTACCCTTACCGTTTTTTTTAGATTCCATCTATCCCTTAAGAGTGATTTGATACTTCATATGAGCTTCCCTTACCATAGAAAATTATAGCACAGTAACGGCAAGCTTTCCCTTTTTTTCTTCGTTACTGTTTCACATTTCCCTATAATCTATAAGAACTCAATCAAATACGTTTGATCCCAAATTTGACATCTCCCTCATTAAGCTTATAATTCAGGAATTGAATTATATGGAAACGGAATTGACCGAACAAGAAAACAGCCGCGCGCTGGAGATGCTGACTCACATCGAAGCCAATCCCGATATCACCCAGGTGACTCTCGCGGATGAGCTTGGCGTTGCCGTGGGCACGATCAACTGGTATCTCAAGCGTTTGATCTCAAAAGGCTACGTCAAGGTCAGGCGCGCCCAGCGCAAGAAGCTGCGCTACATCATCACCCCCGAAGGCATCGCGCTGCGCGCAAACCTCACCGTGGACTACATCAAGACTTCTTTTGACCTCTACCGCCGCGTGCGCGAACGCAGCACGCGCTGCCTTGAGCAGCTCAAAGCCGCCGGCTACAGCGAGGTCA
>JAAYDH010000081.1 GCA_012729405.1 Erysipelotrichaceae bacterium
ATATAAAAAAAGCGATTGGCTCGCTTTTCTTATTTGTTTAATCACAATGTGAAATATTATAGAAGTTTAAAGAGGATGGTTGATGCAACAGCAACAACAACAGCGACGGAGGCAGTAATTGGGTTATAAAGAACTTTTTCAACTGTATCTTTGTTGAACTTCCAGTTCATTTTTTCCGCAAGCTTCATAATGCCATAGGAGATACCTCCGATAACACCAGTAGTAATTAACATTGCCGCATTTTTGGTTAACAAATATTCTTCGCCTTCTGCTTTCCAAGACTCCAAGTCATAAATGAATGGTTTATTATTAATGATCCCTTGGATTTGTTTGAAGACGATAAGAAATACCATGTAAGCAGTTCCAGCTATCGCTACAGTGAGGAAACTCTTAGCTGACAAAACGCGAGTAGGACGCAACACAGCAATAGCTCCCATAGCAGCAAGTGCTTCAGCGACGATATAAATGGGAGGTGTATAAATTTTATCAATCCAACCAACTACAAAGACTAACGAGAACTTAATTGCAGCAGCGATTAAGCCGATATAAAGGACAGAAGTTAATGATTTGGTCTTCGTGTAGCATAGACCCATTAGATAGAAAGCAATCGGAAGCATGACGGCGCTGCTGGAGTTAACTGCTCCTAAATCTAGGTGTACAAATGTTCCGATGACAGCTTCGGCTAATCCCCAAACCGCTCCAAAAAACAGAACGATGAGAAAAGTCTTTAAATGTTTGTTTGTGACATTGAATAGTGACTTCATAATTTTCTCCTTATTTTATTAGCGCCTATTTCAAACAGCGCCTTTTACATACTTAATTTTCCGGTTTTATAGACAACTTTCAAGTAGAAATTTTAGCCTCGCGTGCGCAGTCGTTAACCTTGAACGACGCGGGCGTACGTAATTTTTTTGATTAAATGGTAAATTATGGACAATTGTTACTCAAAACGACGCTTTGGATGAAACGCGAGATCTTTTCGCTTACATTGACTCTCTAATAATTGAAAACCGAATTCGATATTTATATAGTCTTCTTTTTTCAATAATTGATATAATGTTTGTATGAAATTTCTAAAGAAATTATTTTCTAAAACTGCTCTCGTTTTCCTGGCGATTGTTCTCCAGGTTACACCCATTATTCTATTTGCCTATTATTTTGCCGAGTCATTTTGGCAACTCCAGTTGACCTTTCAAGCCTTAGCGGCTCTTCTCTCGATTGTGGTAATTAACCGAAAGGAAAACCCAGAATTCAAAGCACCTTGGTTAGTCATCATTCTCCTTTTTCCTATTTTTGGAGTTATTATTTATATCTTTTTTGCCAACTACTATTCCTCTCCTTGGGAAAGAAAATTTACTCGCAAAGTCCATCAAGGGATTCGGGAAGCTCTCGGACCTCAAAAAATTGATAATTCCCCGATGGAAGCTTTTGCTCCAATCGGCAATTACATTAGCAATTTATTACCCTATCGCGGGTGTCAAAATAGCCAAGTGACATTCTTTCCCAATGGACAAGCTTTTTTTGATGATTTGATTAAGGAATTGGATAAAGCTGAAAAATTCATTTTTCTTGAATACTTTATCATTGCTAAAGGTGTGATTTGGGGTCGTATCCACGAGATATTAAAAAAGAAAGTCCAACAAGGTGTTGAAGTTCGACTTGTCTATGACGATATTGGCTCAACGTTTAATTTGAAAAACAACTATTACAAAACCCTCCGCAAAGAAGGTATTAAATGCCATAAATTCAACCCTTTTAGGCCCCTAGTATCTGGCATTTATAACAACCGCGACCACAGGAAGATTTGTGTAATCGATAGGCGATGCGCCTATACGGGCGGACTTAATCTCGCCGATGAATACGCCAATATAACCTCCCCGTATGGAAACTGGAAAGACACAGGAACCAAAATATGTGGC
The DNA here is from genome assembly GCA_012729405.1 of Erysipelotrichaceae bacterium. GTDB lineage: Bacteria > Bacillota_I > Bacilli_A > RFN20 > CAG-826 > JAAYDH01. The sequence continues at coordinate 1,920 of JAAYDH010000081.1, forward strand.
AAAGGGGTTAAGAACTTCATTACCATGTTCCTCTCTATCTACGACATCGCTTCGAAATCAACATCAAACTATAGTGAATATCTCGACGGAGATTATCAATTTTTTAAAGAAGACGGTTATACTCTTCCTTTCAGCGATGGACCAAGTCCTTTCTATCCCGAAAACATTTCTGAAAACGTTATCTCTAACATGATTAGCGGAGCCGAAAAGACAGTTTATATTTCTACTCCTTATTTAATCCCTTCATATAACTTGCTCGAGACAATTCGTACTGCGGCATTAAAAGGCGTTGATGTGCGCATCATTGTTCCAGGTATTCCTGACAAGAAGATTATTTATTTGATGACCAAGTCCAATTTTAAGAATCTTTTTAACGCGGGAGTAAAAATTTATTATTACACTCCAGGATTTAACCACGCGAAGAGCATTCTAGTCGACAATCAGCTCGCCTTTGTCGGGACTGTTAATATTGATTTTAGAAGTTTGGTTCACCATTACGAAGACGGCGTCATTCTTTACAAAAATAGCTGTCTACAAGATATATCGAACGATTTTAATTCGATGCTAAATGAATCCAAACAGGTCACTAAAGAAAATTTTAAGTTTAGTTATCTAAGTCGACTTTTCTGTTCAATCCTCAAATTATTCTCTCCTTTGCTTTAACCTTTTATGAATAATATTTCTTTATTTTTCTTCCAATTATTCTTTTGGAAAAATATTTTTCACTTTTTCTTTTTTTCTAATGTTATATAATTGAATGGTGCTTATTATTTTATAATAATTACACCTTATAAGAATTTATCAAAGAGAGAATCAACATGAAACTATCAAAACTACGTTCGATAAGCTTTTTAGCTGGTGCTTGTTTATTGGCGTTTTCGACCCTATCAGTTGGAATCGGCCTATCGTTACAAAAAGACGAAAGTCATCAAGCTCAAGCTTACACTCCCGGTAGAACATACACGAATGGTGATGGGGATACCTACTATAACGGAATAAGCGATTCACTGACAGGCACCAATCTTTTGAATGCTTTGAGAATTTTAAACTCTTCAAAACGCCAGAGTACGGTTGGTTATTCCGCGATGG
>JAAYDH010000017.1 GCA_012729405.1 Erysipelotrichaceae bacterium
GGCGATATCTATCTCGGTAAATATGAAGGTTGGTACTGCAAGGAATGCGAAGCGTTCTGGACCGAAACACAAGCTGGTGAAGAACACTTATGCCCTGACTGCCACCGCCCAGTCCAAACCGCCCAAGAAGAAGCCTATTTCTTCAAGACGAGCAAATATCTTGACCGCTTATTGAAATTATTCGATGAGAATCCAAAATTCCTCATCCCTGAATCTCGCAAGAATGAGATGATTAACACTTTCATCAAACCCGGCCTGGAAGATTTATGTATTTCCCGTACGTCTTTCTCTTGGGGCATTCCGGTTAAAGAAAACCCGAAACATGTTGTCTATGTTTGGCTTGATGCTTTAGCGAACTATATCTCCGCTCTTGGATACGATAGTGATCAACCTGAATTATTCGAGAAGTTCTGGCAAGATCCCGAAAGCGAAACCATCCATGTATTAGGCGCTGATATTACGCGTTTCCACGCCATCTACTGGCCGATGTTTTTAATGTCATTAGGGCTTCGCTTACCAGATCGCGAATTCGTCCATGGTTTGTTGATGATGAAAGACGGCAAGATGAGTAAATCAAAAGGCAATGTCGTCGATCCCTTCCCACTCATTGAACGTTATGGGGTGGATGCGGTTCGCTACTATTTGGCTAGAGAAGTTATTTTTGGTCAAGATGGTCAATTTACTCCTGAACAATTCGTCGAGAGAATAAATATGGACCTCGCGAACTCATTAGGCAACTTGCTCAATCGAACTGTCAGTATGATTAACAAATACTTCAACGGTTTAATTCCCGCCTATCGAGGCAAAATCACCGCATTTGACGAGGATTTAGAGGAAATTTGCGAGAAATCAATTAAGAATTACGAAGCTAATCTCGACGATTTAAAGGTTACCGATGCAATTATTGCAGCGAATGAAATCGTTTTAAGAGCTAATAAATACATCGATGAAACGATGCCCTGGGCCTTAGCAAAGGATCCTGAGAAGCAAAAGGATTTAGCCAGTGTGATGAACCATCTCGCTAACGCTATATTCATCTCCGGCATGCTTTTAAAACCAGTCTTAGTTACCGCTAGTGATAAACTTTTTGATCAATTAGGCCTAAGTAAAGAATTGAGAAAATACGAGAACGTTTATAGCTTCGGAATTATCGGTGATATCAAAGTCAATAAGGGCGAACAACTCTTTCCTCGACTTGATGCCCTTATAGAAGTCCCTCTCATCCAAGAGATGATGAAAAAATAGAATAACAAAAGTAAAAACACTCCTTTCCTCAAGTTCGGGAAGAGAGTGTTTTCTTTTATGAAGACTTATTAGTTAGGAAAAGTAAAATTCCCTGACATTGATGGATTTAGCCAAGAGGAGGAGTTGGACATTTTCTTTATCCAAATTATTACCGATTAACACTTTTGTTTCATAGTCAGTGTCAACGTCCAAGTCATCTTTTATTTCTTGTAAATCCTCTACAAGCGTGGGGTCATTATCAAGGTCAGACTGATAAGCGCTATCGTTGAAAGTAACATCATCCTTATCAACCGTGTAGGTCTCTACCACATAAGGAACTCCGTTGTTCAAATCATAGGTCGCCTTTAAAAAAACGGCATACACTGACCCAACCTTTTTGTAATATATCTCGTAATCAACATTTTCAATGTAATAAGCATTCTGTGAGCTACCATTTTCGAAGACTTCGTAAAAGTAGTAGTCATCGCCTCTTTTGACGTATTGATCGGAATACAAAGTATCCGCCCCCGTCTTAAGAAGAATATAGGTGAGAGAGTTGACGTGGAAGTAACTTCCCGCCAATTGAGTCACTTCTATATGTCCATTCTCAAACGCATCGACGGTTCCATCGTGCATTAAAAACTCTAATATTTGAGTATCTTCTAGTTTTGTCGCGCCATCGATAGAAACAGTATAGCTTTCACTGCCTCCACAGGAGACAAGGGAGAGGGCAAGCGGTAAAAGAATCAGACGCGTGATTTTAGTTTTCATATTCTCCCTCCTTATTAGATAACTGAAATGTACGAAGCGTAATTGATTGCGCTCATGTTCCTAGTTGTTTTGTCGTATGCGCTGATGAAATGGACTTCTTTCTGATGGGTGTCCAACATTAAATTTAAGGCTTCCTTAGCTGGGGCTGGGAACGAATTAAAGTAGATTGGATTGGCGATTTCAACTTCCACATCATCATAGAAAATGTTGTTTTCCACATCTAAAGTAAAAGTATATGTTTCAGTGACAGTCGCCTCAGAATAGTACGTGCCCCCACCTGTGCCGTTAACCGTGTAGTAGTATACTTCAGTGTATGTCTCCACGAGATCGCCATATTTGGCGGTTATTGACTCTTGAGCGAGCGCCGCGAGATAGTAATAACGGGCGGTGTCCTCGTTATAGTAGTAATCAACCGCAGCCATTGGTTCAGAAACTGAGCTAATCGCTTGATAGGAGCGATAGATGGTTTTGCTGTAAAAAAGTTCAACCGTCTGTGAGACGCAGAAGTTATAGTATTGATTCTCACTTCCGTCGTAGACGCAGAGAATCTCATCCTGTTTAAGCGCTTTAAATTTCGCAGCATTTGAAACTGCTTCAAAGTCACAAGACGTGAGCAACAGCATGGATGAAAGCAAAATTAAAAACCGGATCTTTTTTCTCATAAGTTTTACCTCTCTAATTAAATTATTGCACCTAGAAAACGGATGCGCAATAAAAGTAAAATGCGATGCAATCAAGAATATTTAAAACGCATTAACAAAATCTAATAAAATCTATTACCATTCTTTTATAGAAAGAAACGGGAGCATCTCTCTATGTCTGGTATATCTCTTCTTTTACTAAAACGTACTTTTTATTAAACTCAAATTAAAAAGCGTTGCTAAAAATCCCCTCTTAGCATATCGACAAATTCTTTCTTTAAGCCTCGTCTCGTTTTTTATTAATAACAATTTCGTGATTTGTGGTTTTGATATACAATGGCTAAGGTATGATCAATAAGGTTGTTAGAGGCAAATGCCTTGATATTTCTAGCGAAGGTAAAGGTGTGGTCAAAAATGGCAAGGACATCATTTTTGTCGATGGCCTTTTTGTTGGCGAAGAAGCCGAAATTAAACTCCTCTATCAACGAGCGGGTGTCTATTTTGGCAAAGTGTCAAAACTATTAACCATGAGCAAAGACCGTATTCAACCAAAATGTAAGATTTGTGCCGCCTGTGGTGGTTGTCAGTATCAACAACTCGCTTATCCCGCTCAATTAGTTATTAAGACCAAAAGAGTGGAAAATGCATTGAAGCGTATTGCTCATATTGAGAATGTAGTGGTTAAACCATGCATTGGTATGAAAGAGCCATATCATTATAGGAACAAAGTCCAGATGCCTTTTGGTAAAGATCGATTCGGTAATATTATTTATGGCTTCTATAAAGAGAACAGCCATGACATCATCCCGGTTGATGAATGCATAATTGAAAATAAGAAAGCCGCGCCTATCTTAAGAACAATCAAAAACTTATTAAAGAAACATCGATTGACAATCTATAACGAAGATAACGGAACCGGATTACTTCGCTATGTCTTGATTAGAACTAGTCATCACTATGACGAACTCATGGTGGTTCTCGTCGTCACGGAAATGAACTTCCCGGGCCAAAGAAACTTCATTGATGAGTTAGTAAAACTACACCCTGAAATCACCACAATTGTGGAGAACGTTAACAGTAGGCACACAAATGTTATATTGGGGCAAAAAGAAAAGGTGTTATACGGGAAAGGATTCATCAAAGACGATATTCTCGGTCTTACTTTCAATATTTCAGCATCCAGTTTCTATCAGGTGAACCCCGTTCAAGTCGAAGTCTTATATAAGACCGCATTAGATCTAATCGATATTAATAGCAATCAGGTTGTTCTTGATGCATATTCTGGCGTAGGAACAATCGGTCTAATTGCCGCGAAGAGGGCCAAGAAAGTAATATCCGTGGAAATATCTCATCAGGCTCATTTGAACGCCA
>JAAYDH010000009.1 GCA_012729405.1 Erysipelotrichaceae bacterium
CAATGGGAAGATTGATAACAACAAATCTGCTTGCGTTTGCGGAATTTGAAAGAGCCATGATTGTTGAACGAACTCAAGCTGGAAAAGCAATCGCCAGAACAAAAGCCGGTTACCATGAAGGAAGGCCAAAGAAGTATAACAATGAGCAACTACAACATGCAGTTGGCTTACTTAAGGATAATAGCTACAAGCAAGTTGAAAGAATGACTGGGATAAGCAAGAGCACGCTAATAAGAGCACAAAAACATGAAAGCAACTAACGTTGTTTGTTATGTGATAAATGCTGATTTGCTTCGCGCTGTTTAGGAAAAGCAAGATGCAGACGACGAATTTGCTTGATATCAAGAATTTGGATAAACATAAAAATAAGAAGATGGGGATTATGCGCATATACCTAACTAATAATATGGTTAGATTTGAGAAAGGTAATATAAATGGTAGAAAAACAAAAAATCGATGTAATGTGGGATGATAAGCCAATTGATGTTTCATCAGAAGTCAATTTCATTTGGTCTATTGCAAACAAACTTCGTGGAACATATCAAAGCGATAAATATAAGGATGTAATAATTCCTATGGTAATCATACGTCGCTTCGAGTGTGCATTAGAACCAACAAAAGAAAAGGTAATTGAAAAGCATAATGCGAAACCTAATTATCCAGCAAAAGCAATGTGCCGTATTTCTGGGTTCCAATTTTATAATACAAGCAAATTTTCATTAAAAGAGTTGCTAAATGATTCGGAGAATTTAGCAGCAAATTTTAAAGTATATTTACATGCTTTCTCTTCCAACGTTCAAAACATTATAATATCGGATAAAGGTTTAAATTTTAAAACCCAGATAGATAAAATGGACACAAACAATCGCCTTTTTGGTGTGGTGAAAGCTTTTTCTGAATTGGATTTAAATCCGATAACCATAGACAATTTGAAGATGGGGTACATTTTCGAAGAGCTTATACGAAAGTTCTCTGAAAATGCAGAAGCAGGAGATCACTATACAGGAAGAGATATAATCAAATTGATGGTAAATATTCTACTATCCGAAGGTTGCGAAGATATATTTGATGATGGGAAAGTTATTACTATTTTAGATCAAGCGTGCGGAACAGGAGGCATGCTTTCCACAGGGTATAATTTTATTAAACGCTATAATCCAACAGCAGATGTACGTTTATTTGGGCAAGAGATCAACCCAGAATCGTATGCTATGTGTTGTGCGGAGATGTTGATAAAAGGGCAAAATATTGAAAACATTTGTTACCAAGATACGATGATGGTTGACAGATTTAAGGATCAAAAGATGAGATTTGTAATAGAAAACCCTCCTTTTGGGCAAGCTTGGGGTGGGAATGATGCTGCAGATGGAGTTGAAAAGGCTGTTAGAGAAGAACATGAGAAAGGTATGTCCGGACGTTTTGGGGCAGGTTTGCCAGGTGCAGGTGATATGCAACTGTTGTTCATGCAATCAGCAGTAGACAAAATGGATGATGAAATTGGCCGGGCCGCAATTATTGAAAATGGTAGTCCGTTATTCACGGGTGCAACTGCATCGGGTGAAAGCCAAATACGTAGGTGGATGCTTGAGTCTGATTTAATTGAAGCGATAATAGCATTGCCAACAGACCTTTTTTATAATACAGGAATTGCTACATATATTTGGATATTATCGAAGAATAAACGAAAGGAAAGAATAAATAAAGTTCAATTAATTG
>JAAYDH010000102.1 GCA_012729405.1 Erysipelotrichaceae bacterium
AAAAACAATCCCTGAGTAATTTCGGGGATTTTTATCAATAAAAAAAGACATCGATATTAGCGAGATTTTATTGCTATAAACCCCTAAAAATGGTAATTTTTATACGACACAATTATGAATGAATTACAAAAAACACAATTAGAAATCTTAACAAGTTTTATCAAGGTCTGTGATGACAATAATTTAACTTATTATCTAATCGGTGGTACAGCCTTAGGTGCGATTCGTCACAAGGGTTTTATCCCCTGGGACGATGACATCGATGTCGCGATGCCCCGCAAGGACTACGACAAACTTATGAAGATGCAGAATCAATTTCCTGCGCATTACTTTATCCAGACCTACGAAACCGATTCTCATTACATCTACAACTTCGCCAAAATCAGAGATTCAAGAACTACTTATATCGAGCACAACTTTAAACAACACCGCATAAATCACGGTGTTTGGATTGATGTTTTTCCTCTTGATGGAGTCAGTAAGAAAGTCAAACCATCCAAAAATTTTAGATACCGCATGTACTATGTGTGGTGGAACGTTTTCATGACCTTCCTTCCCGGATTACTACGCAAGCCTAAAAAAGGAACTATTTGGAAAGACATTGTTTTCAATATAGTTGGTGGTCTTTTCTACATCTTTAATATCGCTCATCTACGCAATCGATGGGTGGATTTTCTTCTCAGACGACACAAATACGAAGACTGTGTTCTCATCGCAAACTGTACTGGCAATATTCCAAAGAGAGCAGCAATGCCAAAAGCCTTCTTTGGAGAAGGGGTTAAAGTATCCTTTGAAAATATCAAAGCCGTTGTTCCAACCGACTACGATGGTTACTTAAAATGGGTGTACGGAGACTATATGAAATTCCCTCCCGAAGATAAACGAGTTGGTCATCATTATCATAGTGGTTATTCCTTGACTCAAGGATACAAAGACTACATGAAAGAGAATAAAATTTAGGAACTAGCAAATGCTAGTTTTTATTTTAATGTCGATTAAAGATTGAAGTAATCGGATTTTTCTTCGCAATTCGACAAAATATATTTTGTAACACTAATTTATCCAATTGCTTTTTTCTTTGTTTTTGTTATTTACATACAGTAAGATACTTTTGGTTTACTTCAACGAGGTATTTGTATATGAAAAAAGATAAACGTTTTATTGGCGCTGGTATTGCTGTGGCCGTATTTTCCTTTGCTGCGGCATTACTGACGAACTTCAATTTAGAGAAAAATTATCGACCTGGGGATTACATCCCGGAAGAGAATGCTTATTTCGTTGAAAAAATCGAAGATGAAACTGGCTATATCAAGGCCAAGAAATACGTTACTCCTTCAGATGACAAATATGATTCTCAAAAATCGCGGTCCTTAGGTTCCGGTCTAATCGGAGATATTGAAAGCGTTTGGGATTCATACACCGGTGCTGGAACAACTATCGCTATCATTGATGATGGTTTTGACGTCGATCATCCCGAATACCAAAGAAGTGATGAAACGAGTGCGATTCTATCTACAAGTAGATATTATTACGCCAGTGGAAATAATGCATTATATCAATCCTATTCTAGTAACCCAGACGCTATTAAAGAAGATTGGAACACTGATTATCGTGAATGGGACACTCACGGAACTAATACTTCAACAACCGCTGCTGCTCCGATGGACAATGGTGGTGGCGTTGGAATCGCTCCTGGTGCAGACATTCTCGCCCTCAAAATTGATTTCACATTTGTGGCCATTAAAGCCGCTATCGAATACGCAATTGCTCAAGATGTCGATGTAATAAATATGTCTCTAGGAGCCTACGGTGAAGATTTCACTGATGCTTTTGGCGACTCACAATATGGAGATTCATCAGTTGCAAACTATCTGCAAACCGTTTGTCAACAGGCCTATAACGCCGGAATTATCGTCGTCGCAGCTGCAGGCAACGAAGGAACGTGGCGTAAATCATATCCTGCCTGTAACTATGGCGTCGTTGGAGTCGGATCAATTGGTGATTGGGATAACAAAGGAAACGTTAACTCATTGGCGGAGTTCACAAACTATGTTTTGGCCAGCCAAACCGGCGAAATAAACGTTGATATTTTATCTCCCGGCTACGTATATACCGCCACCCAAGGTGGGTCAAATTCGAACAGCCACACCCATACTTACAGCGATACTCAAGGAACATCGTTCTCTAGCCCAATCGTTGCTGGGGCGGCCTGTTTATGGAAACAAAAAAATCCGAGCGGAACACCGGCTCAGTTCTTGGAACAACTTCAAAGTTCGGCTGACGGAATCGAATACTACACTGATAAAATGATTCCAGTTAGCGACTGGGATCCAAGCCTTAGTGATGTCGGTCCATCCAATATCACCAACGGTCGTCTCAACGTCGCTAGCCTTATCGATATTGAGGATCCTTCTGTAACGACTGTTCAGTCCAATCTCAATATCTCAGTCGGTGAAAAGCGTCAAATCACTCTTGCTTCTTCTAACGGAACCATTTCCTATGCTTCTAACAACACTAGTGTTGCCACAGTTTCAAGCACTGGTTTAGTGGAGGGAAAATCGGCCGGCGATGCGACCATTACTGTCACAGCGACCAAAAATGCGAAAACCGCAACCGCAACTGTCGACGTGTCCGTTGCTAGCGCTGTTGCCGCCACTTCAATTACCTTCAATCCTAATACTGTTACTTTAAATGTCGGCGATACTTACGATGCTGAAAGCAAAATTGTCATAAGTCCCAGCAATGCATCTCGCATTTTCCTTTTTGAAACATCGAATTCAAGCGTTGCTTCTGTCAACGAAGACACCGGTTTAGTGACTGCTGTCTCGGTTGGAACAGCGACTATCGGAGCTATTACTATTCACGGTGAGGGATATGACACATTAACTATTACTGTCGAAACCCCTCCTGTTCCAGCTGGATATTCGCTCGTTACCAGCGCTTCTCAACTAATTTCTGGCGATAGC
>JAAYDH010000037.1 GCA_012729405.1 Erysipelotrichaceae bacterium
TAGGAAGAAAGTAATGAAGTTTTTTTCATTAAATATTTTAAAAGCAAATCTGCTTTCGCGTCTTTTTTGCAGTCGATGACGATGCGAATACCTTTCCAGTCACTCTCATCTCGGACTTCTAATAGACCGCTTACGGATTTGGAGTGGATGTTTTTATCGATTTCGTAAACTAGTTGGATTTTGACCGTTTTGTAAGGAATCTCGGTGATAACGACTTGCTGAAGATCTTTTGTCTTCACAATTTCCGCTTTAGCGGAAACTTCAATTCTCCCCCGACCAGTCAAATAAATGTTTTTCAGACCCTCGGATTCATAAATGATTCCACCACCAGGGAAATCCGGACCTTTGACAAAGTTGAGTAAATCTTCCGTTGTTGCAGTTTTGTGATTGATACGATAAATAATCGCTTCAACGACTTCTCTCAGGTTGTGAGGTGGTATTTCAGTTGCTAAAGCAACTGCAATTCCTTCAGTGCCATTACAGAGCAAGTTGGGAAAACGTGCTGGCAAAACAGTTGGCTCTAATTCGGTATCATCGAAATTGAGCTGCATGTCGACCGTATTTTTGTCGATATTTTTCACCATTTCATTACTCAATTCGCTGAGTCGTGATTCGGTGTAACGATAAGCCGCGGGGGCATCACCATCGATTGATCCATTATTGCCTTGAAAATCAATCAAAGGATAACGAACCTTCCAGTCCTGGCTCATTCTTGCAAGTGCTTCGTAGATGGAAGAGTCACCATGCGGGTGATAGGTCCCCATCACGGTTCCTACGGTGTGAGCACACTTTTTGGTTGGTTTATTGAACAAGTTGTTGCTCTTGTACATTGAGAAAACAATTCTTCTCTGAACTGGCTTTAAACCATCCCTGACATCTGGGATAGCGCGGTCTTGAATGACGTATTTAGCGTAGGTGGCGTATCGGTCACCCATCACATTTTCGAGAGGCTCAATCGAGATTTTTTCTTTAAAAGTCTCTTCCACTATAACTTCAGGTTTTTTTGCCATAAGTTATTTGACCTCCTTTAAAAAGTTATCGATTTGACGGAAATCGACGTTTTCTTCCACCCATTTGCGGCGAAGGGCGATATCCTTACCCATCAAGGTGGCAATACGGTTTTCCGCTAGAAGCGGATCTTCAATATCGACCTGAATTAAAAGGCGAGTTTTGGGGTCCATAGTTGTTTCCTTAAGTTGGATAGCATCCATTTCTCCCAATCCTTTATATCGTGAAATTTTATAACCGGCGCCAATTTTTTTCTTGGCGGCTTCGAGTCCTTCGTTATCCCAAGCATATTCCTGAACCATCTTACCTTTTTCTTCTTTGTAGACACGATAGAGGGGAGGAACAGCTATAAAAACATGGCCATTAGTAATAAGCGGTCTCATGTAGTGATAGAAAAATGTCAAGAGGAGGGTCTGAATATGAGCTCCATCGGTATCAGCATCGGTCATGATGATGATTTTTCCGTAACGGATATCTTCGAGATCGAAGGATTGACCGAAGCCCGCTCCAATCGTATTAATAATCGTGGCTATTTCTTCGTTTTTTAGAACGTTAGCCACTGGAACACCATCTGTATTTAGAGGTTTACCTCTTAGAGGTAAGATTGCCTGATGGAGTCGGTCGCGGCCCTTCTTGGCTGAACCACCGGCGGAATCGCCTTCGACGATAAAAAGTTCGTTGAGTCTATAATCCTTGCTCTGGGCAGGAGTCAATTTGTCAGAAAGAATGATTTCGCTTTTAGCTTTTTTCGCGTTACGGGCTTCATCTTTAGCTTTTCTCGCTGCAATGCGGGCCTGTTGACTATCAACGCATTTCTTGATAATAGCTATAGCTATTTCTTTATTTTCAGTGAGATAATAGGTGAATTTATTATAGATTACATTTTGAACAATGTAGGTTGCTTCTGTTGTTCCGAGTTTGCTCTTTGTTTGACCTTCGAATTCGTTGATTTCCTCCGGAATCTTAAGGGAAAGGACGGCGGTTAAGCCCTCACGAATGTCACTACCATCGAGTTTTTTGCCCCTTAACAAGTTATTGTTTTCAGCAAAATCGTTAACTGCGCGAGTAATGCCGGTTTTAAAGCCGACTTCATGGGTTCCGCCATCTCTTGTCCGGACATTGTTGGCGTATGAAATGAGGGTTTCATTGTAGTCGTTTGTACAATATTGAAGAGCGATTTCGGTCATAATACCAGTCGCTTCATCAATATCAGAGAAATCGACTACTGGAGTGAGTGGAGTCTTATTTGCGTTGATGTTTTCGACATAAGCATACAAGCCTCTTTCATAATGGAATTCCTGAGTTTCGTTAGTTCTTTCGTCTATTAAGACGAAAGTAACGCTCTTCATTAAGAAAGCTGATTCTTGCAAATGACCAGCGATAACTTCGCGTTTAAAATCAACGGTCGAGAAAATTCGAGCATCTGGTTTGAAGCGGACAAAGGTTCCGTGTTTCTTGGTTGTCCCGATTACCTCTAATGGGGTGACGAATTTTCCTCCGTTTTCAAAACGGATATGTGAAATAGTGCCATCGTTGTAAACGATGCAATCTAAATATTCCGACAGTGCGTTGGTTACCGAAGCACCGACACCATGAAGGCCGCCAGCACTTTTATAAACCGCACTATTGAATTTACCACCAGCATGAAGTTCCGAAAAAACTACCTCAACAGCAGGTTTTCCTGTTTCCTTGTTAATCCCCGTCGGAATTCCTCTTCCTTCGTCTTGAACTGATATAGAACCATCTTTATAGATGGTTACGGTAATTCTATCACCAAATCCTGAGAGAGCTTCATCGACCGCATTATCGATAACTTCCCACACTAAATGATGCAATCCACTCGCATTTGTGGATCCGATGTACATTGCCGGTCTTTTTCTAACACCTTCAAGACCCTGGAGGACGTGAATGTCGTCAGCGGTGTACTGCAAAGACTTGTTTTTTACCTCATCCATTACCCACTACCTCCTAATCGCCCTTAATTATATACAAATTAAGTTGCAAATATAA
>JAAYDH010000127.1 GCA_012729405.1 Erysipelotrichaceae bacterium
AAGGCACAAGTCCGAGATAATAAACAGATACGAATACAGTCTGGGCGTCGGTAAACCGTACGGTAAGGTATTTGAAGTTACGGATCTGGGTTTCCGCATGAATGTACATATGTATTATGACGCTGAGGACTATTGAAGAAGCGAGAGCGTTAGTATTCATACTCACTGCACGATATGCTTGCTCAGTTCGCAGTGGCCAAGTACCGGTAATCGTAAAGTGTGCGTTTATAATCGCAGACAGCATTGTTTCCCAACCGCTAGATGATGTATTTTTTGATTCATCATCTTCACTTTGCTTGTATGCGTAATAAACCGTTACAGGAACGTCATCATTAGCATATTCATGAATCTTATTAAACACATTTGACATGCCCGTTTCAAAGAAGGCTTTTGCTTGGTCCATGTTGCCCTTAAACCTATATTTTTCAGCTATTAATTCCTCAGATTTTGGTACGAGCATTGTTTTGAATAGCTCAGGGTATATTGGCTTTAAGTTCCTACGTAACCAAACATAGAAAAAGTCTGACAAATCCGCATATGTTACGTTATTGTAATACGGTGGATCAGTTGATACAACGACTCCACGCATTCCAAAATCGTTTTGGGCATCGTTCTGAAACGCGAAACCTTGTCGTGCTGGTGCCAGTTGCATTATACATTTGCTTATATACTCAGTAATTGTACTAATCCCACCGACAGAATCGGCGAGTATATTCACTTCAGGATAGTCCCATGTCATAGGAATGGCCTGCTTGCTGAACATATTCATCGCTTTTTCATTTGTTACAGACCAACGCGAAACTGATGTTGAAAAGTCAGCAACTCGATCAATAATAAAACTTAAGAATACGACTATTGCATTTGCGTATTCCGACTCGCCGCTATCATTAATAAATTTCTCTCGGACGTCGTCAACCAAACTGCAAAGCACATCAAGAGTATTGAGCTGTCGTTTCGTGAAATAATCTTTGAATTCAAGTATCCCGTATGAAAGCCCCTGCGCGTTACTGGCAAAAGTTCCTCTACATTTTTCATGAGGAGCGTTTTCTGGAATACCCGCTTTTTCGGCTATTCTTTCATGCTCATCCGTAGGAGAAATATAGAGTTTACCATTTCGTCCCTCGGCGACGATTGCCATAAGACGTGAACCCATACGTCCTTCGATACTTTCTGAATAAACATATCCATCAGGAGTTGTTTCGCCACAGCGCACACACTTGAACTTTCCGCGCGCTGTTTTAGCTGGTTCGGGCGAATCCTTACCGTGTTTGACCTCATACCTAATCTTTTTTCCCTCGACTATCGGCTGTATATAGGTCCCCAATTATCGTTGATGGGTGGAAAGATATACGGTTGTTTAGATCATTGATTATAGCTGAGCGAAGTGTCATTTAGTAGATTTAAAACACTAAAACGAACAAAGCAAGACGGTTGTGCTTATTATTATCCTTTATATTCTCTAAATGGTTTATCTTTCTCTAAAAGGATGCCATCAATATCATTTAGGGTTTCCTATTGCTAACGTTGATTGGTAATTAATGCCGTGATAAACTATAATCATTATAAGAATGAAAAGATGAATTGGAATGAGTAATAGACGAAAACAGCATTATGTACCGAAAGAATACCTTCGAGCATTTTCAAATGATACAAAAAATATCTCACTATATGTTATAGACAAAGGCTTAACGGTACCGCGTGCACCATTATCTGATCAATGTTATCAGAATTTTTTCTATGGAAAAGATTTATTGTGGGAAGATAAGTTAGCCAAACTTGAGACGCAGTGGGGGCTTGTACTTTCGAAACTTAAAGATTCCCATGATTATTACCCAAATTCTGAAGAACGCAAATTATTACAAAGCTTCATTATATTCCAATATTATAGAACTGAATCTTATATAGATCATGCAACGGATAATATACTAGGTTTGGAATCGGAATCAATAAGAATGGAAATTGAAAAAGGTCAAAACGTAGATTTGTCTGGGGTAACAAAAAAGCAGCTTAAGAGTATGATTTTACAAAACGATCCAGAACATAAAGCTAAAGTTAAGCAAAAAGTCGTACAAAACAGTCTATCTATAGCTAGCCAAATAATAACCGAGATAGATGATCTCGCAATGATGATTGTCAATTACAAAACTACGAGTAATCTTATATCTTGTGACAACCCTGTTATATACATCAATCTATATTCACCGTATCACATAGGCCTAACAATGGCAGGACTCGTAATATTTTTACCTCTATCACCAAAAAGACTACTAGTTTTTTATGATTCAAAGATGTATAACCAGAAAAATAACATCCTATCAATTAGTAATGATAACGAAATCAAACATTTGAACACTTATCACTTTATAAAGGCTAAAAACATTTTGATAGCGAACAACGTTTCGGATTTTTCATTTATTGAGAAAAATCCTTGTATTATGAAATTTCGCCAAGAAAACAAAGAAACATCAGCCCTATCAACTTTTGGAACAAGAGAAGACAAAATCATTCATGCTCACCCACCATTATGTTTATATGACTGTCCCTTATCATTCTGCAAATTGCCGAAGAAGCTCAGCAAAATCCCACTTGGTGTACGTGACAGATTCCCGAGGAAGTATGACCAAAAATGGGAATACCATTTTAAATTAAGGCTTTCTCTATATAAATCAATTCCAGAAATGAATGCTAATAGGGTAACATTACAAGAAGCAAATGAAATTAATAATTTCATTTTTCGTTATTGGAGACGATAACAGGAAATAAGAGATTTTATAGCAGTGTTAGGCCCGACGAAAATACAACCTAAACACATTGGCAATTCACCACGCGCGGGATGACAGCGAGGGGAAATGCAAATTGCGTTTTCCCTTGTTGATGATATGCGAACGCATTTTAGGTTTTGCGGCCTATCATATGGGACGTGATAAACAGCCATATCGATGTGTTCAAGAAATGTTCAAGAAGATTATCAGAAACGCCCAGAAGAGCCCGGAGGAATTCGGAGGTCAAAGCGAAAAAGTGTTGTAAAATCAGCACTTTTCAGAGACGCCCAGAGGTGTCCAGAGGATATAAGCCGCTCTCATAACCCGAAGGTCGTAGGTTCAAATCCTGCCTCCGCAACCAACAAAAATACCTCGAAATCGTAAGATTCCGGGGTATTTTTCTGCTTTTTATGAACTTTTTCAGGGTAATCCTCGAGGCGCAAAAAGGCCAAAACCTACATGCTGATGTTTATTTGATGTTTACGGTAAACATCAAAGGCTAGAATAAGCCCGTGGTTACAAGACTTTTTTGATGTTTGTTTGATGTTTATACGTTTGTTTTTTAGCATCATTGGGTTCACCCCCCCCACTCCATCAAGATATAGTTTCAAATATCTTGTCAAAGGATAAGTGCCACTATGTATTACGTATCTTAGCTCAATCTAAGCGATTCGTCTGAATTCATTACTTCAGCGAAATCCTGAAACTCGATGTGCTGCAATGCCATACCTGCTCTGTCGGCAAAAGTTATAATAGCATATATCGCTTCATCATAATTTTCCCCGGTCGTCATATTGTAATCAAATGTGTTTACGAAGCCCTCCAGCATTTTGCGCTGTCGCTCCTCACATTCAGTAACTCTTTCTTTGAGCTGCTCATGGTAACAGGATATGATCCCCAGCCGCTTGTGCCGCTTACTGAAATCACGCCTCAAACGTACGGCGCATTGCTCGCTACCCTATCTGTAGCGCCC
>JAAYDH010000141.1 GCA_012729405.1 Erysipelotrichaceae bacterium
TAATTAATAACTCAATATCTTTATCCATAATTTATTATTTCCTCTATCTATATTAGCAAAATCTAACAAGATTTTCGCCATTTAGCAACACAAATTATAATAGGTTGTTATATAAAATAAAATCAACCCCTTTTAACTCAAAAGTTTTACACGCGTAGCGGGTTATGCTATTATATGTCGAAATGTGATGATATTGTAAATGTGGCGTCACAGAAAGGATGCGTATTAAATATGTGTGGTATTGTTGGATGCATCGGTAAGGTCAATGCAAAGGACTACTTACTCTACGGACTCGAGACTTTAGACTATCGCGGATATGATTCCGCCGGTATTGCTTATCTCGACTCCAGCAAATTAGAATTAGAAATTGTTAAAACAATCGGACCAGTTAAGGCTCTGATTGAAAAGTTAAATAAACCCGTCGAAAGCCATTTAGGAATCGGACATACTCGCTGGGCGACTCACGGAGTACCTTCTATTCCAAATGCTCATCCTGTCCAATCAATGAATAAAAAAGTGACCCTTGTCCATAACGGAGTCATCGAAAACTTCCAGGAATTAAAAGATAGTCTTATCGCTAAAGGTTATTCCTTTAACGGTCAAACCGATAGCGAGGTAATCGCCTCTCTTATCGAAGATAAACTAAAGGCCAATCTAGATGTGCTGTATGTTTTGAGCGAAATAATGAAGATGCTTCATGGTAGTTTTGCCTGTTCCATTATCATCAACGGCGATAATGACCACATCTATGTCATTAAACGCAGTTCACCATTATTAGTGGCGAAAGGCAAGGGTTTCCACCTCTTAGCCAGCGATGCATTGCCTTTGATTAAATACGCCAATGAAGTTTTCGATTTACCTGATGACACGATCTCCCTGGTCGAAAAAGATTCTTTCCGATTATTTGATGTTAACCTTCAACCACTTCAAATTAAATTCACCCAAAGAGACCCATCTCTCATCTCTCGCGATTTGAATGGATATCCTCACTATATGATTAAAGAAATTGAAGAGATTGAATCGGTTGTCCGCCGTTTAATGGTTTCCTATCATCCAGAAGATAAATTCCTCTTTGATGAAAAACTTCTTAAAACAATTAATGACAGTGACAACATCATCTTTATCGCCTGCGGAACCAGTTATCACGCTTCTTTAATTGGAGCGCGTTATTTTCGTCACATTGGTAAGAATGCCTCGGTCTTTATTGCAAGCGAATGGGCTTTCTATCCACAAATTATGGGCAAGAAACCATTTGTCATCATGCTATCTCAATCAGGAGAGACAGCTGACCTCATCCACTGCTTGAAAGTCGCCCGTGAACACGATCTCAGGATGCTCCTTGTTACCAATGTTCAAGGTTCAAGTCTTGAAAGAGCGGCTGACTTCTCTATTATTTTGAACGCCGGTTCGGAAATCTCGGTTGCTTCTACAAAGGCGTACGCCGCTCAAGTGACCGCACTGGCTTTGCTTACCAACGCTTTAGATAATCGCCACAACATCATTCGCGATTTGAACGAATGTTGCGCAGTTATATCCGAAGTTCGGACTTCTTCCAAACCTAAAATTGAGGCGATGGCCGAGAAACTAAAGAATAGCCGCGACATCTATTTCTTAGGTCGCGGTTACGATTATGACTTATCGCTTGAAGCGTCCTTAAAACTTAAAGAAATCAGTTATATTCATTCGGAAGCTATTCCTGGCGGTGAATTAAAGCATGGCCCCATCGCACTTATTGATACTGGTACGCCGGTTATCGTCTTTGTCACTGATGATGTCACTGCTTCGAGTATGAGAAATAACATCCAGGAAATCAAAGCCCGTGGAGCTGAAGTCTTTGTGGTATCCACTGAGAAGCTATCACTTCCTGGTGATACAATCGTTGTTAGAGATTACCGCCGCTATCTTTCAAGCGTCGCCATCTCCTCCATTGCCTTCTACTTTGCTTATTATGTATCCTTGAAGAAAGGACTCAATGTCGATAAGCCTCGCAACCTTGCTAAGGCCGTTACTGTCGAATAATATACTTTTATCTTGTATAATTGATTTGGTCAGGAAAGAAAGGATACTCAAATGGTTATAACAATTATTGCGGACGTCCTTGGAAAGCCGAATAACGGAACTACTCTCGCCGCATTAAATCTAATTGATTCATTGAAAAGCAAGGGGCACGATGTTCGCGTTCTTTGCTGTGATAAAACATACGCCGATCAGGAAGGATATTACATCATTCCAACTCTTAACTTTGGAATCTTCCAAGGATATGTCAAAAAGAACGGTGTCCAAATCGCAAAGGTCGATCACGCTATTCTCAAAGAAGCCATCGATGGAGCGGACATCGTCCACTCAATTCTCCCCTTCTCAGCCGGTCGCGCGGCTGCAAGGTACTGCTTAGAGCATAACATTCCCTTCACTAGTGGATTCCACGCTCAAGCGGAAAATTTGAGCAGCCATGTTTTCATGATGAATTTTCCTCTGGCTAATTCGACCATCTATCGCAACTTCTGGAAACATTATTTCCGTTTTTGTGATGCTATTCATTATCCTACCTCTTTTATTCGCGATTACGTAAAACGATACATGGGTGGCCCTGCTGCCTACGCGATTTCAAATGGTGTTGATGCTGAACTATTCAACCCGAGACTCAAATTTGACAAGCCCGCTGAATGGAAAGACAAATTTGTCGTCGTCATGTCAGGTAGATATTCCACCGAAAAGAAGCAGATGCTCCTTCTAAAAGCTGCTTTGATGAGCAAACACAAAGACAAACTTCAAATTGTCCTCGCTGGAAGCGGACCAAAAGAAAAGAAACTGCAGAAGTTTGTTGATCGTCATATGAAGAAAAACCCAGCCCTTTTGAAATCTTATAAGCATGAAGAACTCAATCAACTGCTTGGATGCGCGGATTTATACGTCCACACATCCTTAATTGAAATCGAAGCTATTTCCTGCTTAGAAGCCCTTTCCTGTGGGTTAGTCCCTGTCATCTCTAATTCTCCTCGGAGCGCAACGAGCCGTTTCGCCCTGAGGCCTGAATCCCATTTCTCGTATCGCTCTGCTCGAGATTTGGCTAGAAAGATTGACTGGTGGATTGATCATCCAGAAGAAAGAGCAAAAGCCTCAGTTCAATATAGTGAATTCGCCAAACAATTTGAAATCCATTCATGTATGGATCGCATGGAACAAATGCTGATTGAAACAAGAAAAAATTTCACCGGCGAAAAACCCTGGTTGAACCGTAAAGGTAAACTCAAAAAATCACAAGCTGAGGCGTTGTAATTCGCCTCTTTTTTATTGTTTTGAATTTAAATAATAACAAAATGTGATATAAAAATGTCGACCATTTCGATACCTTCGAAAATAGCATTCAAAATTGTGTTTCTTTTTATTTTTTCAAGTCTTTTACTCGTGCTATAATGGTGACACATAAAGGAGATTTAATATGGAATTAAAAGGTTCAAGAACAGAAAAAAACTTAGAGATTGCCTTTTCTGGTGAATCACAAGCCAGAAACAAGTACACTTACTATGCTAGTAAGGCGAAAAAAGAAGGGTATGAACAAATTGCCGCTTTATTCTTAGAGACCGCCGAAAACGAACAAGAACACGCCA
>JAAYDH010000133.1 GCA_012729405.1 Erysipelotrichaceae bacterium
CGAGACTTTTGATGGCGATGAATATGACACAATTGATGATTTAAAAGAATTCAAAAAAGTCTGGAGCGATGAAGCCGAAAGAGACATCCGTAAAGACCGAACGTTGTTCGACATGGAAAAAGTTGATATGAAATGGAATCGAAATGATGATCAAACTAAAGTAAAACAAAGTTACATGCTAAAGACTTTTCGCGACAATGGTGTGATTGCTGGTCACACTACTTTAGCGGACACCACTCTCATGGTAGAAGATGGCTATGTTTTAGAAGATACTTATGAAATTTTGGAAGTTGTCGATAGCGTGCTAATGAAGAGATATTTTGACGAAGAACACGCAGATGGGGATTTATACAAATGTACCTATCAAAACGCTCCCGCTAACTTTGCCTCTTATTATACGGTTGGTAACCAAATCGGTATTGAAGATAACGTTAATGGTTATCATCCAGCTTACGACCTTAAGACCAACAAAAAGAAAAGTTCGAGTCACACTAATTTGCTCAATCTATTCGCGGCAATAAATGATAAAACAAGCACAGCCGAAGACTTTAAAGAGAATATCGAAACTTTTATCGATATGGATTCATTTCTCATGTACGAGGCCATCGCTTTCCTTTGTGGTAACTTCGATGATTTTAGAAACAATGCAAACAACTATTATGTCTATATCTCATCAATTGATAATATTGCTTATTTTATTCCTTATGATTTTGATCGAGGCTTAGGCGCTGGTGCAATGGATCATCAGAATTACATGACTGATTTTTCCGCTGAAAGCACTAAGATGCAAGTATCCGGCAACACATGGCAGACCTGTAATCTCTTTTGGCGAACGATTTGTCAATCTAGCGATTCAGCTTCCTCTCACAGGAATGTTGCTCGTGTTGAAGAATATCGCGCTCAATATCAATCGAATATAGAGACATTATTAAACGATGGCATCGTTTCAAACACTACATTTACAGACTATGTCAATAGTTTTCCGGTTTCTTATCGTGGTAATCCTGATGGAGCAGGGCTAAATAATCTCTCCTTTAGTGATTATCTTCAATTGAAAATAGCTGCAATTAAAACACATAATTCATCTTATAATATTGAAGTATAAAATTACTTAAATTGATTTAATAAAGGCTCGTTTTTGAGCCTTTTTTTAGTTAACCAAAGATCGATTGGCTTTTCGAAATGAATACAATCTATATGAGACGCATTTAGAGATGATAGATTTGTGTCTCGAATAATACTGCTATTAGCCTAAAAAATTAAAGGTGGTACACCCTTTCGGATATACCACCATAGATTTAAGACTTTTTATTGACCTTGTCTTTTGAATTATAAAAATTATGAATGAATAGATTTTTTGCTAAATCTAAACAGCATGATACCTGCTAAAGTCGCAAAGCTTAGAACACTAATAGCAATGATCATGGGGGTACCATTATTTAGGGTTTCTACTGCAAAATTGGAATTCAATGGTGTAGAAATATTATAGAATGACCTCAAATATTCAAGAGTCTGTGACCCCGTTCTGGCTGGAGTTCCAAATGATAATGCATCAAATTGATTTTGTTCGAAACTCGACATGGCATTGTAAGCATCAACGGCTGCTTCCGCAGCGCTTTGGCTACAAGCCTCGGCAGAGGTATCGATTGTGGCGGCAAAAGCGGCAACAACTGTGGTCGTATCGGGAGTAAATGCCACAAAGCTTCCAGGAGTAGTAGCGCCACCCCATGCAATCGGACCTGTTAAATCAAAATATTTGCCAACGCTATCTGCATAAGAAAGATCTGCTGTTTTAGCTCCCCAATCCGATATTGGATCGGACCCACTTACACGGACGAACATGTAAGTCGTCACATCAGAAGGTAAATCAAAATAGACTAATGAATTGGCTGCGTCCCAATTTACGCGAACTCCCGGAAAAGTAGTGCCTTGGGAACCGCCCCAATAATGAATAGCGGTACCCGCGCCGTCAGCATCCCAAGTCGAAGTAATGGAATTTTGCATCCAAACTCTTTTCGTTTCTACTGTCGCCGCATTAGCGTCCGAAATTTGGCGAGTCGAGGATACAAAAACCCCAACTCCAATAACAAGCGCAAGAGGAGCTATACTGAAGATTAGACCTAATGAAGTTTTCTCCTTAAGTTATTTTCAATAGAGTAATCAATTTTTGAAAAACAATAAAGTATTTTTTATTTAATTGCCTATTTTGGATTTTAATTGACTAAATCATCTCTCGATTCGACCATACTCCCGTTGATTTATTGAGGGTGGTTTCATCTCCCCACGAAGTAACGGTAAATAAATCTGCTCCAAAAGTTAAATCAATGGTCTGATTCCATATGCTGCTGGGCACAAGCCAAGATGCTTCAGTCGCTGTATTAGAAAAGCGCACAAATATGATATTAATGTATTTTTCAGTATCCATTTCAGCAGAATAATAGGTCTCGTCCGCTGATAGGACATACCAGATGTTTTCGGTGCCGTCGCCATTCCAACAATATGCAGCAAACCAAGCACCGTCAGCGTTCCATATGCCTGGAGCAAGAGAAATTAATGAACCAATTGGTTCTTCTCCATCACCATTGTTGTCACCGGTATCTTCTGGTTTTTTTCCACAACTTGATAACGAAAAGAATAAGGTTGGAATTAATAATAGAAGTAATTTTTTGTTCATTTTTTAACCTCAATAATTATATATTTGACCAAACTCCATCGCTTTCATTCCATCCAGTAATGGTGTAACAATTGCCTTCAAATGTTAAATCTTCGGTCTGATTCCAAATATTAGTTAAAGAGTCTGTCCAACTTGTTTCAGTAGCAACATTGGCAAATCTCACAAAGATAACATTTGTGTATGTATCAGTATCAATATCAGCGGCATAGTAGGAGCTGTCAGCATTTAATGTATACCAAGTGTTTTCATCGTTAGAATTCCAACAGTAGGCACCAAACCAAGCACCTGTTTGCTCCCATAAACTTGAACCCCCAGCATTTAAAAAAATGCGAGTCAGTTGGGTTTCTCCCGTGACAGTAAGACCG
>JAAYDH010000022.1 GCA_012729405.1 Erysipelotrichaceae bacterium
AAAAAAGATTTGAAACTCAAAGGTCTTCATTTTTCACAAAGAACCAATGAGATTATTTCCAAAACCCTCTCTTACTTTGGCTTAGTTCTTCTATCTTTAGTGTGGATTGTTCCAATTCTTTGGATTGTCCTATCCGCTTTTAGAACCGAGGTTAACACCGATGGAGACTTGGTGGGAATCGTTGTTAGCAACTACTTCCCTAACAAAATCGGCTTTGATAATTTTATCAATTTATTCACCGGCACTTTCTATAGCGTTAAATACGCTTTTCCACTTTGGATGCTTAACACATTGATAGTGGCTGTTGTGTCCTGTGTTATTTCAACTTTCTTAGTCTTGTCTGTTGCCTACTGTATGTCAAAGCTTCGCTTCAAGATGAGAAAACCGTTGATGAACGTCACGATGATTCTTGGGTTATTCCCGGGTTTCATGTCGATGATTGCCGTCTATTTCTTACTCAAATCTATTGGTTTAGCGGGAAACACATCTGAATTAGCCTATATGAATATTTTAGGCTTGATCCTAGCTTATTCAGCTGGAGCTGGTATGGGATTCCAAGTCGCTAAAGGCTTCTTTGATGTTTTACCGACCTCTCTTGTTGAATCCGCTAAATTAGATGGTTGTTCCAACTTCCAAATCTTCTTAAAGATTATTTTACCGATGTCCAAACCTATCATTATTTACACCGCTTTAATGGCCTTTACTGGACCATGGATGGATTTCATCTTTGCCAAAGTTATCATCGGAGATGGTGCTCCTGAATGTTGGACAGTTTCGGTTGGACTTTATTCACTTCTTTTCGGTGAACAATCTGACGCCAGCTTATTCACTCGTTTCGCCGCCGGCTGTGTTTGCGTAGGCATTCCAATTGTCGGATTATTTATGTTCTTACAAAAATACTATGTCGAGGGTGTTACCGCTGGAGCGGTGAAAGGTTAATAGGAGGTAAATTATGCATACAGCTTTAACTCCTTGGAAAACTTATCGTCTAGCGATATTTGGGACGATTGTCTCAATCGGTTTGTTTTTCGCCGCTATTTTATCGCCGTTCTATTCCTATACTTATCTCTTCCAGGGCAATACGATGACCTTTGTACAAATTGTACAAGCCAATTCGACAATTTTAATTCCGTTTATTGGATTAATTCTATCCATTGTTTGTTTAATCGCTAGCCTAATCATTATGATGGTTTGGCCAAACCTAAAGGTGACTCAAACAATTGCTTCAGTATTAACCTTTATATCTGCTTTTATTTCTCTAGCAGTACTGATCATTTCTCTTGCTCGATTATGGATTCTTCCATACGATTTTGCCTATTCCGCCGCGCAGGAATTATTAGTTGGTTATGTGATTTATATCATCTTTGCTCTATATCATGGTTTTCTATCATGCTATGTTTTAGCAATTAATGGAGGTAAGTAAGAGTATTTATGAATAAAAAGCGTTTATTAGCTAGTTTATCGCTCTCTCTTGTTTCCCTTTTAGCAGGGTGTAGCTACGGAGGATCCGCTGTTTTCAGCCATGAGAAATTTGTTTCATTTTTTGAAGAAGAAGAGTTAGACACTCAAAAAACTCGTGTTTTTGATCTTGGCGACAATATCACAATTAATCGCTCAGAAATTGATGATGATCAGAATGTCACCACTGAATCATTCACACTATCGAGTGGCTCAATTGACCGCTGGGTTAGCGAGAAGAAAGGTAGTGCTTTAAGCTTTGCTTACCAAAATGAAATTAAGGACGCAGACAAAGTTCAAATTTTAAAAAACAGGTATTCATCTTCTCTTGCTTATTCATCTACTGTTATTCCAGATGAAGAAGATCCAGAAACCATTAATACCACTGAAACCTATACCTATAAAAATGACATCGATTTTGTTGATGGTTCAGAAGAAGACTACGACGAATGTGAAAAGTTCACTAATTTAATGTCTTATTCCACTCTTTCTATCAGTGAAGATTTAGGCCAAACCGTTGAAACCACAGTAAAAACATGGTCTGAATCATATGATTTATTCAGTGTCTCCAAAGACTTTGATAACGAAACGAACGTCACTACTACGACGAAAATTGATGAAAACTATTCTTTCGTTTTTGTCGAGAGCGAAACTGATTCTACTATTTTGAGAACTTTAACCTATTCTATAAGTACTGTACTCACTGTAAGCGAGGAAGTACTCGATGAGGTTGGAGACATTGTAAGCGGTTCCAAATTAATTAATACCGCAAGCGAAACTACTACGGTCAATGCCGCACTAGAGATAGAAGAAGGCGTCAAAAAAAATAAAGTTTCAATTTATGAATGGAATGGAAGCGAGTACATCAAAGATAACGAACAATCCTATGAAGATCCGGATGATAATGATTTCCGATTTGAAGTAGAACCAACATATCTTGAAAACTTTAGCGCGAATGAAATGTTTATGACATTTACAGGGCTTGGTCTATTAGAAGATTTCTTAGATGATTTAACGATTTTCTATAATAATCTATTCATTGAATTCGAAACCTATTTAAATGGCAGTGAAGAAAATGAAGAAATCGTCAAAGAAGGATTGGTCTATCAATACCGTTCATTGCTATCAAGCAATTTAAATTCTTATGAGATTATGCAATACACCTTCGTTAAACCTAGCGATGATGAAAAGCCTGCTTATCTGTCTGATGCATCTTATCTAGTATTTGACAGTGTTACCGATAGCAGCGTCACGCTGTCGCGCGTTTCAATCGTATATTAAATATAAAAATTTCGATTAAAAAAGGAAACGATTAGTCGTCTCCTTTTTATTTTCTTCAGCGTTTGTTTCACTAATATCTATATATTTTTTTGATAATTTTTATAAAACTTGTGCGATATAGTAAAACTATATAAACTATAGTTGGTCGCAGTGGAGGACAATAAAATATGGCATTTGGTTTACTTTATGACTTCTTAATGGGACAAAGCATTGAAGCTCACAATTATTTTGGTGCTCATTTTTCCGAAGATGCTGATGGTAAACGCGGCGTGATATTCCGCTTATATGCTCCAAGCGCGAGCGATGTTAGCGTTATTGGTGAATGGAATGGCTGGAATTACGATGCTCATAAAATGAACAAAATTGATGATAGTGGAGTGTGGGAAATTTTTATTCCTTCTCTATCAAACTATCTCACCTATAAATATCATTTCCAAAACGCAAAGGGAAAATATGTCGATAAAATCGACCCCTTTGCTTTTTATAGCGAAAATCGTCCTGGAACATGCAGCAAATTATTCGATAATCGTTCCTTTGCTTGGCATGATGATTCATGGTTAAGAAAAAGAACCCGTAATTTTGATCAACCGATGTCCATTTATGAAATGCATTTGGGTTCATGGGTGGGAAAAGCCAGCGATGGACACATATTATCTTATGAAGAAATTGCTGAACCTCTCATTAAATACATTACTTCCAATGGTTTCACGCATGTTGAATTCATGCCTTTGGTGCAATATCCATTTGATGGAAGCTGGGGATATCAAGCGACTGGATTCTTCTCAATTGATGCTCGTTATGGCAATCCATTCCAATTGATGAGTCTGATTGACCGTCTTCATCAAGCGGGAATTGGCACGATTCTTGATTTTGCTCCCGTTCACTTCGCCAAAGACAAATGGGCTTTAGCGGAATACGATGGCACAAAATTGTTTGAATACTCTAACAAATGGAGAGTATCCCCTTGGGGATCGCTCCAATTTGATTTAGGAAAAGACCCAGTTAGAAGCTTTTTGATGAGCGCGATGAATTATTTCATCGACTATTTCCATTTCGATGGACTAAGAGTCGACGCGGTCAGCAATATCATCTATTACAACGGCGATGTATCCAATGGAGTAAATGAAGGAGCGGTCGAGTTTATTAAACGTTTGAACGGCAAGATCCATATCGCTCATGATTCAGTGATGATGATTGCCGAAGATAGCACAGCTTTCGCTGGTACTACCAAGCCGACTGAGCAAGGTGGTCTGGGATTTGATTATAAATGGGATCTCGGATGGATGAATGATACTTTAAAGTATTATTCCAAAGACCCCGTCTATAAAAAATATGACCATCACAAACTGACTTTTTCGATGGCGTACTTCTATAGCGATAATTTCTTATTACCTCTTTCTCATGATGAAGTAGTTCACGGAAAAGGCACGATTATCAATAAGATGTGGGGCGATTATGAACAAAAATTCGCCTTAGTGAGGAATCTATATACTTACCAATTTGCTCATCCTGGCAAAAAACTCAATTTCATGGGTAACGAATTAGCAAGCTTTGATGAATGGGATGAAAATAAATCTCTTCCTTGGAATCTGAAATCTTATCCAAAACACGATTCAGTTTCGCGCTTGATTCGTGATCTCAATCGTATCTATCAAGGTGAAAAAGCGATGCATATGCAAGAGCATAATCCAGAGCTTTTCCGTTGGCTGATGGTCGATAACGCTGATCAATCAGTTTTTGCTTTTCAAAGAAAATATCAAGATGAAACCTTAGTTTTCGTCTTTAATATGACAACAAACTTCTATGAGTCGATCCGTTTACCATTCCTAGAAGAAGGAACATACGAAGAGTTGTTCAATTCTGACAAAGATGTTTATGGTGGCTGGGGCCAATACAATGGTTTGCCTTTAAAAACTGGTAAAGGCAGTTTCGAAGGCCTTCCCTATCACCTAGATATAAAACTTGCTTGCTTAGGAGCATGCATATTTAAAAAAATAAAGAAATGAGGATAAATATGGCACCAAATAAAATGTTTGAGTCCAAACAAGAATTTAAAAAAGAATACGAACGCCGTCTTTTAGAGACTTATGGCGTGTCCGTGAAAGAGAGTCACATCTCAGAGAAATACACCATTTTAGGTGAAATGATCCGCGATTACGCAAATGTCGACTGGTCTGAGACGAGACGTGAGTCCACTCAAAAAGATGAAAAGACACTAATTTACTTTTCCATGGAGTTTCTCATCGGTCGCTTATTAGTCAATAATATGCAAAACATGGGTATCTATGAAGTCGCTAAAGAAGGTTTAGCAGATTTAGGAATCGATATTCATGAATTAGAAGATAAAGAAGCTGATGCTGGACTTGGCAACGGAGGTTTAGGCCGTCTCGCGGCTTGTTTCCTTGATTCGATTGCTTCCTTAGGTTATCTCGGACACGGAAACTGCATCCGTTATCAATACGGCTTCTTTAAACAAAAAATTGTCGATGGAAAACAAAGAGAATTCCCTGATCAATGGTTAACAAACGGCAATGTTTGGGAAATCAGACGTCCTAAATATGGAGTGACAGTTAAATTCTATGGTTCGCCCGAAGCTTTTTTAAAGCCAGACGGGGGATACGGAATTCGCACGGTTAACGCTTTAGTGGTTCGCGCTGTTCCTTATGATGTTCCAGTGGTTGGCTACCGCAACCACGTCGTCAATAGTCTAAGACTATGGAATGCTGAACCCAGTAATGACGATCTTCCGAGCGATATGTCTTTTGAGCAATACCTCGACACTCTAGAAGAATTAACTCATGGTTTATATCCTGATGATTCAACGGAAAACGGAAGAATCTTAAGATTACGCCAACAGTATTTCCTCGTTTCCTCGGGTATTCAAGCTACGTTGCAGAGTTATTACCGCCATCATGGAACATTAAAAGGAATTCATAATGCTTATACTTTCCAATTGAATGATACCCATCCAATTCTCGCCATTCCCGAAATGATGAGAGTGATGATGGATGAATATGGCATGGGCTGGGATGAATCCTGGAATGAAGTCAGTCAATCAATGGCGTTCACCAATCACACGGTCATGCCTGAAGCCTTAGAGAAATGGCCTGTTAACTATGTCCAAAATCTCATTCCTCGCTGCTACATGATTATTGAAGAGATCAATCGACGCTTTAATCTTGAGATGCAAAATCACGACGTCTCCGAAGGAGCTAAGTGGGCAATGAACATCATTAAGGATGGTCAGATTCATATGACCAACCTCGCCATCTATACTTGTTATAGTGTCAATGGCGTTGCCGCCTTGCACACCAAAATTCTCGAGAAGATGACTTTTAAAGATTTTTACAAATTCATGCCTGAAAAATTTAACAATAAAACCAATGGTGTCACTCACCGCCGATGGTTAGTTTATTCCAATCCCAACCTCGCCAAGTTAATCACTGAAAAGATTGGTAAATCTTGGATTAAAGATATGGACAAAATCAAAGATTTTGAAAAGTTCGCTGACGACAAAGAAGTTCTCGAAACTCTCGACACCATTAAGTTAGGAAACAAGATTAAACTCGCTAAATATGTCAAAGAAACGATGAATATCGATATCGATGTAAATTCCATCTTTGATGTTCAAATCAAGCGTCTCCACGCCTATAAAAGACAATTGCTCAACATATTCCATATCATCTATTTATATCAGA
>JAAYDH010000097.1 GCA_012729405.1 Erysipelotrichaceae bacterium
CACGCTTTAAGATGTTATGGATGGGATCATTATGTAGAGCCATAGGCGATTATCCTTTTTAAGTCTTCAAGCATCTTTGGTGAAAAGGTGTCATAAGCCGGTCTTAGAAACGGATGAGCGGGAACGTGTTTCCCACTCGTATGGCGAAATCCCAGTTCAATAAGATGAACGATTCGTCCCTTGCTCTTACTAGAGATGTAGATTGTTACATTCTTTCCTTCACCGATGATGGTCTTAATAAATGAATCTGCAAGGTGACTATTACTATCTCCTCGCGGTGCGTTTTCCTTAATATAAACAAGTATTTCATCGGCACACTCATCGATTCTTTTTTCTAGCAAATCAACACTTTTATTAGTGTAATCAGTGATAATTGACGAGATTTTGCTAGCAATATCATTCATAGTTGTGCCATCCATAGAAGTCTTCTTTGCTAAGACGGGTTTCGCTTAAGTAGAGTTCAACAAACTGACCACCGACAAATGTTCGCTCGATTTTATAGAAATGCTCATCGATCATAACAAACTTCTCATTCTGATAAAGAAAGGCATTGATTGACACTTTGTAATCGATGTTGACCTTCGTTTCCACGGAGGCTTTCCATTCTTCCCGAGTGAGACATCGGGCAATACCAATCGCCTTTCTAAGATTAGTGATTTGATACTTCTCTCGCTCTTTGGTTACTTTAAGTAGGAAGATGACAATGTTTGGACTATTAGGAAAGGGCATAACTATGACCCCTTGGTCAATGAAACTTGCTTCAGAAGGAAATAGAATGCTTCCGGCAGTTCCTTGACACTTCCATCGTTTTGAAACCCAAAGAAAGTCTTAACGTAGATAATGACGATCGTTGATACTTCCTTACTTTCAAGAGCGGAGTCACTCACCCCAGTAGACTTCACTAGGGCGAGTGCGCTATCGATGAGTGCGCTGATTTCGAGGTCGGCAAATGTTTCCGCCTCGGGAATCAAGAGCGTTTTCTTTATTAAAGGTAATAGGTTTTCGCTCGCACTCATAATGAATATCTCTATTCAGCGGTTGGAGCCGCAACCTTCTTAACGCGTAAGAAGCCTTTATAAGCCGTGACGTTTCCGCCGGCGAAAAGCGAGGCACGATAGACGATAATACCTTCTTTGAAGCGGTTCTCAGTGCTCTTTTGGATATCAAGACCCGAGAAGATGGCTAACTCATAATTGTTTAGTGAACCGTAGGCAAGACATAATGTGTCTGCTGCCGTTCCACTATCGGTTAAAGCTGGACATTGACTGGAGATGATATAAGGAACGTTATCGATGGTGTGAAGGGTTGTATCCACTTCATAGACTTTTCTTCCGTCGGGATGACGAAGGGTAGCGAACTTGTAGAGATCGCCGATATTTAGAATCAAACAAGCTTTTCCTTCGACTTCTTCATCGCCACCATAGTTGAAGATGATTTTGGTAAGGGTGTCGGCATCGATGTCTGATAATTCAAGTGGTGCGCTATCTTCAAGACATTTGGCGTCGCTTGAAAAGATACCAGTGAATTGGTTTGCTCCACCATTTCCGTTAATGATTTGCTGAATCAGTTTCTTCTTAATCGACACGTTGATGTTCTTTAATACTTCAGCTTGGTAGTTGATGGCTGGAAGTTTTTCGAGTTCTTCGGTGATCTCGGTTAAGACGGTAATCTTGGCGCGATTGATGTCGACATAGTCGAC
>JAAYDH010000051.1 GCA_012729405.1 Erysipelotrichaceae bacterium
GAACGTCTGGCAGACAAAGGGTGCCTAAACAGGCTTTCGATGACCTATTTTTAAATATGCCTGAATTGCATGAACAAAAAAACATCACCTCCATCCTTTCCAGCCTCGATGATAAAATAGATCTGCTCCACCGCCAAAACGCCACCCTCGAAAAAATAGCCGAAACCCTTTTCAGGCAGTGGTTTTTGGAAGAAGCAAATGAGGATTGGGAAGAAGGTATTTTAGGAGAAGTTATTGAAATTTTTGATAATCTTAGAATTCCATTATCTAAAATGGAAAGAGAGAAGAAGAAAGAAGGACAACTATATCCGTATTATGGTGCTGCGCAAATAATGGATTACATTAACGACTATATTTTTGATGGTGAATATATTTTGTTAGGAGAAGATGGAACAGTTAGGACTGATGAAGGTTATCCTGTGCTACAATATGCGACTGGAAAGTTCTGGGTAAACAATCACACTCATGTAATAACTGCTAAAC
This sequence comes from Erysipelotrichaceae bacterium, assembly GCA_012729405.1. Classification (GTDB taxonomy): domain Bacteria; phylum Bacillota_I; class Bacilli_A; order RFN20; family CAG-826; genus JAAYDH01. The sequence continues at coordinate 484 of JAAYDH010000051.1, forward strand.
ATCCATATAATAACTTCTTTATTTGGAATTACTTAAAAAAGAAAAACATTGATGAGATTGTTACAGGTGCTGTTCAACCAAAGATTAATCAAGCAAATCTAAAATCAATTGATTTTCCAAAATATCCAGAAAATCTTGTTTTAGATTTTAATGTTATAACAAAACCACTTTTAAAAAAAATCAATCATAATACAACCCAAATTCGTACTCTCACTGCTTTGCGCGATACTTTATTGCCTAAATTGATGAGTGGAGAAGTAAGGGTGGAAAATAATAAGTATTAACATTTTAATTGTAATTTTGCAGAATTATGGCAAAAGCTGATTATATCATATCATTAATTAAATCGCACTACAGCAATGAGCCTGAAAGGTTCACTACTATTGCTTTGCAAATAGCTGCACATGAAGCAAAACTGGGGCATGTTCTTGTTGCCAATGAAATTAAATCCATAATTGATAAGGCAAAAGAGACTAAATATAAAACCAAGACTTTTGCTCCCGAATTGCAGGGGTTGATACTGGAAAATGTACCTGCCGTTAACTTATCGGATATCATTGCATCAGATGATATAAAATCCAAGATAGTCCGAATAGTTTCAGAGTTTGTACAACGGGATAAACTCCGAAAACACGATTTGGAAAACCGCAGAAAGATTCTTCTCTCAGGCCCTCCCGGTACAGGAAAAACCTTAACTGCTTCAATTATCGCAAATGAATTAAAACTTCCATTATTTACCATTTTAATGGATAAAATGGTTACTAAGTATATGGGCGAAACCAGTGCTAAACTTCGACAGGTTTTCGATTTAATTGAGCAAAAACAAGGCGTTTACCTTTTTGACGAATTTGATGCCATTGGAGGAGAACGAAGCAGGGATAATGATGTGGGCGAGATGCGAAGAGTTTTAAATTCCTTCCTCCAATTTATTGAGCGTGATAATTCCGATAGCCTAATTATTGCAATTACTAATAACAAAGCTCTATTAGACCAAGCACTATTTCGCAGGTTTGATGATGTTATCCTTTATCATTTACCCGATGAGAATGAAAAATTGGCTTTGTTAAAAAATAGGCTAGCTCAATTTTCAAAAAAATTAAAATTTAACGATCTGCTTCCGAAAATAAACGGCTTAAGCCATGCCGAGATATCGCTTGCATGTATTGATGCTATTAAAGAAACGATCTTAAATGAGAAACAGATAATGAGCAACCAACTAGTTTTAAAAGCTATCAAAGACCGTAATGCAGCATATCATAAATAACTTAATAAATGGCAGAATCATATAAGCACATTTTTATATCAGGAAATGTAAACCGTGAAAAATACAAAGCCCCTTCATCAATGGGTGCTCAGCCACGTATTCCGGTTCGAGACAGGGCTTCTCAAAGTCAAAAACTGCTTAGACAGTTTGATGTAATTTGGCAGACTAAAGCACAATTGCATCAACAACGTGAGGCGGAGCAAATTGCCACAAGGGAGGGTACTTACATTTCTTTTACAAGTGCAGCCGACTGTGATTTAATTACAAAAAGTCTAGAGGACCTTCGTAAAGGCATCCGTTTATTGAATGTTAAAGAAATTACTTTAGGAGAAAATCATAAGCAAGTAAGGGCAACCGTATATGTACCAAATGGAAAAGAAGGGCATTTTATTTCTAAAATCAAGAAATACCAAGAAGAAGAAACAAGTAAAGGAAAGCCCAAAAACGCGACATTAGTCAATAGTATTGAAGATGTAAGTATTGCTTTGTTAGAAGGTTTATGGACAGATAACCAACACCTTATTCCAGCAGAAGCCACAAAATGGTGTGAGGTTTGGTTGAATGTAAATACGAAAGAAAACCTAGAGAAGGAGCAAATTGACAAATTTCTCGTTACGCTTGAAAGAATTGGTATAGAAGTTAAAAATAACAGTATAATTTTTCCAGAAAGAGCCGTTTTACTTATTAATGCAAATCGGCAAAGCCTTATTGAATTGATGCAACAAAGTGATTTGCTTGCAGAATTCCGGGCAGGCCAAGAACCAGCAGGTTTTTGGGTGAACGAAAGTTCAAAGGAACAACAAAACTGGGTAGATGATATATTACAAAGAATTGAATTGGTCGATTCAAATGTTAAAGTATGTTTGTTGGATAGTGGGGTTAATAATGGGCATCAATTGTTACAGCCCTTAATTGATGATGCAAATACCTTAACAGTCGATAATGCTTGGGGAACAAATGACCATTCACCTTTAAGAGGAGGACATGGTACTTTAATGGCCGGAATAGCTGGTTATGGGAAACTTGAAGAAGCTTTAATAACTAGAAATATTGTTTCACTTACACATAAGTTGTGTTCCGTGAAAATTTTACCACGCCCTAATCAAGAAGAAACCAAAGAAGAACATTGGGGAGCAATTACAAACCAAGCAATTTCCAGAGCAGAAATTCAGAATAATAATCACACCTTAATTTATTGTTTGTCGGTAACTGCGTTAAAAGGAGTTGATAAAGGAAGACCTTCTTC
>JAAYDH010000048.1 GCA_012729405.1 Erysipelotrichaceae bacterium
AGCGGTTTTGGTATCTTCTCCGGTATTGGAACCTATTCCCACAACAACTTTGGCGAAGTCCTTTGTAACTTTGGAATTATTGGATTTATTCTTTACTATGCTAACTTCTTCTTGCCTTTGACTATGTCAATTAGGAAAAAAGATGAGGAGATGTACATCATTGCGATCCTCGTTATCGTCTATCTACTACGCAGCTTCTTTGGTGTCACTTATTATGCCAAGGAGGCCTATTTGGTCATCGCTCTATTATTCTTCCTCACTAAGGATTACGGGCTATACGAATTTAAAAAGAAACCAAAAAAGGTTGCTCCTCCTGCTTATGATGAGGTCATTATTTGATGAAAATACTATTTGTTTGTGACACGATGGGTTCCGGTGGAGCCGAAAGAGTAATTTCGACATTGTCAAACGAGTTTGTTGCGCGTGAAAATGATGTCACTATTGTTATGCTTTCTAGCGTCGCTAGCGAACCATTTTATAAACTTGACAATCAAATCGAACTGATTCATTTGGCGGAGCATCAAAAGAAACTCGGGTTCTTGAAAAAAGCAAGGCTTTTAAAAAAGGTGATATTGGGTTGCCATCCTGACATCGTCATTTCATTCCTTTCGTATGTATGCATCTACACATGGCAAGCACTGAAGCGCACAAATATCCCATATATCACATGCGAGAGAAATGACCCCAATCAAAGAAACCGAATTAAACAATTCTTTTTAAATTTATCTTTTAAAAAAGCCTCAGGGAGTGTCTTCCAGACCGAAGATGCGTTGAAATGGTATTCCAAAGTTGCTCGTAAAAATGTGGTTGTTATCCACAACCCAGTTAATTTAACGAGTTCACCGAACGATAAGAAGAACATTAAGAATCAAATTCTATTTGTCGGAAGATTAACCGATCAAAAGAACTGCTTTATGCTTTTTGAAGCCTTTGAAATTTTTGTCCGAAAACACAACGACTTCACTTTGAAACTATATGGCGGTGGTGAATTGGAAACCAATTTAAAAGCCTTAGCCTCCCAAAAAGGTCTGAACGAAAAAGTTCTTTTCTTGTCACCTTCCAAGACTTGGCACAAAGACGAATTTAATTCCCGCCTATTTGTTTTGCCTAGCAAATATGAGGGAATGCCAAACGTTCTCTCCGAAGCGCTTTGTCTCGGTATCCCCTCTGTTTCTACTGACTGCACTATTGGGGGTCCAAAAGAACTCAAAATGATCTTTCCTGACTTATTAATATTATCTAAAAAGATTGACGCCTCTAGTTTTGCCCAGGCCATGGAAGAAGCGCTCAATATTAATCCTCAGAAGCCATCAATTCCTAATGAATTGGAAGCTGAACACATCACTTCAAAGTGGCTCGAATTTATTAAACAAATTGTTAAATGATTATGAAAAAGATACTGTTTATTTCTTGCTTGAATACCAAAAAAGAAAAGTTTGATGGCGAGCGCATCAAGAACACTTTCATTTATAATTCGTTGAGCAAATTCGCCGATTTAACTCTCATCAATTTAAGCCATAACAAAATACTCAATTCGCTGAAAATTTTCTTCAAAGGCCTTTTTGGCAGGAAGAAATATGATTACATAGTCATCTCGAAAGACTCCCACGGAGCAAATATCATCCAAAAGATTCTTATCTATTCTCGATTCCCTTCAAACAAAATTGTCTACTTTGAGATTGGTCCCTTCTTGTATGATCGTATTCTCAATGGGTCAATCAAAAAAGAAACCTTTATTAACGATAGACTCATTATTGTTGAAACTCAGTCAATGAAGGAAGAGTTGAAATCCGTTGGATTCGAGAGAATAAGCGTCTTCCCAAATTTCAAACCAATTGTAACAATCGATTTCCGCCCCCATAAATATCCAAAAGACGTCTTACATCTTGTCTATTTATCAAGAATTGAAGAACAAAAAGGCATCTATGATTTAATTGATTGTCTAACTCTTTTGAACAAGGATAGATTGCGTTTCAAATTAGATGTGTACGGCAGACCGCAAAGAGAAGAAGAAAAAACGCGAATTGAAGCCTTAGCTGCCAAACATCATTTTGTTAATTTTCTTGGTGCAATCGCAGTTGATACAAAAGAAGCCTATGAAAAGTTATCTGAGTACGACCTACACGTCTTCCCAACTAAATATCGCGAAGGTTTTCCTGGATCAATAATTGACTTCTTCATCGCTGGCGTGCCGACGATTTCTTCGACTTTTGCCCGAGCTCACGAAATTCTTTCTCAGGAAGATTCCATTTTGTTTCAACAAGCTGACAATAATGATCTACTTACCAAACTAAATTATATTTATGATAACCAAGACAAACTAAATTCAATGAGAGAAAAATCATTTGCCAAAAAGGATGATTATTCCATCGAAAAGTTTGAGCAGTTCTTACAAAACTTGCTAGGGAGAGGTTTCCATGACTAACGAGAAAGTAACCATTATCACACCCTACTACAATGCGAAGGCTATCTTTGGGAGAACTTTTGGTAGTGTCCTAAACCAGACTTATTCAAATTGGGAGTGGATTATCGTTGATGATTGTTCTAAAGATGGATCCCAAGACTACCTAAAAGACATTGAAAAAAAAGATCAACGCATAAAAGTTATTTTTAGCGCAAAAAACGGGGGTTCAGCCCACGCTCGCAATCAAGGACTAGAGCTCGCTACTGGCCGCTATGTCACTTTCTTAGATTCCGATGACACAATTGATCGTAATTATCTCGAATCACAAATCAACTTTATCGTAGATAATGGACCAGTCATTACAGCGGGCTATCGTCGTGATAAAGGCGGCAATATCACTGATTTTATGCCCCGCGATGTTATCAACTATAAGATGACCCTCAAAGGCAATGACATGTCCTGTTTGACAACAATGTATGATCGCACGGTTATTGGCGAGGTTCGTTTTAGAGAAAATCTCGTTAGAGACGAAGATTACGCTTTTTGGCTGGAGATTTTAAAAAGAGGATATGTAGTGAAAACAAACAAGCAAGTTCTAGCCACTTATTATCTTCATGCCGAATCTAAAAACAGCAAGAAAGCCAAACTTTTTAAGCCGAGATTTTATGTTTACCATAAAGTATTGGGCTATAATAGCATTAAGTCATTATGGCTCATCTTCCATTACATGTTGTACGGAATGAAGAAATACAAGAAAAAATAAGGAGGCTACAAGATGAAAGGCATTATTTTAGCGGGAGGTAAAGGAACTAGGCTTTACCCAATTACGAAAGCAGTCTCAAAGCAACTGCTGCCAATCTATGACAAACCTTTGATTTATTATCCTTTGTCAATTTTGATGCTAGCATCAATCAAAGATATTTTAATTATCTCCACTCCGAGAGATATTGAAGATTATAAAGTGCTCTTCGAAGACGGCTCCAAATTAGGCCTCCATATTGAATACGCGATTCAGGAAGAAGCGAGAGGACTAGCCGATGCTTTTATTATTGGCGAAAAGTTCATTGGTGATGATGGCGTCTGCCTCATCTTGGGGGACAACGTTTTCTATGGTCAAGATATGACCTTAATTCTTCGTTCAGCAATGGAACACAAAGAGGGAGCGGTTATCTTCGGATATCCAGTCAAAGATGCGCGGAACTTCGGGGTCATTGAATTTGATAAAGATGGAAAAGTCATCTCCTTAGAAGAGAAGCCCG
>JAAYDH010000008.1 GCA_012729405.1 Erysipelotrichaceae bacterium
ATTTTTCCTTGCATGAAGAGGAACTTGATAATTTCCGAGACAGCAACATCGAGAGCTTTAGCTAATTCAGCAGCGCTAATGGCGCCGGTGTAAATAAACACCCCACCATTTACTTTAGTTTTCACTTTGTTGGTTTGAACTTTAGTGGAGACGTTCACTTCTCGGTTCGGAAGGTTGCCCTTCTTTCGATATGATTTCTTGCCTTTTCTTGCCATATTAACACCTTCTTTCTTTTTGTTTATAAAATTGCCAAGTTGACTTGGTTATTCCGAAATATCGGAATTAAGACAGGAGGAGATTATTTCTCATCCTCGTCGTAGTATTCATCGTATTCGTCGTAATCGACTTCTTCATCGATATCGACATTGGATTCGACGATCTCTTCTTTTTCCATTTCACGAAGTTCTTCTTCGGTATAGATAGACATATGTTGGGAAGGATCGACGGAGATAATTGGTTTATCATCTTGAGATTCTTCTTCTTTCTTGGCATTTTTCTTCCAAGATTTGCGAGTGAAGCTTTGCTTCTTCTCTTCGGCTTCCAAAGCTTTTTCGAGATCGCTAAGGGTAGTTGTTGTCTTGACGACTTTAACTTCCTTAACTTCAACTTCTTCTTCTTTGGTCGGGGCTTCAGGAGCAACCTTTATTTCTTCTTTGACTTCAGAATCGGGTTTCTTGGCTGCTTTTTTAGTGACGAGAGCTTCCTTCTCACTCTCTAATTCAAGAGCTTCATTGAGGTCAGTATCTTCTTCATCATCATAAACGCGTTTTTGAGGCGCGACATATCCTTCTGGTAATCCTGGAAGGACATCTTCGCTACTCGCGGTCGCTTGGGCTTGAGCAGCCTTTGCTTCAGCGATGAGTTTCTTTTGCATCTCGATTTCTTGGGCTTGCAATTCTTCAAATGAGAGATAGGTAAGTCCGGCTTCGAGAGCGGCGGATTCAGTTTTAATATCTATGTTGTAGCCAGTTAAACGGACAGCAAGGCGAACATTGACGCCTTTGCGGCCAATCGCCAGAGATAAGGAGTCGTCTTTAACGATGGCGGTCGCAGTTTTCGCTTCTTCATCATGGATGATTCCAGCGACATGGGCTGGTTTTAAAGATTCCATAATATAAAGACCAGCATTTTTGCTATAAGCGATGATGTCGATCTTTTCTTTGGAGGTGCCGTTACCTAATTGAGAGACAATCTTCTGGATGCGGGAACCATTTTGTCCAATGCACGCACCAGCGGGATCAACTTCTGGATTTAAGCTGTAGACAGCCACTTTGCTTCTTTCTCCGGCTTCACGGGAAATCCCTTTAATCACGATTGTTCCATCATAGATTTCGCGAATTTCTTCATTAAATAAGCAGCGGAGGAAACCTTCGTTAGCGCGAGAGACAACGATGTGTGCGCCCTTCATGTCGCTTGCGACATCGCTGACAAATAAGCGAATTTGATCTCCGAGAGAGAATCTCTCATCGCCAATCATTTGCTTTCTTGGTAAGTAGACGCTAGTTCTTCCGATATTGACGGAAGCACCACGTTCGTCGATCTTTTCGACGCGTCCGGTAATCATCGTATTGATCTTATCTTTAAAAGCTTCATATAGGACATCTTTCTCGGCTTCGGCGAACTTTTGACGGAGAATCGACTTGATACTCATCGCGGTCGCTTTGCGGAGTTCTTCGATGCTCGCTTCGACATAGTAAATGTTATCTTTGATAAAACCTTTTCCTTCTTTTGCGAGCGCCTTTGCTTCCTTTTCTTCAATCTCTAAAAAATCATCTTCCACTTCTTGAACGATGTTTTTCATGTGATACATTTCGATAGTACCCGCTTCGGCATCGATGTTCACTTCGACAAGTGCGTCATCTCCTCCAAGCTCTTTGCGGTACCCTTTTGTCATCGCTTCGATCAATGATTTGACGATGACCTCTTTGCTAATTCCCCGAGCGACTTCAATCTGGTTGAGAGCTTCGCGGAATTCTGCGGAATTGATAGCCATAATTTTTACTCCTTAAAATTTAACTGCTAATCTTATATTTGATATGTTTGCTTTCGCAATATCAACCAACATGGTTCTGGTCTTGACGCGATACGACAAGGTAATGCCGTTTTCATCCGATTTGACCAGAGTTCCTTCATAGATATTCTCTCCCTTAATCGGCTGGGATAGGTGAACGTGAACATAGCTATTAATATAGAGATGTAGTTTCTCTTTACTAAGTGGCTTTTCCGCTCCGAGAGATGAGATATCCAAGGTGTAAGGATTATCAAATGGATTGATTGAATCGAGATATTCATTCAACTGATGACTTAGATCGACAATTATGTTCATATCAATCGGTTCAACGCGATCAACGGTGAGACTCAGCATTCCAGCTGATAAGGAAAAATCGACTAACTCGAAGCCGAGTTCGAGGCATCTTTCACTTAATTTTTGTTTCAATTCTTTGATATCCATAGTTCCCCTTAAAAACAAAGAGTGGCCTGTCAAGGTCACTCTTGTGCAGAGTTTTCGCGCATTTAAGCGCATTACTACTATACCATTATATTTTATAATGTCTACTTATTTTTATTTAAGCGCTTTAAAAGGGGAAAAGAAAAAGTGGGGGCTGCCCACTTTTAAGAAAGGAGACGCGTTATTGAATCTCGATATATTTCTTTTCGGGGGTCTTTACTTCGACCTTATTGATGTCGAGAGTCAACACGCCATCAGCTAGGCTGGCTTTGATATCTTCGTATGTGACGCTCTCTCCGACGTAGAAGCTACGGGAGAATTTGCCACAATAACGTTCGCGACGCAAATATTTACCGGATTTGTCCTCCGCGTTATGGCATTCATCGACGCGAACAGTGAGATACCCGTCATGGAGTTCAATTTTGAGATTCTCTTTTTTGACGCTGGGAAGATCAATATCGATGTGATATTGCTTGTCATCCTCACGAACATCAACTCGCATGATATCGCGACGTCTAGTTTCGCGAGTTAAAGGGAAATCAAAGAAGTCATCAAAGAAGGGATCCCAAAGTGCAAATGAGTCATCGACGAGATTGGACAGTGCATAGTGTTTCATAAAAATATTTCCTCCTATAAATTTTACTTTTAGCAATCTATGCTCTTGACTGCTAAGTACTTATATTATAAATCAAATTAGCACTCTGTCAAGTAGTTTGCTAAAAATATTTACTATTCATAGTAATATAAGATAAGTGCAAAATTATTATCATTTTTTAATCAAATAAAAAAATAAAAACGCCAAGGTGAATGGCGTCTATTTCTGAATAATCTTTTTATTTTTTTAAGCGCGTATGGGTGAGTGAAAACTTCTTGAAGTGGCGGGCTTTCCTCTTGCGAAACGGGTAGCGGGATACCCATTTACCTTTTCGAAAGACATTGAAGCATTTGCTGCCGAATTTTAAGCGGCAGAACTCTCTCACATCACTGAATGAATATAGTTTATGACCTTGGAAATCATACTCCCGGAACGGATAGATAACTTCGCGTGGATAAGAGAGATTCTTGACTTCTTGGCCCCAGTCCTGCCAAGGAATAATGACTGTCTGAGCGACGCGGGGAGAATCTTTATATTTCTCAGCGATCATCTTCTCATAAGCCTTGAGCTTTCCTTGCATCTTGCTGACTGAAGTGTGGAAGAAAGCGTCTTTGACCACATAAGGGACGATAAAGCGTTTCGCATATCGGAGGACTTTCTTATGTTCTTTTTCACTCTCTGGTACACCCATGAAAGCAACGACATCGATGAAGATGCCATCCCCATCACAATTGTTCGGAAGAGTAATGCAGTTTTTCTCTAAGATATAGGAATCTTTCTTGCGAATTTTTATAGTTGGAAGTAAGACGTTATAGCGAGGGTCTTTCTCGTAGCAATCAAAATAGTAGGCCTCCGGTAACTGCTCCTCGAGCATCTTAATAACTCGCGGCAAATCTTCGTAGTTGATAGCGATATCGACATCATCGTCCCAAGGGATGAATCCGCCGTAATTGATGATTCCGAGAGCTGAGCCAAATGCGAGAGCATAAGGAATATTGTTCTTTCGGCAAAGTTTGTCAAAAGCAAGAGTCATCTCTAAAAGAATCTTCTGCAAGTCTCTTAAAGTTTTTACTTCTCCATCTAAGTCTTTGCCAATTGAATAAATGTGAAAGTCTTTCGCCACTCCCGTTTCGATGAGCGGTGTCTCGACTTTATTTATCTTAGTCATAATTAATGATAGGGATTAACAAGAATCGGACCATCGACGCAGACGACAATCGCGGTCCCGGCTTTTGTTAACCA
>JAAYDH010000053.1 GCA_012729405.1 Erysipelotrichaceae bacterium
TGACCCATCACCCACTCTTTAATGCCTTGATATTTAGCCTCTTCGGCAGGATCTAAGGAAGCAGCGACTGTTCCGTTAGCGACCGCGGCTTGACCAGCTCGGGCGGCTTCTTCTTCGAGATTGAGGAAGCGCTCACTATAGTTCGTTGGGTAATGCTCTTTGAGATATCCGACAACGCGAACGATTTCTTTTCTTTGAATGAAACAGGATTGGAGGCGGACTAAACCGACCCGGCTCACCAAAGGTGATTGGACGAGCATATCGCCTTTACCTAGGAGCTTCTCCGCTCCCCCTTCGCCTAAAATGGTAATCGATTGGGTAACGTTAGAAGTCGCTAAAGCGACATGAGTGGCTAAGTTGCTTTTGATAGATCCAGTAATAATGTTAGTTGTCGGACTCTGGGTGGAAATCAATAAGTGGATGCCGCAGGCACGAGCCTTTTGGCCGAGTAACAAGATCGGTTGATTGGTCTCTTTATGGGTGGTGACTAAATCGCCAAATTCATCGATAATGACAACGATATAAGGAAGTTTTGGTTTGTTGTTTTCTTCCGCATATTCGTTATATTCAGGGACGGAGGTGCATCCTCCGGCTTCTTCAAACATGATGTATCGTTCATTCATCTCTTCAACCAACTTGTTCAAGAACAAAGCGGCTTGGCTCGAATCGCTGACGATCGGGCATAAGAGGTGCGGCATATCGCGATAACGAACCATCTCGACGCGCTTGGGATCGATAATTGCCATGCGAAGAGCATCCGGTGAATTACGCATGACTAGGGTTGTGATTAAAGAATGGATGAAAATCGATTTACCACTGCCAGAAGTTCCGGCCACTAATAAGTGAGGGAATTCATTAAAGTCGGCGCAGATGACCTCGCCAGAGATGTTTTTGCCAAAGGCAACGGAGAGAGGGTGTTTCTTCGAATCAGGCAGTTTCTCATAGACTTCTTTGAATCCGACGGAAGTGATGGTCGCGTTTGGAATTTCTAAGCCAGAATAAATCTGGCCTTCGACAACTGGTTCAAAACGGGCGGGTACACCACCGAGACGTCTAGACAAATCATCGACAAGAATATTAATTGATCGGGATGAGACGTTGCTGTCATAACGGATATTAAAGCGGGTAACGGCTGGTCCGATTGTGTAATCGATAACGCTCGCTCCGATATTGAAATCAGCGAGAACTTGGTCGAGAATTATTTTTCGCTCTTCAGCCACCTTCTTATTAGTTTCAATCGCTTCGGTAACTTCAAGTGTATCAAGCAATTCTGGAGAAGGAGCAATCCACTTAATTGGTTTATTAACCGCGGGCTGAAGCGCTTCGGCGGTCTCAGTAGAAATTGGTGCTGGTCCGGATTTATTCACCACTTTGCGTTCGACAAAGGTTGGTTTGATTCTTGCTAAATCGGCATTTGGTTCTGGTTTGCTTTCAAAATCGAGTGTCAATTGCTCGGTATGGAGCAATTCTTCTGCTGTCATTTCTTTATTTTCTACAGGTGTTTTACTCTCTTCTAAGGCAGGAGTGTTGACTGACTCGTCCATATCTTGATTGATGAATCGAGCTTTGACGAAGACTCCGCTTTGAGCATAGTAGGCATTTAAAGGAGAATTATCTTTTGCGATTTGGGTGCCGAAAACGGGCCGAATTGTTGTCGCTTGAGGACGCGATGACTTCTTTTCTAAAGAAAAGTCATATTGACCTGCGGCTTTAATTTGGGAGAGATTGTCGACTGAATTATCATAATCTTCTTTGCGAATCATCGTCGCATTTGTCTCATCCCCACTGGTGATCTTATCGCTCGGAAGAGGATCGATGATTTCAATTTCTTTATCTTCTACTTCTTTGTTTTTCTTGGCGAGCTTTTTATTCTTAAGGGCTTTTTCAATATAAGGAACACAGAAGATAAGGATTCCGAGAACAATTAAAACAGAGGCGACAACCCAAGCAAAAGCGACATTAACTGAAGAAACAAGGAGAGAAGTGAGCCAGTAGCCGAGAATTCCTCCACCGAAATTGTATTCCGCTTCGACACCTCCGATGATGTAATTAACCTGGGTAAAGAGATTTAGTTCTGTGTAATAAAAATACCCTTTCGAGCCATCCTGGTGTTGCATGTACTTAAACATGTCGAGGAATGTTGAAGAACTGATATTAGAAGAGCTGTTAAAAATGAGAGTCGTTAAAAGAAGAGTTCCAAAAAAGAAAGTTAAGAGGCCAAATAGACCAAATGATGGTCGCAATTTAAAGCCTTTTTCTTTGAAAAGGAAGGAAATGCCGAGAACATAAAGAAAAATATAGATAACGAAGGCGCTGACACCGAACAAGAAATTAAAACCAATCGTCAAAGCGCGGTTAATTTCGCCGATGTTGATAATCATAGATACAGATATCAAGCAAAGGAAAGCGCCACCAAAGAATGTTAACTTACGAGCCGATACTGGTTTCGGGTCTTTATTTTTGCTCATACACATACATTATATAAATGCACTCGCGTAATAGTCTATGATTTTTGAACAAAAAAAAGCACCGGAGTGCTTTGTTGCTAAACTTCAATTATGATTGGCAAGATCATCGGTTCCCGCCCATTTTCTCGGCGGATAAAGCGTCTTGCTTTCTCTTTTATTAGGGCTTCAACCTTGCTCGCTTCGAAGGCTCCGTTAGCAGCTAAGGCGTTGTTTACTTCTTCAACATAGATGCCAGAAATGGATTTCAGGAGCGGTTCAGCTTCTTTGACGTAAACAAAGCCGCGCATCTGGCAGTCTGGTCCAGCGACAATACGCTTTTCTTTGATGCTCACGGTAGCGGCGACAACGACGGCGCCATCAAATCCTAATTGGCGGCGTTCTTCAATCACTTCTGCACCGACTTTGCTAATGCCGGTTCCATCGACGAGGATGGGGGCGACGTTGATTTGATTTTGTTCGTTGTTTATCACGCGAGGACGTGGTGACTCATCAAAGATGAGCTGCATACCATTATCGAGGATAAAAACATTGCTGTGGTTTAAGCCGATACCCATCGAGAGAGCTAATTTCGCATTGCTCATCAATTTGACATAACTACCGCGGACTGGCAAGTAGAACTTGGGTTTTAAAAGCGATAAAAAGACCTTTAAATCGTCCTGGTGGGCGTGCATTTTGAGCAAGACCTTTTTATTGAGTAAAACAACATCGCATCCCGTGCGATACAAGTTGTCAAGAGAGCGAGTGGCCACCACTTCTTGCGTTTCGCTTGGGATAGCGGCTGAAATGAATAAATCATCAGGCCCTAAAACAATTCGTTTGTCTTCGTTTGAGTGAGCGGCTAGCTTAGCGATTTTCTCGTAAATATCAGTTCCGTGACCGAGCATTAAGATAACTAAATTTTGCCCTTTAACGCGGAGTAAATCTTCTTTGCTGACGACTTCAACACCATTGAGCAATTCCTTGCTTTTGTCATCGAGGAAATTCATCACTTGAGCCGTGTAATCATCGTAGAAATAGACTTTTTTGCGATATTTCCTACAAAGTAGGAGAATGCCTCTGATGCGGAAGAGATTCTGCCAGAAGCAAGAGACGAACATTCTCTGCTCGCTATCTTTAAAATACTTCTCAATTAAGTAAACGATACGATGCTTTGGAGCACAGTAGCCGGAATGTCCGGCGCCTTTGCTTGGCGAGAGAAGAATAAGGGTTGGTTTTTCAGAGATTTTTCCTAAGGCGGGTAGATCAAAAATATATCCGCTTTCATTTAAAGAATAATCGACGATAAAGTCACTCGTGTAGACGATGTTACCCCGGTCGGTTTCAAAGGCGACACCCATCGATTGGGCGACGCTGTGACAAGTCTGGAAGAAATGAATCTTGTGACCTGCGATAATGACATCGCTCGAAGGTTCGACGATGTGAAAATCAAAGTTGGTCTTAACTTTTAAGATGTTAGCTTGCCCGAGCATGCACTTGCGAGTTGTCTCGGTGCAGTAGACGGGAGCTGGAGCTCGATTATAGAAATATTTCAAACCTGACATGCTCTCATCGTGACCATGAGTGATGATGTATGCTTTTAAACGGTTTCTATTTTGAATGATGTATTCAGCGTTTGGCAAAAGGAAATCGACTCCCGGTATGGTCTTATCCGGAAGGGAGCTTCCAGCCTCAACGACAAATAAATCATTATTTATTTCAATGACGTAACAATCTCGGCCGTTTTCATCGAGTCCGCCGAGAGCGCTAATTTTAATATTATCCACGCTTCAAAAATGCCTCCTAAGTAATTGACTATGTTTTGTTGCTATTACTAGTATACATACTAATTGCTTGATTTAAAGAGGAAATGCTTATTTCTAAATAAAAAGATCCCGAGAGACATAATCAGTCAGGATCTTGTTGGCGTTTATTTCTTAAACTTGCGGGGTCCCTTATAGGAACGATCAGGGCGAAATTGATGTTCGGTTCTCGGCCTTTCGGGGCGATCGACATAGCCGTCTGGCTTATCGAGGTATTCACGATGAGAGACTTTGACTTTGCCTTTATCATCGATTTCAATAACTTGAACTTTGATAGTATCGCCAATCTTGACCACATCGCTGGCTTTCTCGACAAATCCCCAACCCAGGCGGGAGACGTGGCATAAGCCATCAACATTACCAAAGAGGTGGACGAAGGCACCATAATCTTCGACACGGACGACTTCACCTTCGTATTCTTCGCCAACTTTGGCTTCTTTAACGATATCGAGAATCATTTGCTTTGCCTTATTAATGGTGTCGCGATCCATATGATAAATAGTAACTTGACCACTGTCTTCGATATCGATTTTGACATTGTCGCACTTGGCGATAATTTCATTGATGACTTTACCACCTGTTCCGATAACTTCACGAATCTTGTCTTCAGCGATAATAAATGTATCCATCTTTGGAGCATATTTGCCAACATCAGGACGTGGAGTGCTAATGGCTTTTGCCATCACTTCACGAATCTTGGCACGGGCATCATGCGCTTGTGCCAGAGCTTCGCGTAAGATTTCCTTGTTGATTCCTTTGATTTTGATATCCATCTGTAATGCGGTGATACCTTTTTCGGTTCCAGCGACTTTGAAGTCCATATCACCGAAGTGATCCTCGAGACCTTGAATATCAGTCAAGATGGAATATGAATGTTTGCCATCCAATGGACCGGAAGTAATTAAACCCATGGCAATTCCGCTGACCATCGCTTTGATGGGAACACCGGCGGCCATTAAGGACATGCAGGAGGCACAGATACTGGCTTGAGAAGAAGAACCATTAGATTCTAAAACTTCAGCGACAGTTCGGATTGTGTAAGGGAATTCAATTTCATTTGGGATGACA
>JAAYDH010000091.1 GCA_012729405.1 Erysipelotrichaceae bacterium
AAGACTATAACAAAATGGACGGTATTTATGCAGGCCATTTTGTTATAGTCTTCAAGCCCGAAGACAGGTTCATGTTTAAGATGGGTTGGAGACTATAACAAAATGGACGGTATTTATGCAGGCCGAGGCTCTGACGCTCCGTGCTTATCTATAGGTGTTGCTCAATGGAACCAAAGAGGCAGTCAAGACATCTCCGCTAAAGTCTGGAGAAACAGCGGCGCTGAAGCTAACGATTACCAGGATGGTAGTTGGTCACGGATGTCTGAGGAGCTTCCAATTCACCGCAATTTAGACCTGACAATTTTCATTTGTGAGGTCATGGATATGCTGAAAAATGACCAATCTAACAGGCCTATCACCCTTCAAAATGAAACTGCCGACATTCGGAAGATCTCTGAAAACGAATTCATAAATGAAGATTTGAAGCTGTTGAAAACAAAGCTGTTCAACGGCGAAGAAGGCGATTACATCAATGATCGACTAATTGCTTTAGCGGATGTTTTGAGAAGACTCGGTTATTGATACTGTCACAGTTCAAATACTACTGAAATGTTAAAGGGGTGCTTTCATGAAGTTAAAAGGATCGTTTGGGATCATACTCATAGCCACATTTATCATGTTATCAACGGTCGGGTGTAGTAACAGCAAAGACCAGAATATGCAGACAGAAGCCAAAATTACTCAAAACACAGCTTCGGAAGACCACTCAGAGGAGCTTGCTGCATTTGAAGCTGTTACGGACCAGGACCTACGTCTGCTGATTGATGCGATGATTAATCAAGGGATAAGCCGTGATGTTGTAGATAGGCAGGACTATTATAAAACGTCAAGCTACGATGAAAAATACGGTTTAGTGGTCCGGTATGAGTTGAGTTTGAAAGATGCACTAAATGTCGATAATGCTTTTCAAGTTTCCTATTATGACGTGAATCTTGATATGAAAATTGATACATACAGGTTTTACGCATACAGCCAAAACGCCGAACTCGCCTACGAAATAACAACTGATTTCCCAAAAGCGCTATGTAATTATGTGACAAGTATTCCAGGCGCTTTTGAATACATGGAAGTTTGTCGTGATGCTCATAAACAAGAAGGTTCTGAATTCCCTCAGGAAATGACTTATAAGGGCGGGTTGAATAACAGTCCGACATATGTAATGAACTATGATGATGGCAAATTCATGTATAAGATTGAACGGCTGACCGAAGATCCGGCAAGTGCCACCTATGAAATAAGTATTCGTAAGTAATTCAAAAAAATAGTAATCGGAGGAATAGCAGACATGGCAAAAATTGAGGAGCATAAGTACACCATTGATGAAGCGTTCAGAGAATGCTTTTATGTAGTGCCAGATTATCAACGGGAATATGTATGGACTGATAAAGAAGTCCATCAGCTTCTTGATGATATTAATGATGAAATGGGCGGTTCGGCAAAGGAATACTTCATTGGTACCATTCTTGTGTCACCGACTGACATGAAAAATCATTATGAGGTAATTGACGGACAGCAGCGCCTTACCACATTCTTCTTGACCCTATGTGCTTTGAAGCATTTGTTTGCCGGCGAACCTCACGAGCAGATGATCAATGGGTTGATTTCTGCTACATATGTAAACAATAGCGACGGTGAAATAGTATCCACACTGAAGCTGGACCCTCGATATGAAAATGCCAGTGAACTAATGCAAAAGCTGGTCGAAGTGAATTCAGATCCGTCTAAAACGCGAAATCTGATACAAGCATCTGGCATACCTTCCTTTGGCTCACTCGAAAATTTGCTTAACGCTTATAACACGGTTTATCAGTATTTAAAAGATAATTATCCAAGTAAGTCAGACTTGAAAAAATACTGGGCTTATTTGGCCTACAATGTAGTTTTTATTCAGATTTCCACGGAAGTGAGCAGTGCACTAAAGATATTCGAAACAATAAACGAACGTGGTATAGGTCTAAATCCAATGGACCTATTGAAAAACTTACTCTTTACCCAAGTCAAAAAAGACGATTTTAATAAGCTAAAGGACCGCTGGAAGAAGATTACTTCTCCACTTGAAAAGAATAAGGAAAAGCCACTCCGTTTCCTCAGATACTATCTCATGGCAAATTATCGCATTGAGAACAAACGCAGTGATTATGTTGTCCGGGAAGATGAAATATATGAATGGTTCATTAATAAGACAAATGCGGCTCTATGTGACTATCAGAACAAGCCCTTCGAATTTGTTCAGCATGTTGTGAAGAATGTTGATCGCTTTATAGATTACTCCTCTGGTCGTGGAAATGATGGCCAATACAACCTGCAAATGAATAACCTCAAAAGGCTTTGTGGCGGCGCTTTTAGCTTGCATTACATCCTGTTGCTTGCAGCAAGTAACTTTCCTAAGCACCTTTTTGATCATTTTGTCGTGCAGCTCGAAAGCTTCCTCTTCTATTACATTTTCACAAAAACGCCGACAAAAGAGCTTGAGCGCAATTTCTCATTATGGGCAGATGAATTGAGGCAAATCAGCAATGAGACTGATTCAAAAAAACAGATTGAACTATACAACCAATTCCTGAAAGACAGATTTATTAGGAGCATCTCATCAAAAGATTACGAGCTCTCCGATTATCTGAAGCGTTACTCGCTTAATTCTATGCAGCAGTATCGTACCCGCTATCTGTTAGCTAAGCTTACTCAGTTTGTTGATATGGCTTTTAAAGGTGTAAAAACACCCGGTGCCATTGATGAGTATACGGTTTTGGATATTGAGCACATCCTTCCAAATAATCCAAATATCGAGCTGCGCAATGACTTTGTAAGTAATAATCCAGGCGCAGATTACGATGAATACAAGAATCGACTCGGGAATCTCACTCTTCTCGAAAAGCCGATCAACATCGTTGTGAGCAATGATTTCTATTTGAAGAAATGTGATGAATATAAAAAGAGCAAGTACTACCTCACCAGCAGTATTCCGGGATTAACGGTTGTTGGAAACAACACCTCAATTAATCGAATAAATCAGATGCTCAAGTCCTTTACTGAATGGAAGGCATCTTCTATTGATGAAAGACAAGCAATGATGAGCGTTTTGGCGAAGGAAATCTGGAAGATCGAAGAGTATAGGTGAACAGCATGCAAAAGCACAAATGTATCTATTGTCTGCAATTAAAGGATGAAAATGAGTTTAATAGAGAGCATGTTGTTCCACGCATGATGGGCAAATACCAAAATGGATTTGTTTTAAGTGATTTTCAAGTGTGCCAGGAATGTAATACTTATTTTAGCGAAAAGCTAGAAAATGGAATTGCACTTGATTCTTATGAAGCCCTTTTGCGTATGCAACATCTTGATAAACCTATGTCCGACGGACGGAAACTGATTGGAAATAGAATTAAATTAATTGGGGATGAAGGTATTTTTAAAGGGATTCCGTTTACGGTTGTTACAGACAGTAATAATCCTTATCGAATACGTTTTGACTCCGAACCGATGGTGGGAATAATAAAATCTGTTGAAAAACATGAGTACGATTATTACGTGCTTGAAGAACTCCCTATAGCTTCAGAAGAAGTAATAAAAAGAATGAAGGAGTCGACTCAACCAATAATAAATACAGGAATTGATCGAGCACTCCTAGAGCCTGTACTTATTGAAAGAGGCTATCTTTTTAAACAGTTCACCTACTCTGAAAAGTCAATTTATGATTTGCATAAAGAACCAGAATTTACAACTGCAATTAACATGAAGATTGATTCTATCATGCGAAGAGTCTGTGCCAAAACTGTTTTTAATTATCTGTGTTATTCCACAAGTAAAGAGTTTGTACTTGATTCCAGATTTGATGAGATACGTGATTATATTAGGTATGGCAATTGGTCAGATCGGCTTTGGTTTCGTTATTCTAAGGGTCCAGTGTCAACAGCTGAGATGCCAAACGATACAGCACATGTAGTTGGTTACATGTGGTACCCCGAGAATAGTCATTGGGTTTTTTGCGGATGCCTTACCTGGTTTGGTGATTTTACTTACGTTTTCAAATTAGGAGATACTGATCAAAAGATTCAAAAGGTCAATATGTTAAATTCTACACGAATGGCTTGTTTTAACAATGTCGACCGCACGATTAAGGAAGATGATGCTGTGCACATATTCCAAACAAGACAAGCCAGAGATTGATATGTCAATTTTCTGATAAAAGAAATGGATTAACTTTTTACAAAATAGGAGGACATTTCATGGAAAACGAGGATAAATTTGAGCTAATCCAGAAAAGTGAACATAGCAATATTCAAGAACATTTGAAGGATTCCTTCGGTATTGAGTTCCTCGTTAATGAGTTGTTGCCTGTAGAACTTGAAACGCTAGGTTACCGCAAAATGTCCCTAGAGGAACTCCGCTACGTTGAACCTTTATTTAAAATAGCACCTCAACTGATTGTAGATAAAATAAACGGAGAAGCACTTGAACAGGCTTTTATGGCGGCGACAGAAAACTCCTATAAGTGCATTTTGGACCCATCAATGCATTTAGCAACAATAAAAGGGTCATCAGACGTGTTTCTTGGATCTGGTCTTGATAATATTACAAACAAGGTAAGCGGTCAGGCAAGATGGTTAGAAAATGATGCGGTTTTATCAATTTCTAATGTGCCTAATATTGCGCTAAATGCGTTTAATGCTTTATCTGTTGTAACCGGACAGTATTTTATGGCTCAGGTCAACGCAAAACTTTCTGTGATTAAAAACGGAATTGATGACATTAAGCAATATATTGATGCGGTTAAACAAAGCGAATTAGAGGCAGCTCTTCAAGAACTGAACGAAATCATTAGACATTTGCAATTTATTAAAAAAGACACTGAAAGGACACGTGGGACAATAGTTCAGATTGAAGATGTACGGAAAGTTGCGAGAAGAAATATCAACCTTTACAGCAATCAGATTCAGAAAGTAATTAAACGTGCATCTAAAACCGATTCAGAAAACGTGATTACTAAAAATACTGATGACTTAAGGCAGTACATGATTCAGTATAGGTACGCAGTCTATGTTTATAATTTAGCGCAAATACTGAAAATATACCTAAATGACATAACCGATGTTGAGGAACTAAGTATGTTCCTCAATGAAATTTCACTGACGGTAAATTCGTATAAGGATCAGTATGACAAAATGGTCAAATGGGTTAATAGGTATCTTGAAGAGACTAATTCTCTCAATAAAATGAATATCAAACAGATGTTGATAACGGCGGGGAGCGGGGTGTTTGTTGGTATTCTTAGTCGCAGTTTTATAGCAGGTGGACAAACTGCGTCACAGGTTAATAGTCTTCTTGAAGATAACAGAAAGAAGAAAAAAGAAGCCTATATTGCCAGAAACGATGAATATCAATCCCAAATGAATGATATGGAGTTGATAAACTCGTCGATTTCTGTAATGGATAAGTATATTGAACTTACTGGGAGAAAAACAGAGATCGTTTCTACTGAGGGCGAATATTTTATCAAATACATCAATGATGAATCCTAATATGCACACCCCAACAAAAATGCACACCTCCTCTTTCTCAAATCGTTGAGTTTTAACCAAGGGGTGTGCATTGTATCATTTTGTTGTAGATTCGCCACAA
>JAAYDH010000085.1 GCA_012729405.1 Erysipelotrichaceae bacterium
AGAAGCCTTATTCAGTATTCCTTATATTGGAGTAATCGGAAATTTCTTTGATGGATTAATGGCCGACCGAGTGTTTATCATTTTGTTGATTACTGACGCGATCATCTTTTATTCGCTTCTCAATCTAGTAATTACAAATCTCAACAGCGCATCCTTTGATGATGTCATCGTTATTAAGGGTGAATACAAAGAAGAAAGTTCTTAGAAATAAGCTCTTGAATGAGTGTTTTTTCTTTATGAAACCAATAAACACCGATAATAGTGGTGATTTTTAATAAATGGATTTATTATAGTTCCATGGAAAACGAAAAACTAACGCGCAAAAAAGTAAGTGATTTTTTGCTTAAAAGTCTCAACGGAATGGCCTATGGCTTTTTTGCAACACTTATCATCGGCACAATCTTTGGAACAATTGGCACCCTCTTTAAATACGGTCAAGGCAATCCTTTCTGTGACTTTATGGTCAACATCCTAGGAACAGGAGACAAAGGTTTTTCCAATGTCCTTCAAATTGTCACTGGTTTCGGCATCGGTGTCGGAGTTGGCCTCGCTTTAAAATTTGAGTCTTTAAAAGTTATCACTCTCGGGTTTATCGGTCAACTAGCGGCATATTTTTCATTAAAAACTGATTTCGTCACTCTTGCCAACCATCCAGTTTCTGATGGACTGAAAATCGGTGACCCATTAACTATTTTAATTGTTGTCATTTCGGCAGCATTGCTTATGCAGTTGATTCTTAAAAAGAAAACACCTGTCGATATTATTCTTATTCCTCTATTTGGTGGAGTAATTGGGCTTCTCCTCTCTCTTGGGGTTCGTTACCCAGCTATTTATGTCACCTATGCTGTCCAATGGTTAATTAACGCTTCAACAAACTCGGTTCCATTTGTTATGGGAATCGTCGTATCAGTTCTCATGGGCATGGCCTTAACTGCTCCAATTAGTAGTGCCGCCATTGCGGCGATGATTTTTATTTACCCCTCTAACAACGATATTACCTTAGCGATGGCTTTAACTGATCCAAATTATTCTGGACTTCTCCTCGCTAGTGGTGCGGCTATTGTTGGATGTTCAACTCAAATGATTGGATTTATGATTCAATCTCGCAAAGATAATAACATCGGTGCGATGATATCAATCGGTATTGGAACGAGCATGTTACAATTCAAAAATATCGTTAAAAAGCCGATTATTTGGCTTCCAACCATCATTGCCTCAGCCATCTTGGGTCCGGTTTCAACGATGTGGCTTAAACTAATATGCATTGGTCCAAGTGCAGGTATGGGTACTGCTGGATTGGTCGGACAAATCGGAACATTAGGGTCGATGGGTGTCGGCAGCTGGCAAGCCTGGGTTGGAATATTCGGGCTCCAAATTGTTGCTCCAGCTCTACTGGTCTTCGGCATAGATTTACTATTCCGCAAATTGAAGTGGATAAAAGAAGGCGACTTAAAACTTTAATAATTAACTCACCAAATTGGTGAGTTTTTTGTTAAACTTGGACTAGGTATTAACTATGATTTACGAACAAACTAAAGACCTTTTATCGAAGATTAAAAAGCTGAGAACAGCGGATGTTGATAAAATCGCTTATCAATATCTAGAAGACGAAGTCGATGTGTCTGCTTTATATCCACACATCAAAGAGAGCGGAGCAATTCATCGTATCTACTTCGTCGTTTCATTACAATCAATTAAGACACTTGAATACCAACTCCAATTCATCGAAGACCATTTTTCCGATCTTAATGACTGGTGGCACGTTGATCTTTTTCCCCAGTTACTCCGAAAAGGACCAAAATTTGACTTTGTCTATCAAAAAGCGAAAAAATACTGCAAATCTCCGCTCCTTTTTGCTCGAAGATGGGGGTATGTCATCTTTTTGACGGGGTGGCAAAAAGACCCTTCAAACACCAAGAAAATCCTTTCTTTGTTTCATGATGACGATGAGTATTACGTGCAGATGGGAGAAGCCTGGCTCTTAGCGGATCTCACTATTTATAACCCGGAAGAATGCCTTGAATATATCGCTTCTAAACCCTTGAAATACAACATCATTGGTAAAGCAATCCAAAAAATCTGTGATTCATTCCGCATACCCGATGATGTAAAAAACAAAGTCAAAGAGTTAAGAAAACTCTATAAGTAATTAGAAAAATTTACTCAATACCCAATCTTGCATTCTTGCTGGAAGGATGTTGAGCATTTTCATTTTCAAAGAATTGCCGACATAATAAGCAGAGCGTGGATGGGTCTTGTAGATAGCCTTGCGGAATGTCTTAACGATTTTTTGTGCGTCTTTCGCTCTTTTTAATTCCCCAAACATCAACTTCTGCAAATTAATCAGCCTTTTCTTAAATAGTTGGCTGAATTCGACTTGTTGCTCAAACTGAGAAACAATGCGGGATTGCATCGAGGTCTTAAACGCTCCAGGACGAATCTTAACAACCTTAATGCCAAACTCGTTCAATTCTCTTCTCAAGGAGTCATTATAAATCTCAATAGCGTGCTTGCTCATCGTATAAAAGGAGTGGAAAGGCAATCCGAGCAAGCGCCCATACTCACTGCTGACATGGATAATTCTCCCTTTGAAGTTCTTGATTAAAGGAAAGAATGTGTGATTGATTTGATAGATGCTGAATAAATTGATAGCAAAGACTTTCTTTAATGTCTCTAATGTGACTTCGATTAAACTACCGAGTTCAACGATTCCAGCGAAGTGAATAATTAAG
This sequence comes from Erysipelotrichaceae bacterium, assembly GCA_012729405.1. Lineage (GTDB taxonomy): Bacteria > Bacillota_I > Bacilli_A > RFN20 > CAG-826 > JAAYDH01. The sequence goes on from JAAYDH010000085.1 coordinate 2,733, forward strand.
TCCAGTCTATTAGTATTATTCTTCACTTCCTGATGGATAACTTCGATAACTTCAGTCTTTGTGATATCGCCGATAATGAAAGAAACATTTGGATTGTCTTTATGCATTTCTTTGACTCCCGAATCGATATCAATGAGAAAACAAAAATAGTCTTCTTTGATTGAATTTACAACAGCGCGAGCGAGGAGAGATTTAGCTCCAGTAATCAAAGCGTATTTCATAAGAAAATTTTAACATTTTTCTTTTTCAAAGAGCAAAAAAAGAAATAATGAATTTAATAGGCTTTTTAATTTTTTCGCGATGCCCATGATAAAATATTTCTAAGGAGAGTTTAATTATGATCCAGCCAATTAGTTTTGTATTCTTTGCTTTATTTGTTGTCGCTTCCTTTATTCAACTCGTGGCGGCTTTTCTGGAAAAGGAATTTCTGAGAAAAATCAGCAAACCCTTTTGTGTTTTATTTTTAGCCATCGCCGTAGCGGTCACCATTCCAAATCATCCACTTGTCTGCATCGGCGCTTTTCTCGGAGTTTTGGGGGATATTGCTCTGATTTCTAAATCGCGTAGAATCTTTTGTCTTGGAACAGCGCTATTTCTGGCTGGTCACATCTGTTATCTATGTGAAATGATTTTCGTCATAATGGGTGTCAACCCTCTCCCGTGGTGGTTCTACGTCGTGGTTGCTTTTGGGATTCTCCTTTTCACTCTCGCTGGATATCCATTTTCAAAAAAAATCACTCAAAACCGTTATCTAGCTCTACTCGGCAATACCTACCTCGCTATTCTCTTACTAGTTTCAATTGTCTCGATTATCGCCTCCAGCAGAGGATATCTCGACTTCATGATTCTCGGAGTCATCGGAGGGATTTCTTTTCTGGCCTCAGATTTGATTTTAACTAAATCCTTCTTTATTAAAGACTTTAAAAGACGCGATTATTACATTATGCTCTTTTATCTTCTTGGCCAAGGCCTTATTCTTATAGGCATAACCCTAACATACGTTTTGGTTTAATAATTGCTGATTATCTGCTAGAAATGAGGAACAAACTATGAAACGATTCCATCTTACTGACACTTATGTTTTGATCAACTTCGATGCATCTAACTGCGACTCGGAAGTGAGTATTTTACAGTCGCATAGTTTTCTTGATGTCCTCGCTCAATTTATTTATAAATTAAGAATCGAAAACAACATTCTAATCGAACCCTTTAAAGGCATCAGTGTTCATCTATTTCACGATGCTTTTAAGCTCCTTTATGTGTATACCTACGAAGATGTCACCAAAAAGAATCCGGCGTTAACCGGATTGTTGTTCCACCGAAATGAATTATATCATTTGACTGAAGCTTTCTACGATTACTGGCGAGATATGCAACGGTTTGGTCTAGTGTCTTCTTCTCAACTTTACCGTCAGAGCACGAAGGCACCTGATTTGATCGTCACCATCGATCGTTTTAATAGCTTAGTTCTCTCCCTTTATCGGAGCATTTCGACAAATATTAAGGGGGAGAACTATAATGTCTATCGCCAACTCCCCGCGGGAGTGAATGCGAATCTTCTCTATGTTTATCACAGCTTTCCTTATACGGAAGAATATAGCAAACTGCAAGGCATTCCTCTCGTCAGTAAAATCGCGATCCGCCCGCCTTTCATCGCTCACACAAAAAGTAACACTAGAACCAATTTGTTCTCGGAGATTAAAGAGAACCCAATCAATAAACTCACCATCGACAAGATGCACTTTTTTGCCTTCCCGGTGAAGGTTGGACCTTTGCTCGCAGTTGTCTACGTCCATCGCGACTTCCTTCATGAAGCGATTGGTCTCGCCAATCTCTTCGAGTTAGCAAGTTTTGATGAAATCAAGAAACAGACACCCAAATTAGTTTTTATGTATGGTATTAAAGAAAAAGACTACGACTGCACTTATCACTTTGATAAAACGAATAATATGTACCTCGGCTTTGTCAGCCATCTGGAGAAGAACGATTACTTTGGTTACTTAAAGAAAATGCTCCTCACTTTGCATAATCTCTACATGATCAATCAGAAACAGCTTCCGATTCATGGAGCGATGGTGTCGATTCTTCTTAATAATGGTCAAGAGAAAAACGTTATCGTGATTGGCGATAGTGGAGCCGGTAAATCAGAAACCCTTGAAGCCCTGCGGATGATTGGCAGCAAATACATTCGGGATATGCATATCGTGTTTGACGATATGGGGGTATTAATAAAAAGAGATAACCGCATCTATGCAAACGGCACAGAAATCGGTGCTTTTGTTCGCCTCGACGATCTTGAAGCTGGTTACGCTTACCGTAAAATCGATCGGGCCATCTTTTTTAATCCCGACCAAACTAACGCGCGAGTTGTCTTACCAGTCACCACCCATAAGTTCATCGTTGAGAATCACAAGATTGATATGATCTTATACGCGAATAATTACAAGGAAACAGACGAAGGCCTGCGCATATACGATAATCTCGAAGAAGCTATTTCGATCTTCCGAGAAGGAAAACGAAAAGCCAAGGGAACCACTAATGAAATTGGTCTTGTTCAATCTTACTTTGCCAATCCGTTTGGACCAGCCCAGAAGAAAGTACAAGCCGAAACTTTATTGAACAGTTATTTCCGCGATCTCGCTAATAGTGGTGTTATCATCGGTGAACTTTATACCCGCCTTGCCGTTCCTGGCTATGAAACCAAGGGTCCTCAAAAAGCCGCGAAAGCGCTCCTTAAGAAATTGATTGGAGATAAACCTTCTTCCTTTTAAAAAGGAATTAAATGATGAAAAAATAATAGGTAACAAAAAAAGTTTGTGTTATATTATTACTCGCCATGCTTGTGGCATCGTGGACCATTAGCTCAACGGTCAGAGCACTCGGCCCATAACCGATTGGTTCCAGGTTCGAATCCTGGATGGTCCACCAACAAAATGGAGAATTACCCAAGTGGTTGAAGGGGTCGGTCTTGAAAACCGATAGGGGGTGCAAGCCCCGCTAGGGTTCAAATCCCTAATTCTCCGCCATCGACAATGAATATGCTCCCTAAATTTGGACCAAAAATTGGTACAATACGAAGGGAGCATTTTTTATTTATTTCGCGAATAAAATCTTGGTTTTTTGTCAAAATTTGTTATTTTGTTAACCTTTTTTTGTCAATTACTTGATATTTTAATTCGGTAATATTGACACTAAAATATTTAATTACGGAAAAAAATCAAATTAACATAATAATATTTATATTATTATAAAACATCTTTTAAAAAAAATTCGAATAAACCCTTTACACGTAGGAATATAAAACTTACAATTATCCCAAATTCATATTTGGCGTCTCGCATGTGTGCGGTCGCCCTTAAAAAAGAAAGGAGAAAAAGATATGAAAAAAACAAAACTAGTTGTTTCACTTTTATCGGCTTCTCTCCTCTTTGCCGGATTAACAGCTTGTGGCGGAAGCAAAGGACCAACTGAAATTGTTCAGTTCTCCTTCAGCGTCGCCCTCGATACAGGCTATACATCCCTCAAAGTAGACGACACCGCTCAATTAGTCATTACTGAGAACGTGTTTAGAGAATCAATCGAGAAGTCTGCAACTAAGAAATCAGCTCCAGGCGTTCGCGAAGCTGGTGAAGCCGACGACCCCGTCGCACGCTCATACATCTATCAAACAAGCGACGAAGATGTCCTCACGGTTGACGCGAATGGTCTTGTCACCGCTGTTTCTAGTGGTGAAGCTTTCATCACGGTCATCGAATCTACAGAAGAAGTTACTCGTAGACTGAGAATTGATGTATATGCCGAAGATCCGTTTGAAGGCATCGCTTCATACTCGGATTCAGTTGAACAAAAAGCTGAAATTCTTGGCAAACTTGAAAAATACGCCATGGATGAAGGCTTAACTGGAATCTCCCTTTATGAAAATGGTGGATACGTTATGTATAACCCCCGTGTTCAAAAAGGTGTCGAGAACTACATTACCGGTTACGGATTTGGTATCTTAGCAGAAGGTAACATTACCTCTGATTTATCAAGCGAAACCAAAGCCGAATGGAAGAAATACTATCATTCCGCCTCTTCCAGCGATCCAAGAAACATCAACATGCTTGATGCTGAAGGATCTCAAGTTTCCGATTTAGGAAGCTACATCTCCTCCTCATATTGGTCAACCAAGATGAATGCTCAAAAGAATGGTTACGACTGGTATCCATCCTTAGCGAAGGAAAATCGTCCAATCGCCGGAAGCTACGATAAGGAAAGTGGAGTATTTACTGAAAGAGAAGACCAAATCAGCAAGTCTTCTTGGTACAAATTCCACGTCAGAACTGGAGAAGACGGTGTTAAATTCCGTACTCTCTCAGATAAATCCCCATATAAGGATTTCAACAACAGAGATGTTACCATCGACGACTATGTCGATGCTTTCAAAGTTTTATTAACTCAGAGCTTCGGTTTATATCGTGGTGCTGAATTAGCCGCTGATACTTCTTATGGTATCGTTGGAGCGGACGCTTACTATGCCGGTACTAAAGAAGCCGCTGATATCGATGATGCACTATTCGATTCAACCGTCGGCATTTACACCGGCGAAGATGAAGGCGGAGAATTCTTGGTCTTCAATATGGTCAATCCTGTTACTCCGTTCTACGCCATGTATGGCTTGTCATCCAGCCTCTATCAACCATTAGCAAGAGACTTCCTCGCCGCTATGGGTGGTGATGGTGGTGTCAAAGCCGGCCTTGAAAAATACGGAACTTTTATTTCTGGTACCAGCGGCAACCTCGCTACTCCAGTTGACACAATCCTCTCTCTCGGTGCCTATGTCTTAGAGTACTGGGAAGAAGATAAGACCATCGCTTTCATGAAAAACGATAACTGGTTCGAGAACTCACTCCCAGGAATGAGCAACCAATATCGAATTCCCGGTGTTAAGATTGCTGTTTACCCAGGTGCTCAAACCGATAATACTTTAATCATCAAGGAATTCCTTGATGGAAAACTCGATGCGGCTGGACTTCCAACCATTGACTACATTAAACAATATCGTAATGACCCACGTACAACGACAACCACTGGCGATGCTGTTTTCAAACTAAACATCAACGCTTGTACACCAGAACGTTGGGAAGAATTATTCGGTGAAAACGGAGTTATCGACCAAACCGCCAAAGCAAATTACTGGGATGTCAAACCTTGGATGAGCAACAAGAACTTCTTAAGAGGCATTAACTTCTCTATAGATAGAGAACAATATGCCGCTAACAGAGGTGTTATTGCTTCCAACCAATACTTCTCATCTAACTACATGATCGATCCAGAAGGCGGTCTTTCATGGAACGCTTCTGACGAGCATGAGGCTGCTATGGCAGACTACTATCCAGACACCTTTGGTTACAACCTCACCGCCGCCAAGATCTACTTCCACCAAGCTGTTGCTGAATTAGTCGAAGCTGGCGACCTCGAACTTGGAACCAAGACCAACCCAACCGAAATCGAAATCGTCATCGAATGGATGAATCCATCCGATAGCGTTGACTTCGGTGAAGAAATCGCTGAATACATCGAATCAGCTTTCAACTCCAGCTACGTTAGTGATGGCAAGGTCAAACTTACTGTCGTTAACCATGATGGTACTTCCAACTATTTAGATGTTTACTACAAACACCTAATGGTCGGTCAATTCGACTTAGGATTCGGTTCTGTTTCTGGAAACTCACTTGATCCATTAAACTTCATGGAAGTGTTAAAATCTGACAACTCTTCTGGCTTCACCCTTAACTGGGGACCAGATACCTCTGTTCTCAGCCCGAACTTAATCTATAACGATAGACCATGGTCCTATGATGCCTTATGGGCTGCTGGCGATAGCTTCGCAATCGTTTCTGGCGGCGAAGCCGTACCCGTCATTAGTTACCTTGATGCTAACTTTGAGATTTTATCTGATGGCAGACTACAAGTTACTGTTGTCACCAAAGAATTCGACACTGCTGACATTCAATCAATGTTACTAGCCATCTGTATCTTCGCGACTAACGATCCAGAAGAATACAGTGATTATGTCGAAATCTACGCCTACAGCGATGGCACTACCGACACCGATGAAGAAGGTTTAGAATCATCCTGGGATCGCGTTGTTGGAGAAGATGGTTTAGTGACCTACACAATCGTGTTTGATACATTTGCTACCTCCTACATGATGTCAAAATATCCTTCCCCAGCGATTGCTGGTTTCGATTCCTATATCAAAGTCATCATTCCATTGCTCGGAATTGAAGACGAGGGCGTCTTTGATACCACATTCCTCTATTTTGACGAATGGCCAGAGCCAGCGGAAGAACCAACCCCAGCCCCAGCCCCAGCCATCCTTCATTAATCACACTTAGGTGATTAAAAGACTAAGATTTAAAAGTCTTAGTCTTTTTTATTATTTCGATTCAAAGTATTGTAATACGTTATACACTAGTGTATAATCTAAAAACTAACGGAAACGTTAAAGAATGAAAATCAAAAAATAAGGAGGAAAACATGAGAAAATACGTTCTACAAAGACTATTGCTAGCGTTTATAACCGCGTTTATCATTTTGTCTTTGACTTACATTCTCGTTGCGGCCTTGCCGATTATTGGTACTTTTGGAAAAGCCTCGTCCATGTTCGCTTACTACCAGGACCAAGTTCGGTTAGGTTACGCTCTCGATTTTCCGGTCGAGCAGACCGGGTATGGCACACGGTTGTGGTACTACGTCGATTCCACTGGAATAGCTCACTATTGGTATAAGAGACCAATTCTCGAGTTATATTTCAACTGGTTAAAAAATATTATTACTAAATGGGATTGGGGTCGCTCAACTCAGATTAAGCTAAATGCCTCAGCCATTAGCATTATCATGCAAAGATTGCCCGTCTCAATGTACTTAAATATCATCTCCGTTATCTTCTCGGTTCCTCTTGGCATCTTGCTTGGTATCTGGGCCGGTCTTAAGAAAAACACTTGGATCGACCACACCATCTCGACCCTTGTTATGGTTTTCATCTCTATTCCTTCCTTCGTTGTTATTACGTTCATGATATGGATATTCGGTTATCAGCTCGGGTGGCTGCCTACACAGTGGCCGAGCACGATTATGCCCGTCAACACGAAAGTGCTCGGATATATCATACCGGTGTTTGCTCTCTCGTTTGGATCCATATGCGGTTACACGCGATTCGTGCGTGCCGAGTTGTGTGAGGTCATGTCCTCTGAATACTTACTACTAGCGCGTACGAAAGGTTTAACCAAGAACCAAGCAATTGTTCGTCACGCTCTCCGCAATGCTTTCGTACCCATCCTTCCGTCCATTTTAGCTGAATTCATCGGTATTCTCGGTGGTTCCATGATTTTGGAATCCATTTATGGAATTCCCGGTATCGGCTTCTTATATATCAACGCATTAAATACAAAAGATTATAGCGTCTTGATGGTCGATATGGCGGTCTTCACATTAATTAGCTTAGTTGCTGGAATTGTGCTCGACTTGTCATATGGCTTTATCGATCCGCGTATTAGAATGGGGGCAAAGAAATAATGAAAAAGAATAAAGATTTTCAATTCGAAAAACAAGTAACTCCCAAAAATCCCAATAATGAAAACACCTTAGTGGTCACGGATGATGATTTCAAACTAGTCGATAACAGTGACTACAGCCACGATCAGAAGTTTGAAACGAAACCAACTACATTCTTAAAAGACTCCCTTAAAAGATTCTCCAAGAACAAGTCCTCTGTCGTCGCAACCTATATTTTAGGCATCCTTTTACTCGGCAGTGTTCTCATTCCGGTCCTTGACACATCTGTTGTTGACAAACCGAATCCATATCAAACCTATCTCGAACCCAAATTGTTCGATTCTGGTACTGGTTTCTGGGACGGCACTCGCCGTTTTACCAACATTCCTTACGATCCAGTGACCGGAAAACCTGATCCGCTCGATTTTAACCCAAACGCGATTGATGATGATGATTTCCAACAAGTCGGTCAACAATTCACCAACTCCTACAGCAAATATGGTCAAGGTGGATATGTTAAGCTTGGAAGAAAAGCCGACGAACTGGATAAAGACTCAACCTATCTCGAGAACATTGGTTTTACCCTGAGCACACTCGTCGGTAATACTGTGGTCATCACCTTC
>JAAYDH010000089.1 GCA_012729405.1 Erysipelotrichaceae bacterium
AAATGTTCGCTATATTCGTCTCCAGTTCACCGACATCTTAGGGACCATCAAAGCGGTGGAAATCCCAGTCAGCAAACTACCAGAAGCTCTGGAAGGAAAAATTATGTTTGATGGATCATCTATCGAAGGATTCGTTCGCATAAAGGAAGCCGATATGTATTTACGCCCGGATTTGGACACTTGGTTAATCATGTCCTTCGAGGACATTCAATATGGAAAAGTCGCTCGACTAATTTGCGATGTGTACACCCCAAAAGGAGAACCGTTTGTTGGTGATCCCCGCTATGTCTTAAAAAGAAATGTCGAAAAGATGAAAGCGGCTGGTATTGATCGATTTAATGTGGGTTTTGAACCCGAGTTCTACCTCTTTAAAATTGGATCGGATGGCAAACCTGATGTCAAAGCCTTCATCGATCGCGCCTCATACTTTGATCTCGCTCCTCTCGATGGTGCGGAATACGTGAGAAGGGACATCGCTCTCGAACTCGAGAAGCTTGGATTTGATGTTCAGACTGGTCACCACGAGGTGGGATTTGGTCAAAACGAAATTAACTTTGCCTATGATGATGTTTTAACGACTTGCGATCGCGTTCAGACATTCAAACAAGTCGTCAAAGTAATTGCCCGTAAACACGGATACTATGCGACATTCATGCCCAAGCCCGTCGAAGGTATCGCTGGTAGTGGTATGCACACCAACTGCTCGCTGGCTGATGCCAAGGGGAACAATTTGTTCGCGGATAAAAAAAATCCAAACAAGCTCTCATTACTCTGCTTTAAGTGGATTAGTGGGATTATCAAACACATTCGCCCGTTGAGCTTTGTTCTTAACCCAACAGTCAACTCATATAAACGTCTTGTCTCAGGTTACGAAGCCCCCATATATGCTTGTTGGAGCGATTCCAATCGCTCTTCTTTGATTCGCATACCGTCAAGCCACGGCAAGAGCAGCCGCACGGAAATCCGCTCGGTTGATCCAATGGCGAATCCTTACTTAGCCTTGTCAGCAATTCTAGCCGCTGGTTTAGATGGCATCCTCCACGTCAAAGATGATGAAGTCATTCCTCCAGTGCAAGATAATTTGTTTGCTCTTTCTAATGACGAACTTAATCATTTAAAGGTCACACGCTTACCTGAATGTTTGAAAGACGCAATGGAAGAATTTAAAAAAGATGACCTTTTGCAAGAAGCCCTTGGCAAACATGTCAGCGAGAAACTCATTGCTAGCAAGACCATTGAATGGGCAAGATATTCGACAGTCATCACTGATTACGAATTAAAACTATTCTTCTAACTAAGGGTATAACTCAGGGTAAAACCTGAGTTTTTTATATCAATAAAATTGCAATACACAAATACATTTGTGGTATGATATGGGCATGCGCCAATAGCTCAACTGGATAGAGTATCAGACTTCGAATCTGAGGGTTGCGGGTTCAACTCCTGCTTGGCGTACCACGGATATTACAAGGCCTATTAATTGCTAATAGGTTTTTTTATTTACAACACTAGGAAAAAAATATCCATCGATTTATTCTTCATTTATAATGAAATTAGGAATAGATATGACGATTACCGAATGTGCAACCAGTTGTGGGGATGTTTCCTTCAAAAAGAAACCGTTTGATGAGATCGATGGACTTATTTTATCGAATATCATTTACTGCGACTTTAATTATGCATATAAGAAATTAGGTAACTTCGAGTCAGTTCCTCTTGACTTATTTTTGAAAGCCCTTCTTGAAAAGTATAAAAATCGCAAGATGAAAGAGGGTTTGTTTTTAGGGAGAAGACCGTCTTCTTTAGCTCAGCGAATCGCCAAAACTCTCCGTTATCGCGATATGATTGTTTCCGACTTCGAAGAGATGAATGATGAATCAAAAAACCTGCAGTTTGCAGCAATTTGCTTTCATATTTACCGCGATTTAATCTTTTTATGCTATCGCGGCACGGACGATTCACTGATGGGGTGGATGGAAAATCTCGACCTCTTTTTAGAAGAGAGAATGCCATCCCAGGTTTGCGGTCTTGATTACCTTAATCGGATGATGAAAAAGTATCCAGATGCGACTTTTATTCTCGGAGGTCATTCTAAGGGTGGTAATATCGCTGTTTATGCTGCGACATACTGCCAAGACGTCTATCAGGATCGAATTCAGAAAATATATTCCTATGATGGAACCGGATTCTATCCTGGCACTTTTGATTATGAACGCTTTGAAAAAATGCAGGAACGCACCCTACTTGTCGTTCCATTTGACTGCGTGGTCGGCAATATTCTTGAACAACCGATTAGAAACCGCATTATTGTTGCCTGCACAAAGAAAGGTTTGTTTTGCCACGACATCCATACTTGGAGAATCGAAAAAAATCACTTCATTCTTTCGAAGAGACAAATTTATTCCAACCGCAGTTTAGGGACAGTCAAAGGTATTAATGAGATGGTTTATAATGATCCAATTGAGAAGCGGAGAGATTTTATCGAAGACTTTAACCGCGCGGTTAAAGCAACCCCCGCGAAGATGCTGATTGACTTAAAAAAAAGAATCACTCTTCCCCTACAGATTTATAAAAACCTATCGCTGCGCAGTAAAACAGTTATCATCAAAACCATTCGCATACTCGTTGCGAATAATCTCAAGATTGATTAAAAGATGAAGAAAAAACCCACCATATGGTGGGTTCTTTTATTTTGATTTAAAGATTACTTCAAGTTGTAGAAGACTTCTTTGCCTTTAAATTGAGCGGTTTCGCCTAATTCTTCTTCAATTCTCATCAATTGATTGTATTTAGCAATACGGTCAGTACGGCTCATGGAACCGGTCTTGATTTGTCCAGCGTTTAAAGCGACGACTAAATCAGCAATGGTGGTATCTTCAGTTTCACCAGACCGGTGGCTGACGACGCAGGTATAGCCTGCTCTCATGGCTTCTTGACAGCAATCAAGTGTTTCGGTTAAGGTGCCGATTTGGTTGAGCTTAATGAGGACGCTGTTGGCGAGTCCTTCTTCAATACCTTTCTTAACAATCTTGGGATTGGTAACGAATAAGTCGTCTCCGACGATTTGAATTTTGCCCGCTAAGCGATCAGTGAGTTTCTTCCAGCCCGCCCAGTCTCTTTCACCTAAACCATCTTCGATGGAGATGATTGGATATTTATCAACGAAAGACGCTAATAAGTCAATCATTTGATCAGTGGTTAATTCTCCACCTTTTGATTTTTTTAATTCGTACTTGCCGGTTTCGGTGTTGTAGAATTCGCTCGCAGCGACGTCCATCGCTAAACAGATATCAACACCTGGAACGTATCCGGCTTTTTTGATGGCTTCAACGATAACTTCTAATGGCTCTTCGTTGCTGCCGAGATTGGGAGCGAATCCGCCTTCATCACCGACTGCGGTGACATGGCCTTTTCCTTTTAAGACTTTCTTTAAAGCGTGGAAAATCTCAGCGCCCATGCGGAGAGCTTCGCGTAATGACTTGGCTCCGACAGGCATAATCATATATTCTTGGAAGTCAACAGAACTGTCGGCATGGCTACCACCGTTGATGACGTTCATCATTGGAACAGGTAACATCTTTGCGTTTGGACCACCGAGATATTTGTAAAGTGGCAGTCCGTAGAAGTCGGCAGCGGCTCTAGCGACAGCAAGAGAGACACCTAAAATGGCGTTAGCGCCGAGTTTTTCTTTTGTCTCGGTACCATCTAATTTGATCATTGTCTCGTCGATTAAGACTTGCTGATCGACTGATAAACCAATGAGTTCTGGAGCAATGATGTCGTTGACGTTATCAACGGCCTTTAAGACACCTTTGCCAAGAAATCTCATTTTATCTCCATCGCGGAGTTCTAACGCTTCTCTTTCGCCAGTCGAAGCGCCTGAGGGAACAATTGCCCTTCCGAAAGCACCAGATTCAGTATAGACTTCCACTTCGACAGTGGGGTTGCCGCGTGAATCGATGACTTCTCTAGCGTGAATTGAACTAATATATGGCATACTCGCCTCCTATTTTTCTGTTGTTATTATATATTAATAAAAGAAAAAATGGAAACCCAATACGATAATGAATATTTTTTCACTCAATCGATTCTTATTAGAATGTTGAATTGTCCGCTTGGGCTAGGTAGAATAAATAAGGATTATTTGTGATAATCACACCAATAGAGGAGAAAATTATGGAAAGAATCTTAGTGCTTGTCCGCCATGGCGAAAGCGAATGGAACAAGCTTAATCTATTTACTGGTTGGACAGATGTTGACTTATCTGTAACTGGTATTGAAGAAGCCAAAGCCGGAGGCAAGGCTTTAAAAGAGAGCGGCATTGAATTCGATGTCTGCTACACCTCCTACCTCAAACGCGCCATTCACACATTGAACTATGTCCTTGCTGAGATGGACCGTGAATTCTTACCCGTCTTTAAGACTTGGGAATTAAACGAACGTCACTACGGTGCTCTCCAAGGTTTGAATAAAGCGGAAACAGCTGCTAAATATGGTGACGCCCAAGTCACTTTGTGGCGCCGTTCCTACGATGTACCACCCCCATCATTGGAAGAAGATGATAAAAGAAATGCTGCTTTTGCTCCTGCTTATCACAAAGTCGACAAGAAGCACATCCCTCTTGCGGAATCACTCTATAACACTGTTCAACGCGTTATTCCCTTCTACGATCGCGAAATTCTCCCTCGCTTAAAGAGAGGCGAAAATGTTTTGATTGCTGCTCACGGTAACTCCTTAAGAGCGTTAGTCAAATTCCTCAACGGTATCTCAGATGACGAAATCGTTGGAGTAAACATTCCGACTGGTATCCCGCTTGTCTACAAGTTCGACGAGAATATGAAAGTTATTTCCCACGAATATCTCGGCGATCAAAAAGCGATTCAAGAGAAAATTCAAAGCGTCGCTAATCAAGCGAAGAAAAAGTAAAAAAAGAAGTCTCCTAGTTGGGAGACTTTTTATTAGCGGAATCTCTTAGACGAGTATTGTGCCTAAGAAGTTTATCAAGCTTTGGAAGATTGTATTTGAGTACAAAGGCGGGAGCAACAATCAATATCGCATTCACAAGCGCGAGGGGGATGGCAATGGTCCAGAAGATATTACCTTGCCCGAAATACATTTTGAAATCGAAAAGCACTACTAAGAAACCAAACGGAACACTCCAAAGGTGAATAATCACTCCGTATCGAGCTTCGAGAATAAATCTCCTCACATAATCGATATCAAATGGATCTTTGACATGATCTTTATGGAAGTTTGTAAAACCTCCAAGTTCGGGAATCTTTTCT
>JAAYDH010000072.1 GCA_012729405.1 Erysipelotrichaceae bacterium
AGTTGAGCGTGCCGATTTCCTCTTTATCTATGATGATTTTTCGGAAGAGTCACTGACCATCTTCAACAACTTGATATATCCTTTAGCCAAGAAAGAGGAGTCAAAATATGTGACAATATTAGACAAAAATATGCTTAAAACCGGTGTTTTTTCCTCGATTTGCGACTATTTTGAGATTGGCCAAGAAGAGATTAATCTCGCAATTTATAAAAATAAAAATGGAACAGTTAGCTCCACTTTATATTTACAAGATAATGGCCTTGAATTGTCAACCTTATTTAATTCCTATCTTTCCCAATAAGATGGATGCGGTTTAAAGCACGAATCAAAGCCAATTTGGCTCGTTTTTTATCAATAGTTGAATCTTCGTCATCAATTAACCTTTGTTCTGCTCTTTGTTTCGCGTTTAATGCGCGTTCAAGATTTATTTCATCCGAACGTTCAACAGAATCTAACAAAAGGGTAACATGACCATCTTTTGCAATGTTGATTACGCCTCCTCCATTCGCATAGAAAAAGCGAATCGAATTAATCTCAATTACCATTTTGGAGATGACTAAAGTGGAGACCAAGGGAGCATGACCAGGAAGGATTCCGAGGAGGTAATCTTCTGACTGAACTTCCAAAAATGAGGCATTAGTCTCGAGGTAATGTCCGAAGGGTGTAAAGATGTCGAGAGGAAAGGTTTTCATATTATTTTGTCTTTAAGGTCTCGGCTTTTTTACGAGCATCTTCAATGGTTCCAACATAGAGGAAAGCGACTTCTGGCAAATCATCAGCTTTGCCCTCTAAAATATCTTTGAAACTGCGAACAGTATCTTCGCGTTTGACATATATGCCAGCTTGGTTGTTAAAATGAGCGGCGACGTGGAAAGGTTGAGAGAGGAAGTTACGAATTCTTCTCGCTCTTTCGACAATCTTCTTATCTTCGTCAGATAGTTCGTCCATACCAAGAATAGCTATAATGTCACTTAATTCGCGATATCTCTCAAGGGTCTCAATGACTTGGCGAGCTACTTTATAATGCTCTTCTCCAACAATCTCGGATTCGAGAGCAGTTGATGCACTGTTTAAAGGGTCGACGGCTGGATAGATACCTAAAGCCGCAGTGTTGCGATCCAAGACGGTCTTCGCATCAAGATGTGAGAAAGCTGTCGCAGGTGCGGGGTCAGTTAAATCATCCGCCGGGACGTAAATGGCTTGAACGGAAGTAATTGAACCATCCTTGGTTGAGGTGATTCTTTCTTGGAGTTGACCCATTTCAGTAGCTAGTGTCGGTTGATAACCAACCGCACTGGGCATTCTGCCAAGCAAAGCAGAGACTTCACTGCCGGCTTGCGTGAAACGGAAAATATTATCGATGAATAATAAGACATCGGTGTGTTCTTTGTCGCGGAAATATTCCGCCATCGTGAGGGCGGATAAACCAACGCGCATGCGAGCTCCTGGTGGTTCATTCATTTGTCCGAAGCAGAGAGCGGTTTTGCTCAATACTCCCGAAGCTTTCATCTCGCGATATAAGTCGTTACCTTCTCGACTTCTTTCACCGACGCCAGCGAAAACGGAAATGCCACCTTTTTCTTGGGCGATATTACGCATTAATTCTTGAATTAAAACAGTTTTTCCAACACCAGCTCCTCCGAAAAGGCCAATTTTTCCACCTCGCACATATGGGCAGAGTAAATCGATGACTTTAATACCAGTTTCAAAGATTTCGGTTTTCACAGATTGATCTTGGAATTTGGGCGGGTTGCGGTGGATTGACATTCTTTTCGCATCTTTAATTGCTGGAAGCCCATCGATAGGATCACCTAAGACATTGAACATTCTACCGAGAGTGGCTGTTCCGACCGGCACCGAAATTGGCCCTTCTGTCGAGATAACTTCCTGACTGCGGACTAAACCTTCCGTTGGTCCCATCGAGACAGCGCGGACGATGTCCCCACCGACGTGTTGAGCAACTTCAAGAACGAGTTTACTTCCGTCGTTTAATAAGACTTCAAGCGCAGTTAAAAGTTCGGGTAAATTCTCGTTTTCAAATTTGACGTCAACAATTGGTCCGATGACCTGAGCGATTTTTCCTTTGACGAGTTTCTTTTCCATCGTGTTTCCTCCTATTGAGCCCGAGCCGTGGAGACAATCTCGGTAATTTCTTCGGTGATTGAACTCTGGCGGGCTTTGCTTAATTCAATTGTTAATTTGTCGATTAATTCTTGCGCGTTATCGGTCGCGTTTTCCATCGCGTTTCGACGCGCGGCGTGTTCGCATACTTCAGATTCCAAAAGCTTGCTATAAATCAAAGTTTTGAGATATAGAGGAAGAAGACTATCCACCAGCTTTTGCGGTGTGGGCTCCATAATTGGAGCAAAATCTAATTCATTATTCTCTTCAGGCTTCTTAACTGGGAGAATAGTGACGTCTTTAGGTACGAAGACGAATGAGTTTTTGTAAGAAGAATAAATCAGGTGAATTTCCTGATATTTATTCGCTTGATATTGTTCAGTCACAAATTGACTTAACTGACGGATAACGCCTTGATCCGTAATTGTTGAATAACTGGAAAAATCTTTCAGCATCGTAAAGCGGTCTTTTTCGAAATGATTGAGTCCTTTTTTACCAAGGACAATCAATTCATCGTTTTCCTTGAGAGTGATATCGGCGAGCTTAAAGATGTTGCTGTTGTAAGCGCCGCATAATCCCAGCGTGCTCGAGACGATAATGTAAAGTTTTCTTCTGCTCTCTAAGTTTGGTTCAATGAAAGGAGATTTTACTTTCTTCGCAAATCGAAAAACCTCGTTGGTAATCTCTTCGATTTGGCTAGAATAGGTTCGATTGACAAACATCTTATTCTTCCATTTCTTGAGTTTCACCGTCGAAACCAGTTTCATCGCGCTCGTTACTTTGAGCGCTCCGTTGATGGTTTTTATTCTCTGTTTAATTCGATTGATTTGTTGCGACATAAAATTCCTTAGATTTGTCTTTCAATTGCGAAGAATTCTTTTATCGTAAGATGCAATTTTTCTTCGACTTCCGGCGCGATTTCCTTTTCTTTATCAATTAGTGCTAAAGCGATTTTTTGATTGCTGGTCACATAGCGGTAAGCTTTATCAAGGGTACTTTGAATATCCTCTAGACTAACATCGTCTAAATAACCATGCTTAGCCATGAACAATTCGAAAACTTGATGCGATAAAGAATAGGGGTGATATTGTTTTTGTCTTAAGACACGGAGCAAAACTTCACCGTGCTTTAAAACTCTCAAGGTGGTGGGATCAAGATCGCTTCCAAATTGAGCAAAGCTCTTCATTTCGGAGAAGTTAGCTAATTCAATCTTAAGGGAGGCAGTAACTTGTTTCATCGCTTTATATTGCGCATCTCCGCCGACACGTGAGACGGAGAATCCGCTATCGATGGCGGGTCTTTGTCCGGCATTGAATAGATCGGTGGTCAAGAATATTTGACCATCAGTAATGGAAATGACGTTTGTCGGAATGTAAGCCGAAATATCTCCTGATTGAGTCTCAACGATTGGTAGGGCGGTAAGAGAGCCACCACCATATTTCTCATCGAGTTTACAAGCTCGTTCAAGGAGGCGGGAATGGAGGTAGAAGATATCGCCAGGATAAGCTTCTCTTCCGGGAGAACGCTTCAATAGAAGCGAGAGGGCGCGGTAGCTAACCGCATGTTTGCTTAAATCGTCATAAACGATGAGAACATCTTTTCCTTGATGCATCCACTCTTCGCCCATCGCACATCCAGCATAGGGAGCGATATAGAGTAAGGGTGCAGGTTCGCTCGCGGTCGCGGCGACCACGACTGTATAGTCCAGGGCTTTGTATTTTTTCAAACGGTCGACAATTTGAGCAACTGTCGAATTCTTTTGTCCAATCGCAACATAGATGCATAAGACACCTTTATCTCTTTGGTTAATAATCGTGTCAATCGCAATCGCAGTTTTTCCGATTTGGCGATCGCCGATAATAAGTTCGCGTTGACCACGACCGATTGGAACCATTGAATCGATAGCTTTAATGCCGGTTTCAAGAGGAGTGTTGACGCTTTGACGCATGATAACACCGGGTGCGATAACTTCGATGGGGCGACGCTTAATCGCTTTAATATCACCGAGGCCGTCGATTGGCTGTCCGAGAGCGTTGACCACTCGGCCAAGCAGTTCGTTTCCGACTGGGACTTCCATCACCTCTTTCGTGCGCTTTACCGTGTCGCCTTCTTTGATTAAGGAGTCATCACCTAAAAGAACAACACCGACTTGGTCGGTTTCAAGATTCATTACCATTCCATAGATGTCGTTGGGGAATAGGAGTAATTCTCCAAGCATGGCTTGGTCAAGTCCATAAACGATGGCTATACCATCGCCAACAGAGACGACGACACCGACATCACTGCTTTCGACTTCGTGATCGTAATTTTTAATTTGTTCTTTAATCAGAGCGCTGATTTCATTCGCTTTAATTTTCATGGAAGCGATCCTCCTTTTCTAAAAGGCTACGTTGCATTTTGCCAATTTTTCCGCTAATCGAACCATCGTAGATATGGCTGTTAATCAAGACCTTCACCCCGCCGATAAGACTAGGGTCGATTCGATTGATTAACTCGACGGAACACTTTTCTAACTGGGCAATTTTTTCTTCAATTTTCTGTTTCGTGGGTTCGGGAATTGGGATCGTGGAATAGAGAATGCCTTCTCTGATGCCGCGGTACTCGTTACAGTAGGAATTGAAACCTTCAAAAATATCAAAAAGATATTTAACTCGTGAGTTCCGGCAGATAATTTTCATGAAATTTCTAAGGTCCTCATCGACACTTGGAAAGGTTTCATCAATCACTATAAGTCTCTCTTCTAGGGGCAGAAATGCCGAATTTAGGACGTTGATAAAACCAGCATTTTCTTTTAAAACGCTCATTAAGGCTTTAACTTCGTTTTGTCGTTCAAGAACAAGGTTTTGCTCCTTTGACAACGAGAATAAAGCTAATCCATAAGAAGAGGCTACTTCGTTCATATTAGTTTAGTTTCTCAATAAAATCCTCCGCCAATTTGGCGTTATCTTCCTCCGAGACTTCTCGCTTTAAGATTTCTTTGCTCGCGACAAGGGCAATACTCACCATTTCCTTGCGAATCTCCTCGAGGGAATCTTCCTTTGATTTTTCGATATCGATCTCAGCATCTTTTTTCATGCGAGCGATATCTCTCTTGGTTTCTTCCTCAAGAACTTGCCTTTCCTGCAAGGCATTTTGCTTCGCTTCATTGATGATTTCAGAGGCCTCTTTCTTGGAAGAAAGGATTGTCTCCTCCGATTGAGCGAGGTTCTTCTCGGCCAAGGCTTTGTTCTTTTGGCTGGCGACGATGTTGTTTTCGATGAATTCGGCACGCCTTTTGAGAATTTTTTTCACCGGCTTATAAGCGACAAAAAAGACAATCAAAATAAGGACAATTAAGGAGCATAACTGGACGACAAAAGAGAATGGATTAGGAATCAGTTTACTACTGATTTCGTTAAACAAATCATCAATGCCGCCTTCTAAAACTAATAAACCGTTAAAATCGTTCATGAGAATAACTCCTTTCCGTTATCCGAGGAATATGCAGAGAATTGAGACGAGAAGCGAATAAATCGCGGTTGTCTCGACAAGAGCACAAGCGAGAATCATGTTGTTGCGAAGCGTATTGGCGGCTTCTGGATTACGAGAGATACCATCGATAGCGTGGACGCAAACCCAAGCTTCACCGGCGGCGCTAGGAATAACGCCCCAAATAGCAATGGCTGCTGCGAGAATGTTCATACTATTTACCTCCTTCCCTTGATAATTGAATATTCGAAGACAAAGCGTCATCTTCATCGGGAATTTCTTGACCGATAAAGATGGTTGTCAATGAGATGAAAATAGTTGTTTGAATAAAAGCGGAGAATAGATCGAAATAGAGGTGGAGAATCGGGGCAATGAGAGGGGCAATAAAAATACCTCCCCAACCTCCTGACACCAAACCCCCAAAAATCATTTCTGAGAGGTTTTCCAAAGCGAAGTAGACGATATTCATCAATACATAGCCTGATAATGCGTTACCAAATAGACGGAGGGTCAACGATAACAACGGAGCCCACATCGAGAGCATGTTGATCGGAAGGAAAACGGGAAATGGTTGAATATAACGCTTAAAGTATTTTGCTTTCGTAAATCTCAAAGAGACGAGGTGAATCCCGAAGAAAGCAAGCAATCCTAGCGATAGAGGAACCGCCATGTTGGTCATCGGAGAAGGTAAGCCGGTTAAACCGAAAATGAAAGAGAGGAAGAGGTAGACGGCAATGGCCATGATGAAGCCGCCAAAGCCAGACAATTTTGTTCCAATCATTCCTTTGGTAAAATTATCAAAGAAATCGACTCCTAGTTCCGCGAGAAAAAGAAGACCTTTAGGCTTTTTCAAAGGGTCTTGAAAACGCGCCATAATTCCAACGATAATCGCGAGAATAATTATAATTCCCATGACGATTAAGGAGGAAATGACTTCTCCAGATAGTTCCAGTTTTAGAAAGTCATCAAACATTTATTGTTCCTTCTTTTGTCTAACGGTGAAAAACAGGAGAACAAGTAGCGGGTATGTGTACCCTCCGACGATACCGAAAATGTTGAAAATGCGGATGCTCTTTTCGTAGTAGAGCCAACCTGAGATGATAAGTGCGGCCGCCAAAACTACAAAGCGAGCGACAGAAACGACGATACCCCCGATTCCTTTAGTGTCTCGTTTGTTTTTAACTTCGAGTAAGCCTAAACCAAAATAACTAGAAATACTAATCAGAGAACCGAGAATTATTCCAAAAGGAATATCCAAATATCCGAGAAAGAATAGAAAGGAGAGGGCGAGGATAAAAAAGGCCAGGAGAATTAACGAGTAGATGGATACGCGATAATAGATATTTAAATTTTTAAATCTCTCTTTCATTCCTAATCTTTCACTTTGATTCTTTTTAAGCGAGTAATATCAGCGATGCCATCTTTACATTTAAGAGTGACTTCGCCCTCGATTAAGGGGGAAAGATAGTCGCGAAATTCTTGTGACATTCGAGTATTATCCACCATCATAGATGACGGGATGTGGGCTTCAGCGTTAGCGACTTTGTCGAGGTCGGCTAATTCGTAATTAATAATATATGGGTAAGTGGAAATTCTTTTGAAGACCACCATTTTGCCGGTGATGCCTTGAAGAGCACTTTGAACGGCGACTTCTCCAGTGCGAACAGCTTCCGTGCGATCGGTTAAAGAGATAAAAGCGGGGAACGCTCTCTGAGTTAAAGAGAGTTCAACAGCGCGGGTTGGAATATTTAAGCGATCTTCGACGATGGTACAAAGATCAGTGGCAGCACCGCCCAATTGAGCGTGACCAAAACTATCAACGCGGACGCGAGACATATCGCGCGGAAAGTTAATTCCTTCGGAAATAGCGACGAGAGCATAGCCTTTTTCTTCATAAATCTTCTTGATATCGACTAAGAATTCTTCGAGATCAAAAGGACGTTCAGGAATATAGAAAAGATGCGGACGCGTTTCTTCGGGCAATAAATCAGCAGAGGCGGTTAACCAACCAGCATTTCGACCCATGATTTCAATGATGTGAACTTTACCTTTTTTGAAAGCTTTGGCGTCCATAGCGAAAGCATGAATCGCATTGATGACGAACTTGGCAGCACTTGGAAAACCTAAGGAGTGATCAGTGCAGGCTAAGTCGTTATCAATCGTCTTAGGGACACCAATGACTTTGATGTCAAGACCGAGTTCGTTGACGAGGGCAGCAATTTTATTGCAGGTATCCATCGAATCGTTTCCGCCGTTGACGAAGACGTAATTGATGTGATGTTTTTTGAGATTATCGATGATCTTTAAATAAATAGGATCGTGAAAATCCTTGGGTAGCTTTCTTCTTGTCGTCCCTAAAATAGCTCCAGGAGTTTGAAGAAGTAATTCGATTTGTTCACTGTCTTCTGCTCCGAGGTCAATGAGATTGCCATCAATAAGGCCCTCAATTCCGTTTAATGAGCCATAGATGTGAGCGATGAGGTCAGGATGTCTCTTGGCCTCAAGAATTGCTCCATAAAGCGAGGAGTTGATAACCGAGGTCGGTCCTCCTGATTGAATGTAGACCATATTTTTGTTTTCCATATTTAATTTTTCCTTTGTTATACCAGGTAATATTATCCTAATATTCCGGCCAAATTTCAATAAATATCACATTTTGATGGTCTCGAAAGAAAGAGAAAATTTATTTTTTCTTTCATAAAAAACTAGCGAGAACAAATCACCTCGCTAAATTTGCTTAATTTATTTGCATAATCTAGTCATCCCATATAAAATCAATTTGCTAGTTTTATATACTAAGGAGGCTATAACATGTCATTTACTGTGACCTTTAATAACGCAACAAAAACGTATGACAAACCAGTCAGCGTCCTCGAAGTCATCGGGGATAGTCGTGAATATCTATGCGCTTACGTCAATAATCGTGTTCGCGAGTTGACATATGTAATTAGTAAGGATTCGGAAATCGTTCCATTGACTTTCAAAGATCGCGATGCTAAACCATCCTATGAAGCTTCGCTTCGTTTCTTGGTCGCCATGGCGATGAGAAAAATTCATCCAGAAATCGAGATTCGTTTTTCCTACAACGTTTCCCGTTCTATTTTTATGCAGATTCTCAATTCTGGTGTGACCAGCACAAATAAGATGGTCAAGGAATTGGTCGAGGAAATGAATCGACTCATCAAAGCCGATTTACCACTCGTCAGAAGCATAGTTAGCAAAGAAGAAGCCGCAAAGATTTTTGGTGAAGAAGGCTATCAAGATAAGGCCGATATTCTCACTTATCGCCCGGAGAAAACCGCTCATGTTTATACGTGCGACGGATATCACAACTATATGTATAACCGAATGGTTCCATCCACTGGTTACATTACCAAATGGGATATTAAGTTCTATCATCCCGGAATCATTATTCGTTATCCTCGCCCAGAGTGCGGTGGTGAAATTCCTCCCTTTGAAGATGCACCAACCTTTGGCAAGACCTTAAAAAGGGCTCACCAATGGGCTAAGGCAACTGGTGGCGACACCATCGTCAGCATCAACCGCCGCCTTCAAAAAGATGGCCCAGTTGATCTTATTAACTTAAGTGAGCACAAACACAATCAACAACTCACCGAGTTAGGCAATCTAATCGAAGTCGACAAAGAAAATATTCGCTTAATTTGCATCGCCGGACCTTCCTCTTCTGGAAAAACCACCTTCGCAAACCGTTTAAGAATCGAATTATTATCTCGGGGCATCAACCCAATCCGTATTTCAATGGATGACTACTACCGACCAAAATCAGAAGCTCCAAAGGATGAGGATGGTAATCCTGACCTAGAGTCAATCGAAGCGTTAGATATTGAAACCTTTAACCAAAACATGTCCGACCTTATCTGCGGTTTGCCGGTTGAACTTCCCAAGTTTGATTTCAAACTCGGCCACCGCGTTAAAGGTCGCACCCTCCAAATCTTGAGCGATCAACCAATTATCATCGAGGGCATTCATGCCTTAAATGAAAGAATGACCTCCTCGATCCCCAGCCATCAAAAATTCAAGATTTTTATCGCTCCCCAAGCACAGGTCAATATCGACAATCACAATCCACTATCGCTCACTGATTTACGTCTTCTTCGTCGTATCGTCCGCGACTACCAATTCCGCGGGAGCAGTGCGACTGAAACAATGTCAATGTGGGATAGCGTGAGAAGAGGCGAATTCAAGTGGATATACAATAACCAAGAAGGTGCAAACTATGTCTTTAACTCATTCTTGACTTATGAACTTTGCTGCATGAAGAAATACGCTCTTCCAATCCTTGAAGTTATCGATTCTGAAAGTGAGTTCTTCCCTGTCGCTGAGAGATTAATGAGAATGTTAAAGTTCTTCGAAGATATCCCCGACGAGTGGGTGCCATGCAACTCCTTGATGCGTGAATTCATCGGTGGCTCTTGCTACGCGGATGTGTGATGACCATTTAAAAATAAAAAAGAAAGAGAACTCAGTTCTCTTTTTTATTGCTTTTTTCTTGGAATTCTTTGAATTTCGCGCTCTCGCGTTTGTGGATGTTGACGAGTTGCGAGTAATAGACATTGCGCATTGCTTCGTATCGTTTCATCTGCTCTGGACTCACTCTTTTAGAGAATAGAGAGACAAAGATTCTCTCTAAACGAAAGAACGATTCGTAAAGACTGAGGAGCGTGATGAAGTAGAAATAATCGCGGTTAGAATAGATGAGCATTGGGGTGCTGTGGATGATTTCGGAGCTCATTTCATAGCGGGAATTATAGGCATCTAGACGGGCGATTTTTTCTAAGCCATCGCGGAAATTGAGTTTAAAAGTTGGTGTCGCTTTTACCTCTGGTATCGCGTACAACCAACCGTACTCAATGTACTTTTTAATATCTTTGCTTTTAAGGTCGTATTCTTTCATTTCTTCCTTCATCGAATTGAAGATGTCGGTCTGTTTATTCTTGTCGGTCATCACATCTTTGAAGGCAATGCCAAACTTCATATGTCTTAAGTAACGATTTATGACGGGCTCGCCATAATGCTCGAGAAGGATGAGAGTACACTCACACTCGTGAAGGGTTCTCCAGGAGGAAAAAGCTTCGGTTTCAAAGCCGTCCACCAATAATGACAATGCACATTTAGCGATGGTTAGTGACTTTGTTAAAAGATCGGTAATTAGCGTTGAGGCCGGATCATTTTTCTCATATTTTTGCAAAATGTTAAGAGTGAAGTTGATATAGACACTGAGCGAAGAGACTGGTGGGAAATAGGCATTAGCGATTTGTCTTTCCTTATGTTCAAGCTTTTGCAGGCTGATGTATTTATCTGCGACAATCGAAGCCATTGATGCTTTGATATTCTCGTTGGCGATAAATTCTTGGATTTGTTCGGGAGTGCGAACGGCGATGCTATAAACATATTCGCCAACACAGTATTCGATAACTTCGACGGAGTTGACATTAAAGAGTCGTTCAAAAGAGGCGAGTTCCGAAAATTGAGAAATCGCGTCCATGGCTAATTCGTAGATTTCAAAAATAAAGTCCTTGGATGCTGATGAGGGAATTCTGAGATATTCGAGAATTTTGGTGACTTGTTCTTTGTTGAGAACGGCAATTTTATTAGTCAATTTGTCTTTCCTCCCCTGTTAAGGCAGCAACAAGATACATCCGAATCGGTTTATCACTAATACTTTTAATATAATCGCGATAAGTATGTAACTGTACAATGTAATGTTCATCATCAAGGTTTTTAAGTTTAAAATCAACAATAATGATTTCGTTTGGCTTAAGTATTAAGCAGTCAATAATTCCATGGACCTGGTTAACATCATCATAAAATTCATATTCGTGTCGGAGGTCTTTATTTTTGACATTGGCGAAAAGGGAACTCTTTAAAACATTAGAAACACATTTGCCAAGTCTTTTATCAGAGATGAATGAGAGATCTTTTTTCTCGTAGTCCACCACTTCAAGAAGATGATGAAGTTGGTTGCCAAATTCAAGAGCGGATTGTTCTGCTCCTTGAACCTCTTTCTTGCTTGCAGCCTTCTTCTCCACCAACTTGCTTGGTAATGAAAGTTGTTTAATTTTCACGATTTTAGAGGCTTTTTGCCGACTATTTGAAGGAATTGAAGCCTTTTTCCAAACGTATTCTTTTCCCAGAGCATCAGGGAGAGCGAGGTATTCAAGGAAGTTTTTGAAGCAGTTGGCTTTTTTCAAATCATAGAAAGTCGTATCATTTTCATCACGTGGATAAAGGAAAATTAGCTTTTCTCTAACTCGAGTAATAGCGACATAGAAAAGGCGAATTTTTTCTTCGAAATCATCTTGGACATATTTTTGTTTAATTAAGAAGTGTGGAAAAGAAGCATATGGGATATCATTCGGGGATGGGAAGAAAATTCCATAATCGGGGGAGGCTATAAAACTTTCCTTTACTTCATCGCGATTAAAAGTTTTAAATAGGCCTGGCAAGTAGACAATCGGATATTCCAAACCTTTTGAACGATGAATAGTAATAATCGTCACCGCGTTTTTTTGATGACCTTTTCGAGGAACTTTTACTTCAAGACCATATTGAGTAAGCTCTCCAAAATAGGTAGCAAAGTCGTCAAGTGAAAACCCTAGATCGTCCATCGATTTAGCAAAGGAAAGGAAGCTATCGACCATTTCAATGTTGTTGTTAATCCGATCGAGGCGCATCAGTTGATGATAGATATCAAACTCATCATACAAAGCTCGGACAATCTCATATAGTGAGCTGTTCTTGAAAATCCGCACCACTTTTTCCAATTTTTCAAAAAGGGCGGTATGAACAAATAGCTTACTAGCGACGATATCGAAAATTTCTTGATCCGGCAGCCTCATTAAGAAAGAGCGGGCAATCGAAACATAGGCATGAATAAAACAATCGTCCAGATTATTATTTGCAATTGATGAAAATAGGATGATTAGATTTTTTGTCACCATGCCTAATAGGGAATCATCAATCCGCTCATCCTGAATGACATTTAAGGGGATGCCGCGAATCGAGAAATAACGATGATATTTATCAAAGTCGGTGGCACGGTCAATGATGATGGAAAAATCACCAAAGCCGACTGGCCGCGTTATTTTTTCCTCTTTATCATAGATGGTAAAGCCATCGTTTATCTTGGCAATAATATCATCGGCGATAATCGCGATTTCTTGATCAACGTTTTCTTCTGATTTTCCCTTTGGGTAGGTATAAACAACAGGCAAATAGTCATTATTATTATCTTGGCTATAGATCACAGGTTCGAAAACAAAATTGTGACCATCATCATAATTGATGATGTTGTACCTTGAAGTCATAAGTTTTGCAAATGTCTCATTGATGAAATTGATAACTTGATATCGTGAGCGAAAACTGACATTGAGATCAATTTCTTTTCCGCCTTGATTCTTTTTGTAAGCCACGAATTTATCTTGGAAAATTTGGCAATTAGCATTTCTAAAACGATAGATGGACTGTTTGACATCACCGACCATGTAGACGTTATCGCGACTTAAGGCGCGAATTACCTCTTCTTGGATGTCGGAGGTATCCTGATATTCATCCACCATGATAAAATCAAACGAACTTTTTATTTCCTCACAAACTTCAGGAATAGCAATAATCTCGAGGGCCATCCGAGCAATATCTGGAAAATCGTAACTGTGGTTTTCTTTTTTGAAAGCAAAAAATCGTTTATCGACAATTTGAGCCATTTCAACCAGTAATTTGCCATAAAGTTGATAAAGAGTAAACGCTTTTAAGACTTCTTTGCGAGGCCCGAAATTGCCGGCCTTCCATTCTTTAAATGAGGTAGCAATATAATTCCGCAACAGTTTGTCTTCCTCGGGATATTTAGATCTCTGTTTGGGAAAGATAAGCACTTCCTTCAAAAAAGCGAATTCATCGTAATTCCTGGCGTTGATTATTTGATCGAGAATATCGCAAATCTGATTGGCGTCGTCGAGATCACTTAAAGTTTCCCCTAATTTTCTTAGCTGGCGGAAATTTTCCACTTCTTGGAGATAGTAATTATCGATATATGAATTGATACGATTGGTATCATAGCAATCTTCCATCAGGTAGCGAAAGAAGGCGGATTTATTAATTTTTAGATTTGATAAATTTATGATTTGCTCGAGGAAGCTCTTTAGAGATTGATCGCTCTTCAAGCAAAAAGCATTAATCATTTCCACAAAGAGCGGGTTACGACTTTCATAATATTCGTTGAAGACTTGATCGATAATCTTCAGCTTTTGGATCTTGAGCAGACTCGGTTCCATAATGTTTATATCGCTCGAAATGCAGAGTCTAGAGCAGTATTTTTTGACAAGATAGAGGCTGAAAGCATCAAAAGTTTC
Organism: Erysipelotrichaceae bacterium; assembly: GCA_012729405.1. Classification (GTDB taxonomy): domain Bacteria; phylum Bacillota_I; class Bacilli_A; order RFN20; family CAG-826; genus JAAYDH01. The sequence continues at coordinate 13,959 of JAAYDH010000072.1, forward strand.
GATGTGAGCAGCTTCAATCTCAGTGGCGAGATTATTGGTTTGTGAATCAGCGAGAAGTTTATCCCGCAAACGGGTTTTCATTTCTCCGGCCGCGGCGTTGGTAAATGTTAAAACTAGGAATCTACTAAGAGAATGCCCGGACTTTATAATTTGGAAGATACGCTCAGTTAAAACAGCGGTCTTGCCGCTTCCAGCTCCGGCGGAAACTAAAACATTGCTACCGATGGTTCGAATCGCTTCAAGTTGATTCTTTGACCATTTAAATGCCATTTCCGCTACCCTCCTCTTGCTCTAGTTCAGCTTTTGGGTAAACTTTTTGCTCATTTTTGACGTAGCAGATATCTCTAAAACTACAATATTTGCATGGGCCTTCTTTATCTAAAAATTGGGGTCGAACAGGAAATTGATTCTCGCGAATCTTTTTGTTTCCATCGATAAATAAGCATCTGGCTTCATCCGCTAGGGAACGGAAATATTCTTTAGATTGTTTGCGGCTTTTCGCGTCGAATGTTCCGTCTTTTTTCAATCGCAATGATTTGATAAAACTAGATTCTGATCCCGGCTCACCGAAGGTGGTATCAATACTTTTCACCGCCATTATGTCGTCAACTACGTAGCCGTCAAGTTTGAGGTAAGTAGGCACCAAGGCGTCTTCTTTTATTTGACGTTTGATGGAATCAGGAATGACGTGATGGATAAAGAGTCCGGCCAATTCGTAATGGTTGAATTTTTCAGATTGGCTGACTAGTAAAGCATAGGTCGGTAATTGGAACGAACTTCCGAACTGTACAAGGCTGGGTGAAAATGATTCTTTTCCGGTCTTGTAATCCAACAAGAACATATATCGGTCATCGGTAATGACAATCTTATCGATTTTTCCTTCCACCACCGTTTGATTATCAAGGTCAAAAGAAAGATTCTCCTCCATGTAAAAACGTGGATGGGACATCTTAGATTGATGCAAGCCAATTGCTTCGACGGCTACTTTAATATCTTTTTTTAGTTGATTTAATAAAACTTGCTCAGCAATTGAAAACGGGTAACTTTGGTTTTCGATTTGATAAGCGCGTCGATATGATGACTCAAAGTCGAATCCATCTTCTTGAATGTCTTGGAAGATGTGATGAGCAATATTACCCAAACATAGGTGGAAACTATTTTCGAAAGGGTCAAGTTTTAAGGCCGCTGACGCAAAGTATTGGAAAGGGCAGGCATGATAGACTTTCATGCGGGAATAAGAGTGTTTCAATCTCTTTTCCAAGTTAAATACCTTTGCCCCAGTAAACTCGTTATCATATGAATCGTAAGGAATGCTAACCACACTATTCAAAGCAAAAAAATCATCGCTCTTTTCATGAAAATATTTATCAAGATCCTTTTGAGCCGCTAAAGCTAGCTCAGCGTAAATTTTACTATAGTAAATTTTCGGCAAAACACCTCTTCTTACTTCCATATTCCACAACTTAGCGAAAGGAGAGGGATAGAAATAATTATTGGAAAAACGCTCCCCAAAAGAAAAACGGAATTCGTTATTTTGGGCGAAGAATAAATGCAATGTATCCGATGAAA